>NZ_JAETXL010000066.1:0-462 GCF_016774385.1 Micromonospora fiedleri
GAAGAGTTCGCCATGAGCTATGAAGAGAGCCTGAAAGAAGAATCTGACAGCGTCTTTATGCGGGTGATTAAAGAAAGCTTGTGGCAGGAGCTGGCAGACATCACCGATAAAATGCAGCTTGAATGGCGCGAAGTTTTCCAGGACCTCAATCATCATGGGGTTTATCACAGCGGAGAAGTGGTCGGGCTGGGAAATCTGGTCTGCGAGAAATGTCACTTCCATCTCCCGATCTACACACCGGAAGTGCTGACGCTATGCCCGAAATGTGGTCATGACCAGTTCCAGAGACGCCCGTTTGAGCCGTAATAGTCTGATTTCGCACAGCAATAAAGAGAATATGGGCCGAATGAAATTCCCCGGCCCTTGTTTTTATCTCTACAGTAAATCTTCAGTCTCACGAATTTCCTGACTGACATCTCTGGTTCCGGATGACTGAACTTTACGATACAGGTCGAGAGCCTG
>NZ_JAETXL010000067.1:0-462 GCF_016774385.1 Micromonospora fiedleri
CTGAACCAGGGCAAAACACAGCGCCAGGATCATGGCCAGGTGGCCCAGTTCCGGGATGTACAACCCGGCGCTATAGAGTCCAGCAGTCATCAGTTAGCCCTCTTTCGCAGGAGTAGGTGCCGACATGCCACTGTCTTTCAAGGCCTTGGTCACTTCCGGCGGCATGTATTTTTCATCGTGCTTGGCCAGCACTTCGTCGGCTACCACCACGCCCTCGGCATTGAGCTTGCCCAACGCCACGATCCCCTGCCCTTCACGGAACAGATCGGGAAGGATGCCGCGGTAGCTGATGGTCACGGTCTTGTTGAAATCGGTGACATTGAATTTCACGTCCAGGGAATCGCCGGAACGTTGCAGCGAACCGGCCTCGACCATGCCACCGGCGCGAATGCGCGTGTCCTGCGGGGCTTCGCCGCTGGCGATCTTGGCCGGTGTGTAACCTGTCCCTTATAACAATCCAGA
>NZ_JAETXL010000068.1:0-461 GCF_016774385.1 Micromonospora fiedleri
CTCGCCCGCATGACCCTCGCGCCGACCCACCGCCCCTAACGGCGTGCCGTGGGCCATGTCAGGACACCACACAATGCCACCAGCCGGCGAGCCGGGCATGTCTGCCTGAACCCCTTTGCTCTGCTTCAACCCACGCAACAACCAGCAGCCAAAACCAGTGCGTGGATTGAAGCAGAGCACGCCCAGCGCCCAGCGCGCGTGACGACGCCCCGGGGTGGCGTGCCTGCGAATCCCGGCAGAGCCCGCCCCCACCCCCACCTCAAAGCACGAAGTGTCCTGGGTGGATATACGTTTGAGGGCCACCCCAGTCAGGGGTGGCCCTCAAAACGAAGAATGTCCGGCGGTGTCCTACTCTCCCACACCCTCCCGAGTGCAGTACCATCGGCGCTGGAAGGCTTAGCTTCCGGGTTCGGAATGTAACCGGGCGTTTCCCTTCCGCCATAACCGCCGTAACCCTATCA
>NZ_JAETXL010000069.1:0-461 GCF_016774385.1 Micromonospora fiedleri
CGGCGACGTGATCGAGGTGCCCGCCGTCGGGCCGGTCCTCGACCCCCGGCCGGACCCGACCGGGCAGCGGCTGGCGTACGTGACCGACGAGGCCGAGGGCGTACGCCGGTGTCAGTTGCGGGTGGTGGACGCCGACGGCACCGACAGCATCCTCGCCGGCGAGGACTCCGGGGTGGTCTGGGGACTGGCCGAACACATCGCGGCCGAGGAGTTCCGGCGGCACCGGGGTTACTGGTTGGCGCCGGACGGTCGTTCGGTGCTGGCCGCCCGGGTCGACGAGTCCCGCCTGCCGCACTGGCACCTGCACGATCCGGCGCAGCCGACCAGCCCGCCGACAAGCGTCGCGTACCCGGTGGCGGGTCGCCCGAACGCCGAGGGCAGTCTGCACCTGCTCGACCTCGACGGCGGCCGGGTGGACGGGCGCGGCGACCGGGAGACCTACCAGGCGTGGAGCGGAAAGA
>NZ_JAETXL010000070.1:0-461 GCF_016774385.1 Micromonospora fiedleri
GGGCGGGGGGGGGGAGGGCGGGAGCGGGGACGGGGGTGGGGGGGGGGGGCGCGCGGGGGAGGGATAGGGAGGCGGGCCGGGCGCGCGGGCCGCCCGGCACGGCCTGGAAACCCGGTGTTTCTGAAAAAAAGCGAGAGGGGGATAAGAGACAGGGGGGGGCACACCGGGGCGAGGGCGGACACCAGCGTCCGGCTCGGACGGGTGTTCCTGGCCCGCAGCCGTCCCGCCGCGTGGCTGCGGGACACCGCGCTGCGGGCGGTGCAGACCGTGCCCCGGGTCCGCCGGTTCGTGCGGCGGTTCGAGTTCAAACCCCTGCCCGCGTACGACCGGGGCCTGTTCGCCGGTGGGCGGCGCCACGGTGCGGTGGGCACGATGTTCCCGCAGCCCCGGGTCACCGTGGCCGGGTCGGCGGACCCGGTCCTGCTGGACGAGGTGCTCGGTGCCGGATTCGCCCTGCTGGG
>NZ_JAETXL010000071.1:0-461 GCF_016774385.1 Micromonospora fiedleri
GTCGCGATGAGTAGGAGAACGACATCATCTGGTAGTTGCCGCTCTGGTAACGCTCCAGCTGGGTCCCCCACTCCAGGGTTTCCATCTCGATATTCAGGCCGCTGCCCTGGGCCTGTCTCTTATACACATCTAGATGTGTATAAGAGACAGTCGGAAAACAGATAGGTGTTGGTGCCATCGACATAGGTGAACGGCGTATCACCAAACTGCTCCTGATACCCGCCGCCCAGGCTGTGTCCCTTGTAGCTGTAGGCGACCCGCGTGCTCAGCGCGCGGTTATCCACCTTGCCCGCCAGCCCGGCGCCCGCCTTGTCCGCGTCGAAGTAGCGAATGTCGCTCTTGAGCACGCCGCCGCCCAGGGCAAAACTGTTCTTCAGGCCCACATAGTGCTGCTGGTAAATGTCCTCCAGCTGGGCAAAGTGATAGGTCAACGTCAGGTTCGGATTGACCTTGTAATCGCC
>NZ_JAETXL010000072.1:0-460 GCF_016774385.1 Micromonospora fiedleri
ATCTACAAAACTCATATCATCAAGAAAGCTATCTTCCTGATACTCGATTTCTTGAACGATAATTTCCTGTTCAGCTTCTTCTTGTTCAACTGGCTTTAAAATCAAAAGCTTTTCTGGTGGGTTAGAAGCGGGTAAGGCTGGTGAGTGAATGGATATCGTCTCATCGGCAGTGGCGGGTGTGCCTCGTAGCTCCTGCAAGCGTTTGAAGCGTTTGCTGTCTTCATAGCTCTTACCCAGTAGGGTGTGATACCTGTCTCTTATACACATCTAGATGTGTATAAGAGACAGCGTATCATGTCTTTGCAAGCTGCCGAAGTAGGGCGTATAGCTTACAGGGATATTAAGAAAAGGTTTGATAAACAAACTGGTGGATTCATTAAGAAAGTTTTAAGATTTGGAGCTTTTGTTTCTATTGCATATGTATTATATCTTATACTTGCTTCTGCAAAACTAATGGATT
>NZ_JAETXL010000073.1:0-459 GCF_016774385.1 Micromonospora fiedleri
GGTACGCGTTCTCCGACCGACCCATCCTAACCCGGGACCCGCAGTTCATCGGGGTCGTAAACATCCGACAGAAGCTCCTAGACTGCCTCCTGCTCGACAGGCTGGAGGCCGTCCTGTTCCCCGTGGTGCTCGCCGAGCCGGTACGGTTCGTCGCCGCGGTGGGGCTCGGTCTGCTGCTCGCCGCGCCCCGTCCGGGTGGCCGCTGGTTCCGCACCGCCGTCTACATGCCCACAGTCATCCCCGACGTGGCCCTGGCGGTGCTGTTCCTGTGGGTGCTCAACCCGCTGTACGGTCCGCTGAACCAACTTCTCGGGCTGTGCGGTCACCAGGGCTACAACTGGCTGGCCGACCCGAGCACGGCCTGCATCGGGGGGGGCTTGCTGCTGGCCTTCCCTATCCGCCAGGCACTCGTGGTGGTGCTCGCCGCCCGCCCGCTGTCCAGCCTCCCGGCCGCCTGGC
>NZ_JAETXL010000074.1:0-459 GCF_016774385.1 Micromonospora fiedleri
ATCGGGGTGCGGATGACGGCTGCCGTGGATGCGTCCAAAACGGTGTACGGAAGGCTGGCCGTGAGTACTCACCCGGACCACTACCCCGGTGACCGCAAGGCCGAGTAGCGCTTCAAGGCGCTCTCCGAGGTGTACGCGGTGCTGGGCGACGACACCAAGCGCCGCGAGTACGACGAGATGCGGTCGCTGTTCGGCTCGGGGGCGTTCCGCCGGGGCGCCCGCCAGCCGGGCCAGCCCGGCGGGATGCCCTTCGACGTCTCCGACCTGTTCGGCGGGGGAACTCCCGGCGGAGGCGGTCGGTTCGCCGGGCGCAACATCTCCGACCTGTTCAGTTCGATCTTCACCGGCGGCCAGGGTGGCGGCACCGGCGGCGTTGCGCCCGGTCCGGCCCGCGGTCGGGTCGTCGGGACCGAGGTGGCGCTCCACTTCGACGACGAGGATCCGGGAGTTACCGTGCCG
>NZ_JAETXL010000075.1:0-458 GCF_016774385.1 Micromonospora fiedleri
GTACCGCGCGCCCTACGGGCGTCCACATCGTCTGCGTCTTCACCGTTGTCCAACCCCCGCTCGACGACCAACGGTAGACCGTCATCCACCGCCTCCCCCGCCGCACCCAACAGCACACTGCGGATGGTGGACAAGACCGTGTCACATCAGCGCCCTTTGCTCTGCTTCACCCCACGCACCGAATGGCGACGACGCCCATTGCGCCGGTTGAAGCAGAGCAAAGGGGTGCTGCGGACCACTTGGCCACCGCTCGGGAAGACTGCGCTGGTTGAAGCGGAGCAGAAGGGCGTCGCGGACCATCTGGCCACACTCGGATCGCTAGCCCGTGGACGACGCCGCTGTGCTCTGCTTCACGCCACGGACCGAATGGCGACGACATCCGTGGGGGCGGGTGAAGCAGAGAAAAGGGGTGCTGCGGTCTACGTGTAACCGCTGGGGCGGCCAGGTCCGGGGTCGAG
>NZ_JAETXL010000007.1:0-469837 GCF_016774385.1 Micromonospora fiedleri
CCGCAGCACGGAGGAACCCGGCCCAGCGTCGGGCCATCAGCATGCCAGCAAACCGACCGACCAACCCCGAACCAACATCATCGACCAACAGCTATGAACGACTGCCCAGATGAAAGACCGAGGCTAGCTTGACCTAGCGTCGTGCCGTACACCTCCGGCACGTGGTCGGCAGGGCAGAATGAGCCCAACTCCTCCAGCAGCCGTTCGAGGTTGCCCGCAATGATCCTCGTCCACTCGCTGCTATGACTACTGCTGTGACTTTCAATGGTCGGCAACTCATCGTCGCCGAACAGTGAGCCCTGCCCGTACCTCTCCCCCTTGCGGAGCAGGTCCGTCTGCCACGCCACCGACCACTCCACGCCCGCCTTGCCCAGCGAGTCCGCGAAGTGCCAGGCCCCCTCGTTGCTGGCCGTGAACAACGCAAGCACGTACTTTGGCAGCAAGTCAGGTCTCGGTCGCACCGGCATTTTGACCGCTCGGTATCTCGTTCCGGTCGTTAGAAGCTTCTCGTACGTATCGCAGACTTCTAGGGCGATCTCGGTAGCCCGCTGCTCATCACCCTCGTCTCGGACGGCGGCAAAGTGTTCTTGCCACCAGTCGCCGCCGAGGAAGCGGTCTAGCCGGTCGGCTGTCTTCCGATCTGCCAGCGAAAGGTCCCCGCGCTTCGAACGAGCCGCATGTACGGCACGACCCATACGGGCCACGGTCAAGACGCTGAAGTGCAGCAGAACCTCAGTAGGCGGCCAGGATGGCCGACCGAGCAAGGCGGCCTTGAGGACGTCGAAGTCCAACGCAGGACCGAATGGGTCGAGGAAGGCGAACAGCGATGCGCCCTGGGCGCGCCTCAGGACTTCAGGAAGGTGTTCGTCAACCGAGCCGCACCGGACGACCCGGTCGGCGTCGCCGCCCTTCTCATCGAGTATCCGATTGAGGTTGGCAAAGTTGTCCGGGTTCTGCTCAATGAAGAACCCGAGCACGTCACGGTAGCCCTTCACAAACTCAGCACACCGCGAAAGCAGTAGCGGTGATCCCGGCTGTCCATCGTCGTACTCGCCTCTACCCGCGTACCCATCCAAAAACACGACCCGGTTACCGTCGACGCTTTTGCCTGTCTTCGATGCGAATACAACCGGGTACCGACTCAAGATGCCGTGCTTGAAGACGGCAGCCGCCTTCTTGGACGCGAAGAAGTCAGTACTGGCCATGAGCCCTCCCCGACGGCTACTCCAGGTAGCGCCACGCTAGCGGAAGGTTGCGATGCGCGGAAGGCCATCAATGGCTACTAGCCTCTCGCCCACATGGGTTAATCGCCGCTCCGCAGGCCCTCTGGCCGCAGCCCGACCACTGCCGACAGACCGCACGAGAAGGCAGGCTGATCAAAGGCGGCTCGGCGACGAACCGACTGTGGAGATCTCGCCTGGATTGGCGAGGTCAGGGG
The DNA here is from genome assembly GCF_016774385.1 of Micromonospora fiedleri. NCBI lineage: Bacteria > Bacillati > Actinomycetota > Actinomycetes > Micromonosporales > Micromonosporaceae > Micromonospora > Micromonospora fiedleri. The sequence goes on from NZ_JAETXL010000007.1 coordinate 1,439, forward strand.
CAGAGCAGGCCGAGGGTGAGGGCGAGTTGGGTGATCGTGGTGGGGGCGTCCGGGTCGCGGGCGACCTGGGCGACGGTTTCGCGGCCCGCTGGGCGGTGGCGTACTTCGGCCGGTGCGATGTGGTCGGCTTGCAGCAGGACGCGGGCCGCCGCGCCGGGGGCGTCTGCGTGCAGGTGGGCGCGTGCCGCGTCGATCAGGTGCGCGGCTCGGCGTTCGACAGGTAGGCAGCGCCAGCCGTCGTACCCGATGATTTTCTGGTGTCGGGTGACGGCTTGCCGGGTGTCGCCGGCCTCGATGGCGGCGGCTGTCCGGGCCAGGTCGACGGTGGTCGGTCCGAAGGCGGTGTGGTGGTGGTCCTGCCCGTCGCCCACTCGGGCGGCCATGTCCGCCGCCTCGTCCAGCAAGTCGGCCGTCGCCCGCTCGTCGCCTGATCTGGCCGCCATCATCGCCGCCTCCAGCAGCAGGGCGCCGCACAGCGACAGCTCCTGGGGCGTACCGGCGTCGAGGTCGGGGGGTGCGGCCTGGTAGGCGGCGGCGAGCATCACCGACCTGGCCCGCGACGAGGGCGGCAGCGCCTGACCGAGCTGCACCGCCGCGCACGCCAGCAGCAGCCGGTCGCCGCTCGCGGCGGACATCGCCCGGTCCGCGGCCAGCCAGGCAATGCTCCGCTCGCCCAGCTTGACCAGCAGAGCCGCGGTGATCCGGTACGCCTCCACCAGCGCAGCCCGGCACGCCTGCGGCGCCTGCGCGTGGGCGCGGTGTACCTCGGTCAACAGTGTCGGCAGCAGCTCGACCAGGTGTGGGTACCGGGCGTGCTGGTAGGTGCTCCAGGCGTGCGCAAGCTCCTGGTCCAGTCGTTGCGGCGACATCGGCGGCCGGCGACCGGAGGGACGGCCCAGTGATATCTCGTACGCGGACAGCGCCGTCCTGATCCGGGCGACGCCCTCGCTGCGGTCGACCAGTTCGGCGGGCTGCTCGTCGTGCCCGAGCAGAGTGGCGGCGTCGACGCGCAGGACGGCGGCGATGTCGCGGATGGTCGACACCCGTTCCAGCGAGCGGACGCCGCGCTCAACCTTGTCCACCCAGCTCTTCGACTTGCCCAGCCTGTCCGCGAAGGTCTGCTGCGACAGCCTCCGCCGAACCCGTAGATACGCCACCCGCCGACCGATCGGCAACGGGTCACCTCTGGTCACCGCGCCTCCCAACGACACATGCCAGGGAAGCCGTGGGCACTCGCTCCACAACGGAGTACCCACGGCAGGGACACCCGGCCGCCAAGCTGGATAGCCCTACGAGCAACTTATGACGCAATGTACGCAGGGTCAAGAACTGACAGCACATAGCGTTGCAAGTGGGGGCTACCGCGTGGTCTGCTTGCACCAGCCGCCAAGCTGGGAGCACCACCAATGTCAGAAGCTGCGTACCTACAGGTCGCCCGGGACATCCGCGAGCAGGTCAGCTCCGGCCAACTGAAGCCCGGTGACAAGCTGCCGTCGTTCGCCTCCCTGTGCGACCAGTACAAGGTCAGCAACACGGTGATCCGCGCGGCAATGCTCATCCTGAAAGCCGAAGGGCTCATCGACGGCCGGCAGGGCAAGGGCGTCTACATCGCAAACCCTCTCCCCTGACCGGCCGCCGACTCGGTCTTCGGGGAGGAGAGTTACGTGCCACCGCGTTACCGCTATGAACAGATCGCCGATGATCTCGCTGGTCGAATTGCGTCCGGCGAGTTCGCGCCAGGGGCGAAGCTGCCGAGTCGGCGCGAGTTGATCGCCCACTACGGCGTCACTGAGCCGGTGATCGACCGTGCCATGCAGGTGTTGCGGATCAAGGGCATGACCGAGACGCTGCCGGGCGTGGGCGTCTTCGTTACCGAATAGGCCGTCGATCGATGGCGCCGGTATCCCCCGGCACCATCGGCCTCTGCGTCCACGGCACGGTGCAGCGGAGTCATACCGTGTTCGTTGGCATCCTCGACGTGTGCCCTCCGAGGTCGGCGCGCGTGAGCAGGGCGCGGAGGGTGATGCCCTCGGCCGCCAGCGCCTCGCTTCCGCCCTCCTGACGGTCGATCACACAGACAGCGGCGTCGACCCGGGCTCCCAGGCTCCTCAGATCCCTGGTCGACAGCACCACCTGCCCACCGGAGGTCACCACGTCCTCGACGACGAGCACCTGCCGATCCGCCACCTCTGCTCCCTCAGCCAGCCGAGCTGTCCCGTACGGCTTGGCGGCCTTCCGCACGAACGCGCAGGGCAGGCCGGTGTGTCGACCGAGTGCCGTCACGACGGCGATGCCGCCCATCTCCAGACCGGCCAGCACCTCGGTCCCGGCGGGCACCAGGGCGACCATCTGCTCCGCCAGAGCGTCCAGCAGGACCGGGTCCGCCTCGAACTGGTACTTGTCGAAGTACTCGTTCGCTGTCCGTCCGGACCGCAGGACGAATTCTCCGGTGAGGCGGGCCTTGGCATTGACCTGACGCGCGAGATCCTCAAGCTTCACATGAGGAATCCTGGCACGCCACCGGTCAGCGGTTGAAGATCAGCAGGAGCACGATGGTGCCGATGGCGCTGACCAGGATCGAGCCGAGGCAGCCGAGGCGGTTCGAGAAGAAGGCGAACATGCCTCGGTGATACCCACCGGGAGCGCGGTCAGACCGGGGCGGGGGTTTCGACGCGTACGGTGGCGGCTTCTGCGCGGGCGATGGGGCCGGCGGGCAGGGCGGCGATGGCGGCCCCGGCGGCGACCGCCGCACCGGCGAACAGGAACGCCCAGGGCACCCCACCCGCATGGTCGACGATCAGGCCGGCCACCGCGCCACCGGCGGCGCTCGCCCCGACGGACATGGTGACCACCCAGGTGTACGCCTCGTTCAGCATGCCGGCCGGCGAGATCCGCCCGACCAGGGTGTTCTCCAGGGTCAGGGCCGGCGCGATGGTGGCTCCGCCGACCACCAGGGCGGTGCCGAGCGCCAAGGGGGTGGGCATCACGGCGAAGACGGCGAAGCTGCCTGCCACCGCAGCGAGCAGCCAGGCGAACTGTCGGGTCATGTTGCGGGCCGGGCGGCGGATCCCGAACCAAAAGCCGCCGACGGCGCTGCCGACGCCCCAGACGGCCAGGAGTACGCCGGCCAGGCTGTCCGGGTCGTCGGGGGTGTAGCGGGTGGCGAAGGCGGGCACGGTCACGCCTGCCGCGCCGAAGGCGATGCCGAGGCTGGCCACGCAGAGCAGCAGGGCCGGGAATCCGGGTACCCGCAGCGGGCCGAGGCCTCGGGTGTGGTGCTCCCCGGCGTGCCGCTGCCAGCCGCGCATGGTCTGGCCGAGCGCCACGGCCACGGTGCCGACCAGGGTCACCACCGCCGCACCGATCAGCGCGGCCCCGGCGTCGGCGAACAGGACGAAGCCGGCGACCAGCAGTGGGCCGAGCACGAAGACGACTTCGAAGAGGGTGGTCTCGGCGGCCAGGGCGGTGTTGCGCAGGTGGTACCGGCCGGAGGCGACGCTGGTCAGGTCGTTCCACGCGCCGCGGATCGCGGCGGTCAGCGGCGGGTAGGAGGCGCCGGCCAGGGCGGCGGCCACCAGCACCAGGGCGAAGGGTGCCTGCTCGGAGCGGGCCGCCCAGAGCAGGCCGATCAGGGCCAGCGGGTGGGCGACCGCGGTGCCGAGCAGGACCGGGGTGGGGCCGATGCGGTCGGCGATCCGCCCGGCCACCGGGCTGAGCGCGGCACCGGCGAGGGCGTAGCAGCCACCGGCGATCGCGGCCAGTGAGTAGCGGCCGGTGACCTGCTCGATGACGAGCAGCAGCGCCAGCGGGGTCATGCCGATCCCGAGCCGCCCGATGATGCCGGTGATCAGCAGCGTCGGTGCCCCCGGAAGCTGCCAGACACCCAGGTAACGGCGCAGACCAGCCACCGACGACCTCCACATGTGTAATGAGCGATAGCGGGTTAGACCCTAACGCTGCCCCGATGGCCCGTAACCGGACAGGGTGCCGCCCGCACCGGTGGGACCTCGGTGCGGGCGGCGAAGGTTGATGCTGGTCAGCGCTGGTAGCGGACCGGTCCCGTGTTGCGCGCCATCTGCTCCAGGCGGGCGACGCGCTGTTCCATCGGCGGGTGGGTGGCGAACAGCGACGCGACTCCACCGCCCTTGAACGGGTTGGCGATCATCAGGTGCGCGGTGCTGGTGAGCTGCCCCTCGGCCGGCAGCGGCCGACGCTGGGCGCCCATGTGGATCTTCCGCAGCGCGCTGGCCAGCGCCAGCGGGTCACGGGTGAGCTCGGCGCCGGAGGCGTCCGCCTGGAACTCCCGGCTGCGGCTGATCGCCAGCTGGATGATGCTCGCCGCGATCGGGCCCAGAATGATGGTGAGCAGCAGCACGATCGGGTTCGGGCCGTCCTCGTCGTTGCCGCCGAGCGGGATGAACAGGGCGAGGTTGGCCACCATGGTGATGATGCCGGCCAGGCCGGCCGCCACGCTGGAGATCAGGATGTCGCGGTTGTAGACGTGTGACAGCTCGTGCCCGATGACGCCCCGCAACTCCCGGTAGTCGAGCAGCTCGACGATCCCCTGGGTCACGCAGACCGCCGCGTTCTGCGGGTTACGACCCGTGGCGAACGCGTTGGGCTGGGCGGTCGGGCTGATGTAGAGGCGGGGCATCGGCTGCCGTGCCTCGGCCGCCAACTCCCGCACCATGTGGTACAGCTCGGGGAACTGTGCCTCGCTGACCGGTTGTGCCCGCATCGAGCGAAGCGCCAGCTTGTCGGAGTAGAAGTAGGTGACGCCGTTCATCACCAACGAGATGACGACGGCGATGACCAGGCCGCCACTGCCGCCGAACCAGTAGCCCACCGCCAGGATCAGCGAGGTGAGCAGGCCGAGCAGCGCGGCGGTCTTCAGACGGTTGTGGTGCACGATCACTCCTTCGGTGCACGGATGCGTGGATCCGTCGACCGGTACAACAACCCGGTACCCGTCAACCATCCGTCTCATGACTGAGAGTTACCTGAGTGACAGTCATGTTGGGGAATGAACCGGCAGGTCGGGCCGGATTCAGCTCCCGGCGAGATCGAGCACCAGTTGCGGTGCGAAGCCGACGACCACGGCGATCGCGGTCGCCACGGCCAACGCGGCCACCACCACGCGAGCCGGCCGGATCGCACCGGCGGGCGCGTTGCCGGCGACGGCGCTGTCGGTCGGGGTGTAGAGCAGCGCGGCGAAGCGCAGGTAGTAGGCCAGGCCGATGACCGCGTTCAGCGCCACCAGCAGGGCGAGCCAGGCCGCGTCGCCGCCGAGCAGCGACCGCACCACCGTCACCTTGGCGAACAGCCCGGCCAGCCCCGGTGGCAGACCGGCCAGCCCGATCAGGGCGAACGCCAGGCCCGCGCCGACCCAGGGGTGCCGCCGGGCCGCGCCGCGCAGGTCGTCGAGACGCCCACCGTCCGCGCCGGCCGGGCGCAGCGCCACCACCCCGGCGAAGGCGGCCAACTCCAACAGCACGAAGAAGACGGCGTACGCCAGGGCGGCGGCGTACGCGGCGGAGCGGGCGTCGACGTCGGCCAGGGCGAGGGCACCGAGGGGGGCGAGGATGTAGCCCGCCTGGGCCACCGAGGACCAGGCCAGCAGCCGCACGGTACGCCGCTGGCGCAGGGCCACCAGATTGCCCACGGTCATGGTCAGCGCGGCGATCAGGGCCAGCACCGGCCCGGCGACGCTCAGCGGCAGCGCGTGCTGCACCACGGCCAGCAGGGCGACCACCCCACCGAGCTTCGACGCCGTCGACAGGTACGCGGCCACCGGCAGCGGTGCCCCGTCGTACGTGGCCGGGGCCCAGGCGTGGAACGGCACCGCCGCCACCTTGAACGCCAGCCCGGTCAGCACCAGCGTCACCGCGACCGTGGTCAGCGGCAGGGCCAGCAACTCCGAGCGGTCGGCCAGGATCGCGCCCAGCCGTTCCAGGTGCAGGCTGCCGGTGACCGCGTAGAGCAGCGCCGCACCGAGCAGGGTCAGCGTGGTGGCCACCACGCTGACCACGAAGAAGGTCACCGCCGCCTCGGCGCTGGCCAGGCTCCCCCGACGCAGCCCGACCAGGATGTACAGCGGCAGGGTCAGGGCCTCCACCGCCACGATCAGGGTGATCAGGTCGCCGGCCGCGCCGAGCACCACGCCACCGGTCATCGAGCAGGCGAGCAGGAAGCAGAACTCCCCCACCGGGGTCACGCCGTCGCGCAGCAGTGGCCCGGACAACGCCAGCACCCCGAGCACCAGCAGCGCCACCAGCCCGGCCACCAGCGCGGCCCGCCCACCGAAGACGTACGAGCAGTCGGCCCCGACGCAGAAGGTCCGGCGTTCGGCTCCGGCACCGACCGCCACGGCCACGACGAGGGTGGCGAGTGCACCGGTGGCCGCCGCGACGATCGTCGCCGTCCTGCGGGCCAGCACCAGGTCGACCAGGAGCGCCAGCACGGCCGTCCCGGCGGCCAGGTACGCCGGCAGCAGCGCCACACTGTCGACGCTCTGCACCCTGCTCACGGCTGCCTCCCGTCGACGCGGTCGCCTGTCGTCGTCATCGCAGGACCTCCACCAGGGCCGTCACCGGTGCCTCGGCGACACCCAGCACCAGGGTCGGTGCCAGCCCGACGGCCAACGCGAGCAGCACCAGCGGCGCCCAGGCGGCCACCTCGGCCCCGGCCAGCCCCGGTTTCAGTCCGGCCACCGCAGGCGTCGCAGGGCCGTGGGTGACCTGCCGCAACAGCCGCAGCAGGTACGCCGCCGTCAACGCGCCACCGAACGCCGCAAGCACCGCCAGGGTGATCCACAGCGCGCCGCCCACCTCGACGGCGGCGACCACGGCGAACGCCTCACCCCAGAACCCGGCCAGGCCGGGCAGCCCCAGCGAGGCGACCGCCGCGAAGGCGAGCAGCCCGGACAGCCGGGGCGCGGTCTCCCGCAACCCGGACAGTTCGCGCAGCGACCCGGTGTGGGTCCGGTCCTTGATCGCCCCGGCGAGGAAGAACAGCAGGCCGGTGATGATGCCGTGCGCGACGTTGCCGATCAGCGCCGCCTGGATGCCGGTGGCGGTGAGCGTGGCGATCCCGAGCAGCACGAAGCCCATGTGCCCCACGCTGGAGTACGCGATGAGCCGTTTCAGCTCGGTCTGCGCCAGACACACGAGTGATCCGATCAGGATCGCCGCGACGGCGAGCACGCCCAGCACCGGTGCCGCCCAGCGGGCCCCTTCCGGGGCGACCCCGACGGCGACCCGGATCAGGCCGTACGTGCCCATCTTGAGCAGCACCCCGGCGAGCAGCACGCTGCCGACGGTGGGGGCCTGGGTGTGCGCGTCGGGCAGCCAGGAGTGCAGCGGCCAGAGCGGGCTCTTCACCGCGAAGGCCACCGCGAGCAGCGTGAACGCGGCAAGTTGGGTGCCCCGGGACAGTCCGGTGCCGCCGGTCAGCGCGACGATGTCGGCGGTACCGGCGGCGGCCACCACCACGTAGACCCCGACCAGCAGCAGCACCGAGCCGAACAGCGTGTACAGGGCGAATTTGCGGGCCGCCCGACGCCGTGCCGCCACCGCCGCCGGGTCGGTGCCGTCGCCGCCCCAGCCGACGATGATCGCGTACATCGGCAGCAGGACGATCTCGAAGAAGAGGAAGAACAGCACCAGGTCCAGGGCGAGGAAGGTGCCCAGGATGCCGACCTCGACCACCAGCAGCAGCGCCACCAGGGCGCGCCCGCTGCCACCGGCCGGCACCCGCCAGCAGGTGTACCCGCAGCAGAGCAGGGTGAGCAGGGCGGTCAGCACCACAAGTGGCCAGGAGATGCCGTCCACCCCGAGGTGGAAGCGCAGATCCAGGCCGGGAACCCAGGCCGCGTCGAGGGCGTGCCAGGGGCGTACGGCCGGCGGGGTCGCCGAGTAGGCGGTCCAGCTGCCGGCCCGGTCGACGGTCAGCGCCAGCGCCGCGACCAGGGTCAGCGCGGCGGCCACCGTACCCGCCACCCGGGCGGGCAGGTCGCGGGGGATCGCCGCCACGGCCAGGGCACCGAGCGCCGGCAGCGCGAGGACCACGACCAGCAGGAACTCGCCGAAGCTCATCAGCAAGCTCCGATCCGCGATGCGCTGCGGCTCATCACATTGCTCCGATCAGGGTGGCGGCCAGGGCGATCAGCAGCGCACCGGCGAGCACCGCGACGACGGCCCGGGGCAGCGCGGAACGGTGCAGGGTGGCCAGCCCGCCGCCGAGGGCCCCCGCGCCCCGGCCGGTGCCGGTGACCGCGCCGTCGACGACCCGCTCGTCGGCCACCCGGGCCGCGCGGGCGAGCGCGGTCGTGGGGCGTACCACAAGGGTGTGCTGGACGTCGTCGAGGCGGAACGCGCGGGCGAAGACCGGCCGCAGCGGACCCAGCGCCACCGCCGGGTCGGCGGCGGTGTCCCGACGCCAACGCGCCCCGGCCAGCCCGGCCCCGAGCAGCAGCAACGCCAGGGGCAGCAGGACGGTCGGGGTGAGGTGGATCAGCCCGTCCGGCGGCATCAGATCCGACACCCCCTCGGCGTCCGACGGCGTCGTGCGTTGCAACTGGGTGGCGAACCAGCCGGGGAAACCGGCCAGGCCGAGCAGGGCCGCCGGCACGGCCAACGCCAGCACCGGCCAGCGCAGCAGCGCCGGCGGGTCGTGCGGATGGGTCAGCGGGGTACGCGGGGCGCCGAAGAAGGTACGCAGCAACAGCCGGGTGGCGTACCAGGAGGTGACGGCGACACCGACCAGACCAGCCAGCCAGACCAGCCAGCCCACCCAGGCCGGAGCCGGGCCGTCGCCGTGCAGGGCGGCACCCTCGGCGGCGGCGAGCACGCCCTCCTTGCTCCAGAAACCGGAGAGCGGGGGTACGCCGGCCAGCGCGCCCAGCCCGATCAGCGTGCACCAGAAGGTGACCGGCATGCTGTGCCGCAGCCCGCCCATCCGGGACATCGCCGCAGTGCCGACAGCGTGGATCACCACACCGGCGGCGAGGAACAGCAGCGCCTTGAACGCGGCGTGGGTGAGCAGGTGGAACAGCGCGGCAGGCGGCGAGCCGACGGCCAGCGCGCCGGTCATGTAGCCGAGTTGGGAGACCGTCGACCAGGCGAGCACCCGTTTGATGTCGTCCTGCGCGGTGGCGGCGAACGCGCCGAGCAGCAGCGTCACCGACGCCATCACCCCGAGCACCGCCAGCACGGTGGGGGTGGCCACGAACAGCGGCCAGAGCCGGGTCAGCGCGTACACCCCGGCGGCCACCATCGTGGCGGCGTGGATCAGCGCGGAGATCGGGGTGGGGCCGGCCATCGCGTCGGGCAGCCAGGTGTGCAGCGGGAACTGGGCGCTCTTGCCGGCCACCCCGGCGAGCAGCAGCAGACCGGCGGCGGTGAGCGTGCCGGTGCCGTGGTCGTGGGCGAGCACGTCGGCGATGCGGAAGCTGCCCGCCGAGACGCCGAGCAGCGCGATGCCGAGCAGGAACCCGATGTCGCCGACCCGGGTCACCAGGAACGCCTTCTGCGCGGCGGCCGGCGCCTGCGGCAGCCACCGGTCATGGGCGATCAGCAGGTACGAGCAGATGCCCATCACCTCCCAGCCGACCAGCAGCATGATCAGGTCCCCGGAGACCACCACCAGCAGCATGGCGGCGGTGAAGAGGCTGATCTGTGCCGCGTACGGCGGGTAACGGTGGTCGACGTCGGTGTCGTCGTGCGGACCCCGCCTGAGGTAGCCGACCGAGTAGACCTGCACGGCCAGGGCCACGGCGGCGACCGCCACCGCGACCAGAGCGGCGGCGCCGTCGAGGCGTACCCCGAGGGTGACGGTGAGCTCGCCGAAGCGGATCCAGGTGGTCGAGGACTCCGCCGGGGCGTCCAGCGTGACCAGCAGCGCCACCGCCAGCACCAGAGCGCCCGCCGCGCCGGCCACACCGAGGGCGATGGCCGCGCGCCGAGCCGTGTCCCGGTCGGTGGCCGCGCCCCGTGCGGCCGGTGGCAGCAGCAGACCGACCAGACCGGCGACCAGCGGTACGACCGGCAGCAGCGCGCCCAGCAGCGTCGTGGTGCTCACCGCTGACCCTCCAACGGCACCTTGTCCATCGGCACCTCGTCCTGTGGCGCCGTGTCCAGCGGCACCTCGTCGACGGCGACGCTGGCCCGCATCCGGTAGAGCTGGAGCACGATCGCCAGCCCCACCCCGATCTCGGCCGCCGCCAGCACGATCACGAAGAGCGCGAAGACCTGACCGCTGTGCGGCAGCAGCGCCCGGGTCGTGGTGTCGGCGGTGATCAGGATCAGGTTGACCGCGTTCAGCATCAACTCGACACCCATCAGCACCAGCACCGCGTTGCGTCGCCGCAGTACGCCGTACACGCCGAGGCCGAACAGCAGCGCGGCGGTGACGTACGGGATGACCGGTCTCACCGGGCCCCTCCCTCGCCACCCGAGCCGGCCCGCTCAGCCGGCTGGTCCCGGGGGGTGCGGCCGATGTCGGGGCGGGACAGCACGATCGCGCCGACCAGCGCCGACAGCAGCAGGATCGAGAGCACCTCGAAGGGCAGCACCCAACTGGCGAAGACCTGCTCGCCGATCCGCTCGGCGGTGCCCGCCTCAGGCAGCTCCACCTTGGTCCAGCGGTACGCGTCGATCAGCAGGGCGGCCAGCCCCAGCCCGACCCCGCCGCCGATCAGCGCGGCCGGCCAGCCCGGACGGTCCAGATCGTCCGAGGCACCGATCGGCGCGCGGGTCAGCATCACCGCGAACAGCAGCAGCACCACCACCGCGCCCACGTAGATCAGCACCTGCACCCAGGCCACCAGCTCGGCGGTGAGCACCAGATACATGCCGGCCACGGCACCGAGACAGACCACCAGGTAGAGCCCGGCGCGGACCAGATGCCGGGTCGACACCACCAACACCCCGGACCCGACGGCCACCGCGCCCAGGGCGAGCAGCAGCACGTCCACGCCGGTCACTCGGAAGCACCTTCCCCGTCGCCGGGCTCGCCCGTACCACCGGGTGCCGGCTCGGGGCGTACCGGCGGGGCGGTCGGCCGGGCGGCGGGCGCGGCGGGGACCGCGGCCTTGCGCGCGGCGGCGGTCTCCTCCTTGGCCGGCTCACCGTGGGGATCATGTGCCGGTGGCGGCGGTACGGTCGCCATCCACTCGCCGAGATGATCCTTGTCGTGCAGCAGGTCCTTGATGTCGTACTCGGCGTACTCGAACTCGGGCGACCAGTAGAGCGCGTCGAACGGGCAGACCTCGATGCAGATGCCGCAGTACATGCAGAGCGAGAAGTCGATGTCGAACCGGTCGAGCACGTTGCGCTGGCGAGGACGGGCGGCGCCGGGCACCGCCACCTCCTCCTTGTGCGAGTCGATGTAGATGCACCAGTCCGGACACTCGCGGGAGCAGAGCATGCAGACCGTGCAGTTCTCCTCCAGCAGTGCGATCACCCCACGTGAGCGGGGCGGCAGCTCGGGGGCGACGTCCGGATACTGCTGGGTGGTGGAGCGCTTCGTCATCGTCTTGAGCGTGACCGCCAGGCCCTTGACCAGCCCGCTGCCCGGCACCCCCGCCGGCTCGCTTCGCTCGCTCATGTCGACCATCCTGCCCTGTGGCCACGGCGCGCGCGACCACCACCCGGCCTCTGCCGGTAGTACCGTGACCACGGGGAGAGAACGACACATCGGAAAGGACCCGTCAGATGACCGCCGCGCTGCACGACGACCAGCCACCGTCGGGCGAGTGGACGACGGACGACCTCGACGCCCTGCCCGACGACGGCCGCCGCCGCGAACTGCTCGATGGAGTGCTGCTCGTGTCCCCCTCCCCCACCGCCGCCCACCAGACCATCGCCATGCGCCTCGGCGTCGCGCTCGAAGCGGAGTGCCCGGACGAGTACGAGGTGACCCAGGGCGTCGAGGTGCGGATCAACCGCACCCGGTCCTTCATCCCGGACGTCCTGGTCATCACCGCACCGGCGGCGCAACGGCGGCCCGCACGATACGAGCCGCACGAGGTGGTGCTCGCCGTCGAGATCGTGTCACCGAGCACCCGCTCGATCGACCGGGTGCTCAAGCCGGCGCTCTACGCCCAGGCCGGCATCCCCTACTACTGGCGGATCGAGACCGATCCGGCCGGTCTGGTGGTGCACACCCACCGGATCGATCCGGTGCACGAGGTCTACACCGAGACCGGACGGTGGACCAAGTTCGTCGACACCGGTGAGCCCTTCCCGGTGAACCTGTCGATGGCCCAACTGACGCCCAGGTACCTCTGACCGCTGTCACGCCACGGTCGCCCCTTCCGCTCGATCACCGCCCCTTCTGCCGCGCCAGCGTCTGCGGCGTCAGCCATGATGGGACCGGGACGGCAGGCGGCGCAGGCAAGGAGCAGGGCGATGATGGTGGACAACGGCACGGGCCAGAGACAGACCGGCGGGAAGTACGTCGAGCCGGGCGGGGAGTTCAACCGGGACCAGAACTACATCACCACCCGGATCACCGCGGACGGGCGGGACGGCTACCCGGTCGAGCCCGGACGCTACCGACTGGTGGTGAGTCGCGCCTGCCCCTGGGCGAACCGGCTGATCATCGTACGGCGGTTGCTGGGTCTTGAGGACGTCCTGTCGATGGGTGTCACCGGGCCGACCCACGACGCACGGAGCTGGACCTTCGACCTGGACCCGGGCGGGCGGGACCCGGTGCTCGGCATCGAACGCATCCAGGAGGCGTACTTCGCCCGCTACCCCGACTACCCGCGCGGCATCACCGTGCCGGCCATCGTCGACGTGCCGACCGGGCAGGTGGTGACCAACGACTACGCCCGGATGAGCCTGGACCTGTCCACCGAGTGGACCGCCCACCACCGACCCGGTGCCCCGGACCTGTACCCCGAGCAGCTGCGGGCCGAGATCGACGAGGTCAACGCGGTGGTCTTCCGGGACGTCAACAACGGCGTGTACAAGTGCGGCTTCGCCGGCAGCCAGGAGGCGTACGACAAGGCGTACCACCGGCTGTTCGACCGGCTGGACTGGCTCAGCGACCGACTCGCCGGACAGCGTTACCTGGTCGGCGACACCATCACCGAGGCGGACGTACGGCTGTTCACCACGCTGGTGCGCTTCGATCCGGTGTACCACGGCCACTTCAAGTGCAACCGGCATAAGCTCAGCGAGATGCCGGTGCTGTGGGCGTACGCCCGGGACCTGTTCACCACCCCCGGCTTCGGCGACACGATCGACTTCGACCACATCAAGCGGCACTACTACGAGGTGCACCGGGACATCAACCCGACCGGGGTGGTGCCGCTGGGCCCCGACCTGTCGAACTGGCTCACCCCGCACGGCCGCGAAGCTCTCGGCGGCCGCCCCTTCGGCAACGGCACACCCCCACCACCCCCCTCCCCCACCGAACAGGTCAACCCCGCCCACACCCCCCTGCACTAACCCCAACCCGGCGGGTAGCCCACGCGCCGCGCGAGGGCTACCCCCGCCCCACACAGCCCACGCCCGGGCGCCCGGCCCCACACTCCACACCCCAGGCGCGAGCCACCCCAGGCGCGAGCCACCCCAGGCTCGGGCCGCCTCGGTCCCGCGATCTTGCACTTCTGGTCGCCGCGAAAGGTGCATAAGCCGCAGAACAGCGACCAAGAGTGCAAGATCGCGTGGGTGAGGGTGCCTCGATTCCGCGATCTTGCACTTCTTGTCGCGACGAAAGGCGCACAGGCCGCAAAGCAGCGACCAAAAGTGCAAGATCGCGGGACCGAGGGCGAGGGCGAGACCGAGGTGGGGTGGGGTTTAGAGGGCTAGGCGGACGGCGGCGGTGAGGACCAGTTGGGCCAGGGCGGTGGGGACGAGGATCAGCCAGCAGAGGCGTTGGAGTTGGTCCTCGCGGAGGCGGGGGTAGGAGACCCGCAGCCAGATGATCACGAAGCTGACGGCGGCGATCTTGAGTAGCGTCCAGAGCCAGCCGAGCTGGGCGTCGGCGAACGGGCCCTGCCAGCCGCCGAGGAACAGCACGGTGGTCAGCGCGGCGATCACCACGATGCCGACGTACTCGGCGAGCAGCAGGAACGCGAAGCGCAGGCCGGTGTACTCGGTCATGTAGCCGAAGACCAGTTCCGAGTCGGCCACCGGCATGTCGAACGGTGGCCGGCGGATCTCGGCCAGCCCGGCCAGGAAGAAGACCACCATCGCGGGGGCCTGCCAGATCAGCCACCACGGCTGCCACGCCTCGACGATGCCGGAGAGGCTCAGCGTCCCGGCAGCCATCGCCACCGAGGCGGCGGCCAGCACCAGCGGCAGCTCGTAGCCGAGCAGTTGGGCGGCGCCGCGTACCCCGCCGAGCAGGCTGTACTTGTTGGCCGACGCCCACGCGGACATCAGCACGGCGAGCACGCCCACGCCGACCACCGCGAGCACGAAGAACAGACCGACGTCGAGCGGCTGCCCCACCAGATCGTTCGGGCCGAGCGGGATGACCAGCAGGGCCAGCAGGTACGGCACCAGGGCCACCGCCGGCGCCAGCCGGAACACCGGCCGGTCCGCGGCACGCGGGGTGACGTCCTCCTTCTGTACGAACTTCACCCCGTCCGCGACGAGCTGCGCCCAGCCGTGGAACCCGCCCGCGTACATCGGGCCGAGCCGGCCCTGCATGTGCGCCATCACCTTGTGTTCGGCCTGTCCGACCAGCAGCGGCAGCACGAGGAAGGCGACGAGCACGCCGCCGATCCGGATCACCAGTTCCAGCCACAGTGGCATCAGGGCGTACCCCCCTCGTCTGGCTGCCCGCCCTCGACGTGGGTCGCCGGGCCGTCGCCCGCCGGAGCGGGGGTCGCGCCAGCCTCGGGGGAGGCCGGGACACCGGGGGTACGGGGGGTGCGTGCGCCCGGGGCCGGGCGGGCCGGTCGTTCCCGGGCGGGTCGAGCCGGGGTGCCGCCGCGCGGGCCCTCTCCGGCACCACCGGCACCGGCCGGGGTCGGGGTGGTGCCCCACTCCCCCGGGGCGGGTACGCCGGGTGGCCGGATCGGTCGGCGGCCACCTCCCGCCTCGGACTCGCCCGGTTCCTTCGCGCCGGGCCAGGGTTTGGCGACCCGGGAGGCGAGCACGAACTCCTTGCGCAGCGGATGACCCTCGAACTCCGGTGGCAGCAGCAGCGGGCGCAGGTCGTCGTGCCCGGCGAAGTCGATGCCGAACATCTCGTGGGTCTCCCGCTCGTGCCAGGCCGCGCCGGGATAGACCGACACCACCGAGTCGATGGTCGGTGTCGCCCGGGGCACCCGCGCCCGCAGCAGCAGACCGTGCCGGTGCGTGGTCGACCAGAGGTGGGCCACCACGTCGAAGCCTTCGGCCAGCTCGTCGACGGCGGAGAGCCAGTCGAAGAAGTCGCAGGCCAGCTCGGCGTCGTCGCGCGCGGCCAGCAGCGCCGCCCGCCACCCCGAAGCAGGTACGTCGACGGTGGCCCGCGCATGCGCCTGACCTCCGGAGACCGTCGCGGTGGCCTCGACAGGTGCGAGCAGCGCGACGAGCCGCTGGCCGGCCTCTTCCGGTGTCATGCAGCTGATCCTATGGCCGCACCCGGCCTGCCGCGCTGCCCCGGTGCGACGTGGACGACAGGGCAGGGCACGCAGCCGGGTGGCAATCCCGGCTTTTCCGGCGGGGTGCGGCGGCTGCGGACCAGGATGGGGGCGTGCGCGCTGTGACTGTCATTCCAGGGGTACCCGGCTCGCTGCGGTTGCTCGACGACTACCCGGAGCCGACCACGGAGGAGGGTTCGATCCTGGTGGAGGCGGTCGCGGTGGGGGTCTGCGGCACGGACCTCGAAATCATCGAGGGCAAATACGGCGAGGCCCCACCCGGCACGGATCATCTGGTGCTCGGGCACGAGTCGCTGGGCCGGGTGATCGAGGACCCGACCGGCACGTTGCAGCCCGGCGAACTGGTGGCCGGGATCGTCCGCCATCCGGATCCGGTGCCCTGCCCGAACTGCGCGGTCGACGAGTGGGACATGTGCCGCAACGGCATGTTCACCGAGCACGGCATCAAGGCGTTGCCCGGCTTCGCTCGGCAACGCTGGCGACTCCAGCCGCGCTTCGCCGTCGGGTTGGACTCGACTCTGGGCGAGGTGGGTGTGCTGCTCGAACCGACGAGCGTGGTGGTCAAGGCGTGGGACCACATCTTCCGCATCGGGCAGCGGGCGGAGTGGCAGCCGCGTACGGCGTTGATCACCGGAGCCGGCCCGATCGGCCTGCTGGCCGCCCTGCTGGCCAGTCAGCGCGGTCTCTCCGTACACGTGCTCGACCTGGCCACCGACGGGCCGAAGCCGGCGCTGGCGGGCGCGCTCGGCGCCACCTACCACGCCGGCTCGATCGACCAGCTCGATCTCGAACCGGACGTCATCGTCGAGTGCACCGGCGCACCGGCGGTCGTCCTCGAAGCGATGTACAAGGTCGCGCCCACCGGGATCGTCTGCCTGGCCGGGGTCTCCAGCGGCGGCCGGACCGTCGACCTCGACGCCGGTTCGCTCAACCGCACCCTGGTCCTGGAGAACAACGTGGTGTTCGGCTCGGTCAACGCCAACCGGCGGCACTGGGACGACGCTGCCAAGGCGCTGTCCCGGGCCGACCGGTCGTGGCTGGCCTCGCTGATCACTCGGCGGGTGCCGCTGTCCGAGTACGCCGCCGCGTACTCCCCCGGCCCGCAGGACATCAAGGTGGTCCTCGACTTCACCGCCTGACCCGCCGACCGGGGGACGACACGCGTCAGATGCCGGGCAGCCGACCGTTGCGGAACAGGTCGACGAAGAGCTGGTGATCCTGGCGAGCCCGGACCCCGTACGCGTGGGCGAAGTCGACCAGGTGCGCGACGAAGCCGGCCGGGTCGGCGGCCACCACCGCGACGATCGCCTCCTCGGTCGAGTAGTCGACCAGGTCGTGACTGGACTCGTCGTCGGCGACCGAGTGCATCCGGGCGACCGCCCGACCCAGGTCGGCCAGCACGCCGGCCAGTTCCTCGGGCTCGTTGACGTCGGCCCAGTCCAGGTCGGCGGCGTACGGGGAGACCTCGGCGACGAGCTGACCCACCCCGTCCAGCTCGGTGAAGCCCACCCATGGGTCGGCGTGCGCCTGCAGGGCCCGCTGCGACTCGGCGGTGCGGTGGCCCTGGTGGCGGAAGTAGCCGCGGACCCCCTCGTCGTCGACGTGCCGGGCGACCGCCGGCACCTGAGCCTGCTTCATGTAGATGATGACGTCGTTCTCCAGCGCCTGCGTGTGCCCCTCCAACAGGAGGTTGTACGAGGGCAGCCCGGCCGAACCGATGCCCACGCCCTTGCGCAGCACCACGTCCTTGATCTGCGCCGCCAAGGGCCGGTTCTGCGCGGTCGCCGCCGGCAGGGTGTCCAGGTACGCCTCGAACGCCGCACACACCTTGGCCCGTACGTCGCCGTCGACCTCGTACACCCCGTCGCGCAGGGAGAACCGCCGCTCGTACGCGTCGATGGTGGTCTGTTCCCGCAGCAGGTCGACCCGGGTGTTGAGCCGGGCCTGCTGGAGCACCCGGCGCAGCACACCGTCGGCGTTGTCCAGGGTGATCGACCCGATGGCGTCGTCACCGCCCTCGGCGATGGCCCGCAGCTCGGTCAGGTAGCTCTCGGCGAAGCCTGCCACCAGCTCGCTGATCACCCGATCGGAGAGCGCCTTGGTGTAGCCGATCAGCGCCACGCTGGCGACGAAGCGTCGCAGGTCCCAGGTGAACGGTCCGACGTACGCCTCGTCGAAGTCGTTGACGTTGAACACGAGCTGGCCGGAGCCGTTCATGTACGTGCCGAAGTTCTCCGCGTGCAGGTCACCGTGGATCCACACTCGACTGGTCTGGTCGTCGAGGAAGCGGTCGTCGGCGAAGTCGCCACGCTGGTCGGCGTAGAAGAGGCTGGCGCTGCCCCGGTAGAAGGCGAACGGGGAGGCAGCCATTTTGCGGAATTTACGGCGGAAGGCGGCCGGGTCGAGCGCCATCAGCGCGCCGAACTCCTGGGCCAGCACCTCGACGATGAAGGCGGAACGTTTCTCCGCGAGGTCGGTCATGATCCGTACGCTAGCTCCCGGCCGCCACCTCGACGGCGGATCAGGCGTTCGGCGGGCGGACCGGCGGGGCGGTCAGCGAGGCGGTGGAGCGCGGCATCACGCCGCCGCCGGGCGAAAGGTCGCCGGGCGCGGTGTCGGTGGGCGGGGCGAGCGGGTCGGGGCGCGGCACCCCGCCGATGCCGGACTGCTCGGCGGCGATCTTCTCCTGGAGCCGGAGGATGCCGTGCAGCAGCGCCTCGGGCCGGGGCGGGCAGCCCGGCACGTAGACGTCGACCGGGATGAGCTGGTCGACACCCTTGGTCACCGAGTACGAGTCCCAGTAGGGGCCGCCGCAGTTGGAGCAGGCGCCGAAGGAGATGACGTACTTGGGCTCGGGCATCTGGTCGTAGAGCCGCTTGATCGCCGGGGCCATCTTGTCGGTGACGGTGCCGGAGACCACCATCAGGTCGGCCTGGCGGGGCCCGTGGGCGAACGGGATGACGCCGAGACGCATGAAGTCGTGCCGGGACATGCTCGTCGCGATGAACTCGATGGCGCAGCAGGCCAGCCCGAAGTTGAAGACCCAGAGCGAGTAGCGCCGGCCCCAGTTGAGCACGAACCGGATCGGCTCGCCGAGCACCGCCGGTAGCTGCACGACCGCCCCCTTCCGTTTCCCCGACAGTCAACCACAGCCCTTTCGGTAAGGAAGGGCACCCTGTTAACGCCTGGCGTTGTACAGGGGCCCCTTCCTAACACCGGCCGGTCAGTAGGACGGGCGTTGCAGCAGGCTGACGAACTCGACGAGCAGCCGCTCGCGCAGCGCCGGTGGCGCGGCGTCGAGCAGAGTGTTCACCGGCGCCATCCGCTCCGGCAGCCCACCGCCTGCGCCGGAGTCCGGCCCGCCGACCACGCCGAGGCCCAGCCCGGCTGCCAGGCCCGCGACCAGGTCACCGGTGAGCGCCTCCGGGGAGAGCGCACCGGCCAGCGCGAGTAGTTCCGGTGGCAGGGTGACCGGCCCGGCGACTGCGGCCGCGGCGACCGCCTCGGCCAGGTCGGCGGCGAACTCCGCCGCGCGGGGGGCCACCGCCGCGGTCACCGTCAGGTGCACGCTGCGCGGCAGTCCGGCGTACGTGAGCTGGGGTTGGGTGTGCCAGCCCCGGGCCGCCAGCTCGTCGACCAGGACGAACAGGTCCGGCCCGGAGTCGGTGCCGGTGAAGCAGACGACGGTCGACTCCGGCTCGGTGATCAGCCGCAACCCGTCGACCCCGCGTACGGCGTCGGCCAGCACCTGCACGGCGTCGCGGGTTCGCCGGGTCAGCTCCAGGTAGCCGTCGTCGCCGAGGTGCCGCAGGGTGGCGTACGCGGCGGCGATCGGCCCACCCGAGCGGGTCGAGGAGATCACCGGGTTGATCATCGTGTATCCGGGCCAGTCGGCGTACGCGAAGTACTGCGGTGCCCGCAGCGCCGGATCGCGATGCAGCAGCACCGAGACGCCCTTCGGGGCGTACGCGTACTTGTGCAGGTCCACCGAGATCGAGGTGACGCCGGGTACGGCGAAGTCGAACGCGGGCACCGGCTCGCCGAGTCGGCGCAGGTACGGCAGGGTCCAGCCACCGAAGCAGGCGTCGACGTGGCAGCGCACCCCGGCTGCGGCGGCCACCTCGGCGATCTGCGTGACCGGGTCGACGACGCCGTGCGCGTACGACGGGGCGGAGCAGACCACCAGGACCGTGTCGGGCCTGATCGCGGCGGCCACGTCGGCGACCGCCGGCCGAAGCGTCTCCGGGTCGATCGGCACCGAATCGATCTCCACCCGCAGGTAGTGCGCCGCCTTGGCGAACGCCGCGTGTGCGCTCGCCGGCACCACGATCCGGGGCGTGTCGATCTCCGGCCGGGCGTCCCGGGCCGTCTTCACGGCAAGGATCAGTGACTCGGTGCCCCCACTGGTGACGCTCCCGACCACCTCCGGCGCACTCGTGCCCGGCCCACCACCGAGCACCCGAGCCGCCGCCCCCACCAGCGCGTTCTCCATCGCCAACAGCGACGGAAATGCAGTCGGATCGAGCCCGTTGACATGTGCACTCTCGGCGTAGGCGGCGGCAGCCAACTCGTCCAGCCCCGCCACCCCCGGGTCGTACACATAGGCGAACAACCGCCCCCCATGCGTAGGCCGATCCAGCCCTCGCAGCTCCCGTACCTCCCCCAACACCCGCTCCGCCGCCACACCGCGCGCGGGCAACGCCCCCATACTCTCGTCGATCATGGACTTGTCGTCCCCTCTTCGTGGTGGTTGGCGGCTTTTGTCCCGACCACAACTCCATGATCGGCGGACAAAGGGGTGGGGGTGGGGAGGGTGGCGAGGAGGTCTTCGGTGAGGTTGTAGGGGCGGAGGAGGAGGGTGGGTAGGGCGATGAGGATGGCGGGGAGGATGGTGAAGCCGAGGAGGACGCCGAGGCGGGCGGTGTCGGACTGGGCGGTGGCGGTGCCGGTGGTGGAGGAGACGTAGCCGGTCAGGGCGAGGACCAGGCCGTAGATGCCGGGGCCCAGCGCCAGGCCGAAGGTCTCCCCGGCGGTCCACAGGCCGGTGAAGACGCCGGCCTGACGGCGACCGGTCCGGGCGGTGTCGTACGCGATGCAGTCCGGGAGCATGGCCAGCGCGAACACCTGCTGCCCTGCGTACCCGACACCGATCGACGCGACCAGCAGGTAGATCACGGCGGCGGGCAGCAGCGGCGCGGCGACCAGCGCCAGCCCACCGCCCGCCAGGATCAGCGACGCGATCACCAGCCCGGCGAGCTTGCCCAACCGGGCGCCCACCCGTGACCACAGCGGCATCACCACCAGCGCGGGCCCGACGAAACAGAGGAACAGCAGGGTCGGGCCGGTCTTCGGGTCGCGCAGGATCTGGTCGGCGAAGTACTGCACCCCGGCGAGGATCGTCGCCACCCCGGCGGACTGCACCACGAAGCAGAGCAGCAGCGCCCGGAACGGTCGGTTGCGGCCGGCCACCGCGAGTTGGGCGCGCAGGCTGGGCTCGCTCTCGGTGACCACCTGCTGGGGCGCGGACCGGGTGCCCAGGAACGCGCCGACCGCACCGAGCGCGATCAGCGCGGCGACGAAGAGCCCCATCCAGCGGTGTCCGGGCAGACCACCGCCGGCCGCGTCGCGGACCAGTGGGGCCACCGCGCCGGAGACCAGGATGGCCAGCGCCAGCACCGCGATCCGCCAGGTCATCATCCGGGTACGTTCGGCGTAGTCGCTGGTCAACTCGGCCGGCATGGCCACGTACGGCACCTGGAAGAAGGCGAACGCGGTCGCCGTGGCCAGGAAGGCGACGGCGACGTACGCCCCGGCCGCCGACCCGGCACCGAACGGCGCCGCGAAGATCGACCCGAAGAGTACGGCCAGCGCCAGCCCACCGACGAGCAGGTACGGCCGGCGGGCACCCCAGCGGGAGCGGGTCCGATCCGAGATCCGCCCGGCGACCGGGTTGACCAGCACGTCCCACGCCTTCGGCAGGAGCACCAGCAGCGCCGCGACGCCCGCGGCCACGCCGAGCGTGTCGGTCAGGTACGGCAGCAGCAACAGCCCCGGCACGGTGCCGAACGCCCCGGTGGCCAGCGAGCCGAGCGCATAGCCGGCGTGCACCTTGCGGGGCAGGGCCGGTGCGCCGGATCCACTCGGCGGTGCGGTCATGGCGCCGAATGTTACTCACGTTATGGCTCTCGTCACACCCCCTCACCGGGCCGCCAACCGGCGGCTTTCATGTCCACCCGGTCCTTACGCAGCGGCGTACCCTCGGCCAGCCAGCGCGCCCGCGCCTCGGCAGCGATCCGGGGCGGCATCGCACCGCTGGCGTTGACCACCCGGTGCCATCCGACGGCAGCACCGTGCCGCGCCATGATCGAGCCGACCAGCCGGGCGGACGCCCGACCCGAGCGCTCGGCGAGCGCGTCGGCCACCGCCCCGTACGACATCACCCGACCGGGCGGGATCCGGTCGACCAGTTCCAGCACCGCCTCGACGTACTCGTCTGGTGTCACGACCAGCCAGAGTATGGGAACGCCGACGGGTGGCTCACCGACGACAGCGCAGAATAGGCGGGTGCGCGACGCAGTCACCACGGCCCGACGGGTCGTCGTCAAGATCGGTTCCTCCTCGTTGACCACCGCCACCGGCGGGTTGGACGACGAGCGTCTCGACGCGCTTGTCGACGCGCTCGACACGCGTACCGCCGATGGCCGCGAGGTGGTGCTCGTCTCCTCCGGCGCGATCGCCGCCGGTCTCGCACCGCTCGGGTTGGCCCGGCGTCCGCGCGACCTGGCCACCCAGCAGGCCGCCGCCAGCGTCGGCCAGGGCCTGCTGATCGGCCGGTACGCCGCCGCGTTCGCGCGGCACGGTCGCACCGTCGGGCAGGTGCTGCTGACCGTCGACGACGTGACCCGACGGGCGCACTACCGCAACGCGTACCGCACCCTGCGCAAGCTGCTCGACCTGCGGGCCGTACCGATCGTCAACGAGAACGACACGGTCGCCACCGAGGAGATCCGGTTCGGCGACAACGACCGGCTGGCCGCCCTGGTAGCCGCGCTCGTCGACGCCGACCTGCTGGTGCTGCTCTCCGACGTCGACGCCCTCTGGACGGGCAACCCGTCGCGACCCGGCGCACGCCGCATCGCCGAGGTACGCGACGAGTCGGACCTGGCCGGCGTCGACATCGGCGGCACCGGCCGCTCCGGCGTCGGCACCGGCGGCATGGTGACAAAGGTCGAGGCGGCCCGGATCGCCACCGGATTCGGCATCCCGGTGGTGCTCACCTCCGCCACGCAGGCCGTCGCGGCGCTGGCCGGTGAGCCGGTCGGCACCTTCTTCCACCCCAGCTCCAAACGGCCGGCGGCCCGGCTGTTCTGGCTCGCCCACGCGACCTCGCCCCGGGGCCGGCTGCACCTCGACCCGGGTGCGGTCGCCGCCGTCGTCGGCCGACGCAAGTCGCTGCTGCCGGCCGGGATCACCGCCGTCGACGGGGCGTTCACCGCCGGGGACCCCGTCGACCTGGTCGACACCGCCGGCGCCCCGGTCGCCCGAGGACTTGTCAACTACGACGCGGTCGAGCTGCCCGGCCTGCTCGGACGCTCCACCGCCGACCTCGCCGCGGCGCTCGGCCCGGCGTACGAACGGGAGGTCGTCCACCGCGACGACCTCGTACTGCTGTAGATGCTGGTAAGGAAGGGCCCCTTATTAACGCCTCGTGTATTGAAAGGGCCCCCTCCTAACACTGTGAGGAGCATGGGATGAGCGTGAGCGAGCAGGCACGTCGGGCACGGACCGCAGCCGAGACGCTGGCCGTGACGACGCGTACCGCCAAGGACGCCGCGCTGAACGCGATGGCCGACGCGCTGGTGACGCGTACCCCGGAGATCCTGGCCGCGAACGCCGCGGACCTGGCGGCCGGACGCGAAGCCGGACTGAGCGCGGCCGTGCTGGACCGGCTCGCCCTCGACGAGAGCCGGATGGCCGGCATCGCCGACGCGCTGCGCCAGATGGCCGCGCTGCCCGACCCGGTGGGTGAGGTGGTACGCGGCTCGACCCTGCCCAACGGGCTGGAACTGCGGCAGATCCGGGTACCGTTCGGCGTGGTCGGCATCGTCTACGAGGGACGACCGAACGTCACCGTGGACGCCGCCGGCATCTGCCTGAAGTCCGGTAACGCGGCGCTGCTGCGCGGCTCGTCGTCGGCCGCCCACTCCAACGCGGCACTGGTGGCGGTGCTGCGCGACGCCATCACCGGCGCCGGTCTGCCGGCGGACGCGGTGCAACTGCTCGACTCCAGCACCCGCGACTCGGTCAAGGAACTGATGCGCGCCCGAGGCCTGGTGGACGTGCTGATCCCGCGCGGCGGGGCGTCGCTGATCCGGACCGTGGTCGAGGAGTCCACCGTGCCGGTGATCGAGACCGGGGTGGGCAACTGCCACGTCTACGTCGACGCCGCCGCCGACCTGTCGATGGCCGTGTCGATCACCCTGAACGCCAAGACGCAGCGACTGTCCACCTGCAACACCGCCGAGTCGCTGCTGGTGCACGCGGCCGTCGCCGACGACTTCCTGCCGCCGATGCTGGCCGCCTTCGCCGAGGCCGGCGTGACCGTGCACGGCACCGCCGAGGTGGCCCGGTTCTCCGACGCGGTGGTCCCCGCCACCGACGAGGACTTCGCCACCGAATACCTCAGCGCCGACATCTCGGTCACCGTCGTCGACTCCCTCGACGCGGCGGTCGCGCACATCCGCCGGTACGGCAGCGGCCACACCGAAGCCATCGTCACCGACTCGCAGTCCGCCGCCCGGGAGTTCGTGGCCCGCGTCGACTCGGCCGCAGTCATGGTGAACGCCTCGACCCGGTTCACCGACGGCGGCGAGTTCGGCTTCGGCGCCGAGATCGGCATCTCCACCCAGAAGCTGCACGCCCGCGGCCCCATGGGCCTCCCCGAACTAACCAGCACCAAGTACGTAGTAACCGGCACCGGCCACCTCCGCTAACCCCACACCCCGGGCCCTCACGGCCCACCCCCGCCCTCGCGGCCCAGGCCCCGCGGGGCCCAACCCCTCGCGATCTTGCACTTTTGGTCGCCAGTTCGCCCCCCTTTTGAGGTTTTTGTCGCGACACAAAGTGCAAGATCGACGGGCGCGGCGGGCGGCGCGGGCGGTGGCGCGGGCGGTGGGATCACGCGAGGGTGGGCGGGGACGACGAGGGTGGGGGTGGGGTCAGCGGAAGGCGCGGATTACGGCGAGGGTGGTGTGTACGTCGAACTGGTGGCCGTCGTCGCTGGTCCAGCCGCCGTCGGAGCGCTGCGTCTCGGTCAGCCGGCGGCGGGCGGCGACCATGGTCCACTCCTGCTCGTCGACGCCGACGCGGCGTAGCGTCGAGGCGAGCCAGGCGGCGTCGGCGGGTGTGGACTGCGGGAGGCGCTCGGCGAGCACCGCCTTGATCCGCGCGGACTCGTAGAACAGTTGCTGGCGGTGCAGTACCGCGGCGGTGAGCCAGCCGGTGGCCAGGAACGACGGCCAACTGCCGTCGGGGTTGAGGTGTGCGGCGAGCGCCTGGCCGGCGGCGTGCACCACGCCGGCGTACGCCCCGCCGACCCGGTGGTCAAGCGGCCCGGCGGCGCGGGCGTCCAGCCCGGCCACGGTGAGCCAGAAGGCCGCGTTGGCGGTGAGGTAGAGCCGTGCCTCGGGATCACCTGGTCGGGCCCACTCGGGGGCGACGTCGGCGAGCGCCTCGTCCTCCTCCCAGCAGCCGTCCCGCCGTTGGGCGGCGGCCAGCCAGTCCAGGGCTCGGCGGGCGGCCGGACGGCTCAGCGCGCCGAGGTCGTCCAGTTCGGCGAGGCGGAAGCAGGTGGCGTCGACCGAGGCGATCTCGTCGCCCCAGGAGGCCGGCCAGCCGCCGCCGAGGGTCTGCCCGACCTCGGCGCTGTCGAGCGTCTCGGGGGATGGCGGCGCGCCCGTGCGCAACCAGGAGAGGCGGGCACGCTCCACCGCGTCTCCGTGTGCCACCACGAATCCGATCGCGGCGTCGATGTCGACCACGGCGGTCAGGCTACCGGCGCGTACCTGATCTCGCCTCGGTGAATCGGGCAGCCGACACCAGCCCGACGGCAGGTGTGAGCAGGGCGTTGCGGCTGATGTTAAGAAGGGGCCCCTCCTCTACCGGAGGCGTTAAGAAGGGGCCCTTCCTTACACCCTCAGTAAGCCGGGAGGGAGGGGTCGATCTGCTTGATCCAGGAGAGCACGCCGCCCTGCACGTGCACGGCGTCGCGGAAGCCGGCCGCCTTGAGCGCGGCCAGCGCCTCGGCGGAGCGGACGCCGGACTTGCAGTGCAGCACGACCTGCTTGTCCTGCGGCAGCTTGGCCAGCGCCTCCCCGGAGAGGATCTCGCCCTTGGGGATCAGCGTGGCGCCGGGGATGCGGACGATCTCGTACTCGGCCGGCTCCCGTACGTCGACCAGGAAGATGTCCTTACCGGCGTCCTGCCACTCCTTCAGCTCGGCGGCGGTGATGGTGGAGTCGACCGCCGCTTCCTGGGCCTCGACCGACACCGCGCCGCAGAAGTCCTCGTAGTCCTCCATCAGGTCGGTCAGGGTCGCGTTCTCGCCGCAGAGCACGCAGTTCGGGTCCTTGCGCACCTTGATCTTGCGGTAGCTCATCTCCAGGGCGTCGTAGACCATCAGCCGGCCGACCAGCGGCTCACCGACACCGGCGAGCAGCTTGATCGCCTCGTTGACCTGGATCGAGCCGATCGAGGCGCAGAGCACACCGAGCACGCCACCCTCGGCGCAGGAGGGCACCATGCCGGGCGGCGGGGGCTCCGGGTAGAGGCAGCGGTAGCAGGGGCCGTGCTCGGCCCAGAACACCGAGGCCTGGCCGTCGAACCGGTAGATCGACCCCCAGACGTACGGCTTGCCGAGCAGCACCGCCGCGTCGTTGACCATGTACCGGGTGGCGAAGTTGTCCGTACCGTCGACGATCAGGTCGTACTGGGCGAAGATCTCGCGGACGTTGTCCCGGTCCAGCGCGGTGTTGTGGATCTCCACGTTGACCAGCGGGTTGATCTCGCGGATGCTCGCCGCGGCGGACTCGGCCTTGGACCGGCCGATGTCGGAGACGCCGTGGATGATCTGCCGCTGGAGGTTCGACTCGTCGACGGTGTCGAAGTCGATGATGCCCAGGGTGCCGACCCCGGCGGCGGCAAGGTACATCAGGGCGGGGGAACCGAGGCCACCTGCGCCGACACAGAGCACCCGGGCGTTCTTCAACCGCTTCTGGCCGGTCACCCCGACGTCGGGAATGATCAGGTGACGGGAGTAGCGGCGGATCTCGTCAACGGTCAGCTCGGCGGCGGGTTCGACGAGCGGGGGCAACGACACGGTGAACTCCCCGGAATCGATGGTGGGCAACCGGGCCATTGTTGCTCGCCGACGTGGCCGTCGGCCATGAGCGGGGACACGTCGCCCGGCATACGGGAGCGGGAATAACGAACCGTCGGGCGGGTCACGGGACCAGGTCGCCGGCGTACCGCTGGCCGTCGAGGTAGGGCCAGGCGTTGGCCAGGCACCCCACCAGACCGTACGTCTGCTGTTGCATGACCGGCGCCGGGTGACCCGGGCCCGGGCACTGCTCGTGCCACTGACCGAACTCGTGCCCGACCTCGTGGTTGATCACGTAGGCCCGGTAGACCTCCAGCGGCGCCCCGTAGTCCGGCACCGCCTCCAGCCAGCGCGCCAGGTTGATGATCACCTTGCCGGGCAGCCGGCACGAGGTGTAGCCCTCGGTGCTCAGGCCGCCCTCGGCGCACATCACCTCCGAGGTCACCGGGGTGGCCAGGTAGACGGTGAAGTCGGCACGGTCGAGTTCGGCGACCCGCTGCACCCGCAGGTCGCCCGACCCGATCCAGCTACGCGGGTCGGAGAGCACCGCGTCGACGTCGGCCGCGAATCCGGCCGCATCCTGCCCGGTCTCCTGTTCGACGGCCACCCGGTAGCGGGCGACCGGCCCGTCCACCCCGTACACCGGTGAGTCTTCGCCGGCCACCAGGAACTGCCCGGCACCGGCGGTCGGGTACGCGCTCGGCGGCGGACCCTGCTCCAGCACACCCTGCACGGCTCGACCGCGGCCCTCCGAATCCCGCGCCGCCCGGTCACCGGCCTGCGCCAGCCCCACCGTGACGGCGACCGCGAGCAGCATCAGGCCGAGGGGCAAAGCGAGGTCACGAGGCCGAATAGGCCGGTGGTCCGACGGTCGAGGCGAGCCCGCCGGACGCCCATCAAGGGGTGAAGAGGGCATGACCTCATCGTCGCACCCATATCGGGCCTAACTCCGCATAATCGACAGCTGTCAGCTCCGCCGCCCGGTCACAGCGGCGGCCCGGCATAGCGCCGGCCGTCGAGGTACGGCCAGGGATTCGCGACGCACCCCTTGAGGAAGAGGGTCTGCTGCATCATCACCGGCGCGGGCTTACCCGGCCCCGGGCAGCGCTCGTGCCGGTTGCCCAACTGGTGCCCGACCTCGTGGTTGATCACGTACGTCCGGTAGACCGACAGTGGCACCTTCGCCTCGACGAAGTGCGGCACGGACCGCCGCCACCGTTCCAAGTTGATGATCACCTTTCCGGGTGCCCGGCAGGAGGTGTAGGGCCGTCCGCCGATCCGGATGTCGACCCCGCCGGCCGCGCACATCCGGCCCGCCGTCGCCGCCGTGGCCAGGTACACGGTGAAGTCGTACCGGGACGACGTCTCCACCTGGCGCAACCGCAGCCGCCCACTGTCGACCCAACTGCCCGGCCCGGTCAGCGCCACCTGCACCGCCCGCCCGAACTCCGCCGGGTCGACGCCCGCCCCGGACTCCACCGCCACCCGGTACCGCTGAAGCCCACCGGCCCTGCCCAGCACCGGACCGGTCCGCTCGTCGTGGTCGAAGCGGCCCCGCCCGCCCGACGGCACCCGACCGGGCTGCTGCAACACCGGTGCCGTGGGCGACGGTGTGACCACCGGCGGCGCGGACGACGGGGACGACTGCGGCTCCGCGGGCGGTACGACCGCCGCCACCGGCGGCGGGACCGCCTGCACCTCGTCGGCATCGGCCGCACCCGGCAGCCAACCCGTGCCCCCGGCCACCAGCATCACCCCGGCGCTGACCGCCACCAGCACGGACAGCCGGGCAGCGAGCTTGGGTCGATGGCTGGCACCCTGCCCCGACCAACTCGCGCGACGGGCGTGTCGGCCCGGTTGCCGACGGTGGCTACGAGGGATGACCATCCCGGTCATCCTGCCAGGTCGGCCCGGTTCCTCGCGTCCCCCGTCTCGGTGAGCAGCCCGACCACGGCCCGCGCCACCAGGCGCGGCACCTCCAGCTGTGCCACGTGGCCGACACCGTCGAGCATCAACAGTCGACTGTCCGGGATCATCCGCGCGGTCTGCGGCGCCACCCGGACGTCGACCAACCGGTCCCGGCGGCCACCGACGACAAGGGTCGGCGCCTGCACCGACCGGGCCAGCCGCCACAACGAGTCCGACCCCGGCAGGTACGACCGCAGGAAGCTGTAGACCAACCCACGAAACGTACGCACGTAGGCCGCTGCGTGGTGCTCCGCCTGATAGCGCACCCGGATCTCCTCCAGCGCCTCCTGCCGACGCTGATCACTGATCCGGCTGAGGTCGGCCACGCACGCCTCCATCACCTGCCGCGCCATCACCTCCGGTGCCATCTGGCCCAGCCGCCAGGCGACCAGCCGCTCGCCCCGGGGGACGGCCAGCACGGGGAGCATCCGGCCCTGCAACGATTGGCGGAAGTCGAGGAACGGCAGGGCGGGCGAGACCAGGGTCAACGTACGGACCAGATCCGGTCGCAGCGCGGCGACCCGGACCGAGATGGCCCCGCCCAGCGAGTTGCCGAACAGGTGCACCGGCCCTCGGTCGGAGTGCTCGATCCAGCGGATCACCCGCTGCGCGAAGACCGGCACGGTGTAGCGCCGGCCCGGCTCGCTGCGCCCGAAGCCGGGCAGGTCGATCGCCTGGCCGTCGAGCCGGTCGGCGAGCAGGCCGGCCAGGTCGGTCCAGTTCTGCGAGGAGCCACCCAGCCCGTGCACGTACAACGCCGGTTCCGCGTCCGGCCGGGTGGCCGGGGTGTCGCGCACGTAGGTGACGGTGCCGTCGAGCCGTACCTGCCGGCCGGGCCAGGGCGGCGGAACCGAGTGGGCGGGCAGCAGCCGGTCGGGCGAGAGGATGGCGGGTTTCACCGTTCCAGTCTGCCCGCGTACCGCTCAGGCCAGCAGGGCCTCCAGCCGACGATTGACCGCAGCCAGTGTGGCGCGTACCACCGCCTGCCGGGGGTCACCGGCGACCAGCGCCGAGCCGGCGAGCTGCTCGACCCACCCGTCACAGACCAGCAGCACCACGACGGTGGCCACCTCACAGTTGCCGAACGGCACCACGGCGGCGTGCTCGACGAAGCACCGTCCCCGCTCGGCGGTACCACCGGCACCCCGCAGCAACTCGTCGATCGACGCCGCGGCGGCGACCGCGCAGAGCCGCAGCACGTAACCGTCCACGGCAGGACCGGTGGCGTACCCGGCGGCGCTCTGCTCTCCGGCGATCAGCCGGACCTCGACGGTGGCGTCGAGCCCGAAGGTGCTCACCTGCACGTGGTCCAGCACGACCCGGGGCCCGGGTCGACCGCCGGTGTCCAACGGCCGTGACGGCGCGGACTCGGTGGTGGTCAGTTGCCCGCCGGAGTACGACGAGCCGAGCGTCGCCGGGCTTCCCGTCGGGCCGGTCTCCTCCACGGTGGCCCGGCCACGTGGCGGTGCGGGTGCCGGACGGCGACGCCGGAACTGCTCCGTCGCCGGTTCGGTCCGGGCCGCCACGGTCTCCGCACGGGCACCCGCCGGCCGGTTGGTCGGACGCCGAGGCTCGCCGGTCGACCGGCCCTCGCCGTCACCACCCCGGTTGTCGGCGGAACGACGCCGCACCGGTGCGGCCGGCACCCCCGGCATGCCCTGCGGCGCGGCGGCCAGCCCCATCCGCTCCTGGAGCAGACGGGCGACCTGCCGACTCACCTCGGCCGGGTCGGCACCGTCGGCGAGGTCGAGGCGCAGGCTGTGGGCACCCGCCGGGGTACGGCGCAACAACGCATCGCGTACGCCCTCGACACCCCGGACAGCATCGATGATCGCGTCGACGTCGAACCCCTCGGGCCGCTCACGCAGCGGTGCCGGCTCGTCGTCGCGGCGCAGGTGGGTGGCGATCCGGGCGAGTTCCGGCGTTTCGGCAGGTGGCTCCACAGCAGGCGGCTCCGGCACGACGGGCACATCCGGCTCGGCGGGGACGCGCTGCGGCAACACCGCCGACGTGCGGTCCGGCGACCGGCCGTTGCCTGGTTCCGCCGGCGGTACGGGTTCAGGCGCGGACCGACGTGCCGCGTAGGGCGCCGCGTTCGGCACACCGCTCGCAGCACGCGTCT
This sequence comes from Micromonospora fiedleri, assembly GCF_016774385.1. Taxonomy (NCBI): domain Bacteria; kingdom Bacillati; phylum Actinomycetota; class Actinomycetes; order Micromonosporales; family Micromonosporaceae; genus Micromonospora; species Micromonospora fiedleri. The sequence continues at coordinate 32,510 of NZ_JAETXL010000007.1, forward strand.
GCTCGTGGCGTCCGATCCCGCCCGCGCCGGCACTGGCCAGCGAATCGGCCGCGCCCGCTGCCGTCGTCGGGTCGACGGGTGCCGAACGATTCGGCGTCCGCTCACTGGACACCGGACCGAGCCGGAACGGTCGATGGGCGGACAGGTCGCTCGCCCGCTGGGCATCCGAGCCAGCATCGGGATCAGAGGCGTGCCTGGCATCGACCGGCCTGGTCTCTCCAGCCGGTCTGGGCTCTCCAGCCTGCCTGGCCTCCGCAGCTGGCCTGGACTCTCCAGTTGGCCTGGCCTCCGCAGCCTGTCTGAGCTCGGCGGACGGCCCGACGTCGGCGAGCCGCCTGGCATCGGCGGACGATCTGACATTGACGAGCCGCCTGCCATCGGTTGCCGACCTGACATCGGCGGCCGATGTGACGTCAGCGGACGGCGTGGCATCGACGGACGGCCTTGCATCGGCGGCCGACGTGGCATCGACGGGCGGCCGGAAATCAGCGGGTGGCCGGGCGTCGGCCGCCGGCCAGGGCTCGGGGGCGGGCGGCCATGGTTCTGCGGCGGGCCAGGACTCCGCAGCGGGCCACGGTTCTGGGGCGGGTCTGGGTTCCCCGGCGGGTCTGGGTTCCGGGGCGGAGGCGGCCGAGTGGGGCTCGGGTGCGCCCTCCCAGGAGGTCGACGCACTGGCCGGCGGGGCGCTGGCCGGGCCGAGGGCCCAGGGCAGCCGCTCATCCGTCGGCGGTGGGGCGACCCGGGAACCCCAGGGCAGACCCTCGTCGGCCGGCGCAGCGCTGACCGGACGCGCCCATGCGGGACGTTCCTCCGGCTCGACGCTCGGACCCGCTGCCGAGCGGTCGTCAGCCGGACGGGAAGCCCACGTCGGCCGTCCCAGTGCCGGTGGGGTGCTGGTCGGCGCCACCGCAGTATCCGGCCGGTCCGACCCACCCTGCTCGGCCCAACCTGGCTGGCTCTGCTCGGCCCAGCTGGGCTGGCTCTGCTCGGCCCAGGCGGGGCCCTGTTCAGGTCGATCGGGCGGAGACTGCTGCGCGCCCGCTTCCGGCCGCTGACCGGAAGCGAACCCGGGCACCTCTTCCGGCCGTTGACCGGAAGCGAAGCCGGCCACCTCGTACGGTCGGGGCTGCTCCACGCGTACTGCCTCGTAGGGGCGGGTCGGTTCGGCGCGCACCGGCTCGTACGGCCGATTCGGCTCGTGGGCCCAGGTCGGGCCGGATGCCTCACGCGAACGTCGACCGGACGGGTCGCCCTCGCCGCGCGCCCAGGCCGGCGCCCAGTCGCTGGCCGGACCTCGGCGTGCCCAGTCGGGCTGCGCGGCCTCGGCCGGTGACGGCTCCGTCGGCCAGGACCCGCCGGTTTCGCTGGGTGACTGGTCGCCGGTGCCCGGGGCGACGGGGTCGGCGGACGCCCACCGGGGATCGGCACTCGACGCGGACCCGAGGTGCTCGTCCCAGCCGCGCGAGGGACGGCTCGGTTCGTCCGCACCGCGCTCGGCGGTCGGCGCGTGCAGACCGGGCGGCATCTCGAAGCCCGACGCGGCGGTACCGACCGGCGGCACCTGTGCGGCCGGCGGCGCAGAGGTCGGCAGGCCGCCGGTCGGCGGCGCAGAGATCGGTACGCCGCTCATCGGCGGCGCGGAAGCAGGCACGACTCCAGCCGGCGGCGCGGAGGTCGGCAGGCTGCCGGCCGGCGGCGCAGAAGTCGGCAGGCTGCCGGCCGGCGGCGCGGGGCGCTCACTGGCCGGTACGGGACGCGGTGCCGGCAGGACGAGGCGTTCGTGAGCGGGATCGTGTCCGGAATCACGTGACCCGGGCGGGGCGCTCACTGGAGCGTGCCAGTCGGCCGAAGGATCATCTGAACCGTGGTGCACGCCGTTGACCTGCTGACCGTTGACCCGCTCCGAGTGCTGCGGCTGCGTCGGCTCGCCTGCGGGGGCCGGAAGGTCGGCATAGCGTGACGACGCAGTGGACCACCCGGTCGGCGGCGGAATCACCCGCCAGCGTTCCCCGGTCTCCTGGGAGGCCTCCGCGTTCCAGGACCAGTCACCGGTCGGTGGAGCCCACCCGTTGCCGGAACGGACCAGGTCATCCCGCTGACCCGTACCGTCGCCGTGTTCTCCCGGGGTGGCGGCACCGGGCTGTCCTGCTTCACTCACCGCGCGCTCCTTGGTCGCCCCCGCTGAGGCTACCGTGTGGCGACAGTGGCGATAAGTTACAGCGGCGGGCCAATTCCGCAAGGGGCCACCCAGGCCCCGGCCGGTTTGGGGGAAATGCCGGCCCGTACAACATTCTCGGAGGTTCCCATGACCGCTGTGGGGAACGGCGCCCAGACCGCCGGCCGACCCACGCGCCTGCCTCGTTCGGCGCGCCGCAAGCAGCTGCTCGCCGCAGCTCAGGAGGTGTTCGTCGCGCAGGGCTACCACGCCGCTGCGATGGACGACATCGCCGAGCGGGCGGGAGTCTCCAAGCCGGTGCTGTACCAGCACTTCCCGGGAAAGATGGAGCTGTACCTGGCCCTGCTCGACACGCACTGTGACGCCATCGTCGCCAAGGTGCATGACGCGATGGCCAGCACCACCGACAACAAGGAGCGGGTCGGCGCGTCGGTGCGGGCCTACTTCGACTTCGTCGACCACGAGAGCGAAGCCTTCCGGCTGGTCTTCGAATCCGACCTGCGCAACGACCCGGCCGTACGGCAGCGGGTCGAACGGGTCGAGCAGGGCTGCATCGCGGCGATCACCGACACCATCATCTCCGACACCGGGGTCAGCCGCGCCCACGCCGAGCTGCTCGCCTCCGGCCTGGTCGGTGCCGCCGAGACCGCGGCGCAGTTCTGGCTGGCCGGGGGCCGCCAGGTGCCCAAGGCCGAGGCCGAGGCACTGGTGGCCGCGCTCTCCTGGCGGGGCATCGCCAGCTTCCCGTTGCAAGGTGAGTCAGCCTGAACTACCGCCTTGTGATCGGATAGCCTTCGCAGGGCGGCCATTTCGCCCGACGGAGGAGGCACAGTGGAGGTCAAGATCGGCGTGCAGTACGCGCCGCGCGAGCTGGTCCTGGAGAGCGCGCAGTCGCCGGCCGAGATCGAGCGGATCGTGACCGACGCCGTCGCCAGGGGCGAGGGCACTCTGTCCCTGACCGACGAGAAGGGCCGGCGGGTCATCGTGCCGGTCAGCAAGGTCGCCTACGTGGAGATCGCCGAGGCGTCTCCCCGTGCGGTGGGTTTCACCGTCCGCTGACGGTCAGTTGTTGAGTCCGGCGGCGGCCATCCGCGCGGTGTGCGAGTCGGTCAGCCGCCGGATCAATCCGGCCACGTCCACCTGCTCGCCCTGAGCGATCAAGGCGGTGAGCGCCCCCCGGGTGACGGCGTCGCCGACGTACGCCTTCGTGACCGCTTCGGCGCAGTCGTGCGGCACGGTCAAATCGCGGTACGCCTGCAACGGCTCGACGTACGGTGCCATCGCGTCGTCGGGTCGTACGCCCAGCGCAGTGAGGCGGTCCCCGGGACGCCGGTAGTTCCCGATCCCGGCGGCGGCTATTTCGCTCAACGCGGGCCGGCGCGGCAGATCCAGCGCAAGATGCGCGTCGGCCGCCATTCGTTCGAAGGCGAGCAGTTCACCGAGGGCCACCCGGCCGAGAAGATCGACCACCGCCGAATTGGGCGCGTCGGGACGACACCCGCGCTGGTTACCGCCCACGGGGAGCGCAACGAGACGCCTGACCCAGCGTCGAACTGGTCGACAGACCCCACTACCTGGTGATACACATCACATACAACCCCGCCCGGTGACGCTTGCCGGTTCGGAATCAGGACGGCGTAAGGCCCGTTCAGGTAGCATGGAGGAGTTGCCGTAGGCGCCGATCCGGCCGGAGTCGCAGTCGATCGAGGATGGCTTCCATCCCGAGTGACGGTCGATTCCGAGTCGAAGTCCGACCCACGGCGCGCGTGCGGCCCGGTCCGCTCGGCTTTCTGCCGCCGACCGTGTGGCCCGCGCCAAACCGAACGCGCCCTGAGGACATGACGGGGCGCACCCACGAGAGGGCACCCCCAAATCCATATGAGTGAGCTGACTCAAGACCTCACCGACGGCCAGGAACTGGCCCCGACCGCCCCGGTCCGACCGGAGGCACCGACCTTCGCCGAGCTCGGCGCCCGCGCCGAGACCGTCGAGGCGCTGGCCGCGGCCGGCATCACCCGCGCCTTCGCCATCCAGGAGTACGCGCTGCCGATCGCACTGCGCGGCGCCGACCTGATCGGGCAGGCACCGACGGGCACCGGCAAGACCCTCGGCTTCGGCGTACCGCTGCTGGAGCGGGTCTTCGCGCCCGGCGAGGGCAGCGGCGACGGCCTGCCCCAGGCGCTGGTCGTGGTACCCACCCGCGAGCTGGGCATCCAGGTCGCCAAGGACATCGCGGCCGCCGGCCGCACCCGGGGCGTACGCGTGCTGCCGATCTACGGCGGCGTGGCGTACGAGCCGCAGGTCGAGGCGCTGCGCAAGGGCGTGGAGATCCTCGTCGGCACGCCGGGCCGGCTGCTCGACCTCGCCAAGCAGAAGCACCTGCGCCTCAACGGCATCCGTGCGCTGGTGCTGGACGAGGCCGACCGGATGCTCGACCTGGGCTTCCTCGACGACGTCGAGCGGATCCTGGCGATGCTGCCCGAGGACCGGCAGACCATGCTGTTCTCGGCGACCATGCCCGACCCGATCGTGACGCTGTCCCGGCGATTCCTGCGCCACCCGATCACGATCCACGCCGGGCACACCGCGGAGACCGGCCCGTCCCCGCAGACCGAGCAGCTGGTCTACCGCACCCACTCGATGAACAAGGTCGAGATCGTCGCCCGGATCCTCCAGGCGGAGAGCCGCGGCCTGACGATGATCTTCACGCGGACCAAGCGCGCCGCCGACCGGGTCGCCGAGGATCTCGACTTCCGCGGCTTCGCCGTCGCCGCCGTACACGGTGACCTCGGCCAGGGCGCCCGCGAGCGGGCCCTGCGGGCCTTCCGGGCCGGGAAGATCGACACCCTGGTCGCCACCGACGTCGCGGCCCGGGGCATCGACGTCACCGGCGTCACCCACGTGATCAACTACGACTGCCCGGAAGACCAGGACACCTACACCCACCGCATCGGCCGCACCGGCCGGGCGGGCGCGAGCGGTGTCGCGGTGACCTTCGTCGACTGGGACGACATGCCGCGCTGGCGGATCATCGACAAGACCCTCGGGCTGGACATGCCCGAGCCGCAGGAGACGTACCACACCTCCCCGCACCTCTACACCGACCTGCACATCCCGACCGACGTGACCGGCACCCTGCCGACCGCCGAGCGCACCCGCGCCGGGCTCTCCGCCGAGGTCGAGGAAGACCTGGGCGGCGGACGGTCACGCCGAAGCGAACCGCGCGGCGGACGCCGCGGGGAGCGTGGACGCGGTGAGGGTCGCGACCGTGGCGCAGGTCGCGAACGCGGTGAGGGTCGCGACCGTGGCGCAGGTCGCGAACGCGGTGAGGGTCGCGACCGTGGCGCAGGTCGCACGCGTCAGGACGGCGACAACGACCCGGTGACCACCGAGTCCGCCGACCCGACCGGCGAGGGCAGCACCCGTACCCCCCGCCGTCGCCGTCGCCGCCGCGCCGGCGAGGTCGTCACCGGCACCGACGCCGCCACCACGGCCGCCGACGCGACCACGGAGACCAGCGCCGGCACCGAGAGCGCCACCGGCGAGGCCCCGCGCCCCCGTCGCCGCCGGCGCCGCCGTGGTGTCGCATCCACCGCCGGTACGGCAGCCGAAGCAACCGACTGACCGACCCGTACCCGTCGCCGCACCGCCCTGGCCGGGCGGTGCGGCCTTTTGTCTCTGCCCTCCTGCGACTTGTTCTCCGCCCTCCCGCCACCTCTCCCGCCACGCGACGTGCCGCTGATTCCTTTCCGTCGCGGCTGCGCACCGCGCACCGCGCACCGCGCACCGCGCACCGCGCACCGCGCACCGCGCACCGCGCACCGCGCACCGCGCACCGCGCACCGGCCATCGTGCGCTCACTCCGACTGGCACCTCATCCCCTCCCTGCGGGCAGCCAGCGTCCCTGTCCCGGGCCACTCGCGCGCACGCAGCGCCGCTGTCCCTGACCACCGCGATGATCGTGCTCGATCAGGGATCGAGTGGTGTCGCTCGATCTGCCAGGCCACTCGATCCCTGATCGAGCACGATCTTGAGGTGGCTAGGGCGACCAGGCACGTAGGCCCGAGGCGCGGGCGCGTAGGCCCGAGGCGGGGGGAGGTGGGTCAACAGGGAAGATGGGGTTATGCCCGAACCGTTGGACGCTGCTTTGGCCGAGGTCCGCTCGATGCTGCTCGGTGCCGGGTTGACCCGAGCTGTAGCCGCCGGTCGACGGCGTGGTCAACGTCCTTCGGTGGTCCGGGCGGAACTGCGGCCGGTCGCGCTCAAGGCTGGCTCTCGGTTGCAGATCGTCACTTCCGATGGAGCGCGGCCGTACACCCGCAATGTGTCGCCGGGCCCGGAGTCGGACGTGGCGGTCGAGGCGCTGCTGGCCGAGCCTTTCGGCAACTGGCATGTCGAGACTACGGACCTCACGCTGCAACTGCGGGTCACCAAGTCGGGCGAGGCGCAGGTGCACCGCAAGCGGACGGCACCGCCGGTCCAGGCCAACGGCGAGCAGCCTGCCACCCAGCAACAGGCCGCCATCACGACCCAACACCAGCAGGCCAGCACGACACAGCACCAGCAACAGCCCGGCATGACAGAACGCAAGCAACCGGCCGGGCCGACAGAACGCCACCAGCAACCGGCCGAGGCGACACAGCGCCAGCAACCGGCCGAGGCGACACAGCGCCAGCAACCGGCCGAGGCGACAGAACGCCAACAAGCGACCGGGGCGACAGAACGCCAGCAGCAAGCCGGCAGCACGACGCAGGGCCGGCAACTGGCCGGCACGGGCGAGCGGCAGCGGCAGGCAGCCGGCGTGACGGAGCGCTGGCAGCAGGAATCGGCGTCCCAGCAGCCGGCTGTTGCGGTGCCGGGTGGGCATGACCGGGCCAAGGCGTACCTGCTCGATCCGGGGGATCCGATCTTCGCGGAGATCGGCGGTTCGGCAGCCAAGCGGCGGCAGGTGGACGCCTTCCTGCGGGCGCTGGCTGCCACGTTGCCCGGTGAGCTGACCGGGCCGCTGCGGGTGGTCGACCTTGGCTGCGGCAACGCCTACCTGACCTTCGCCGCGTACCGGTACCTCTCCCAGCGTGGTCTGGACATCGAACTGGTCGGTGTGGACGTACGCGAGGATCAGCGTCGCCGTAACACCGAGTTGGCCGAGCGGCTGGGCTGGGCTGATCGGGTGCGTTTCGTCGCCGGCAGCATCGCCGACGCCGTGGTCGAGCCGGCGCCTGATCTCGTACTCGCGTTGCATGCTTGTGACACCGCCACCGACGAGGCGCTGGCGCGGGCGGTGCGGTGGGGGGCGCGGTGGGTGCTGGCCGCACCGTGTTGCCATCACGACGTGGCGGCGCAGCTCCGGGCCGGTGGGGCGCCGGCGCCGTACGGACTGCTGACCCGGCAGGGCATCCTGCGGGAGCGCTTCGCAGACGTCCTCACCGACGCGCTGCGTGCCGGGCTGCTGCGGCTGTACGGCTACCGGGCCGAGGTGGTCGAGTTCGTCGATTCCGCGCATACTCCGCGTAACCTGCTCATCCGGGCCCGGCGTACGGGTGCCGCCCCGACCCGCGATCAACAGGCGGAATACCGACAGTTGGTCGAACAGTGGCGTGTCGCACCCCGGCTGGAAACCCTACTCCGTCAGGAGCCTGTGGATCGTTAGGCGGGTACGGGTCCCGCCACCGAGACCACTTGGTCGGTCAGTCAATTGTTTCCTGCTTCTCCCGTACTACTCTCGAAGAACGCACCGTCAGGTGCCGGTCGGGAGGGAAGACCCACCGGATGGGTTCGGCAGAAATATCGCCACAGATGGCGTTTGCGCGCTTCGTGCGCCGGGCTATCGACGACGCTCGCGAGGAACGTGGGTGGACCGTCACGGACCTGGCCGCGCACACCGGAGTCGGTCGTTCCACCGTCTTTCGCTGGCTGGCCGGCGACTGGCAGGACTACCCGGAACTGGCCAAGGTACGCGGCTTCTGCGCCGCCTTGGACCTGCCGGTCGCGGCAGCCTTCCGCGCGCTCGGCCTGCCCGACACCGGCTCGGGGCCGGTGCGACTGGGCAGCGAGGGCCCGGTCGAGGCGGACGTCCGGGTGATCCTTCAGCGGCTGGCGGATCCGACCGTGCCGGCCGAGGAGAAGCACCACATCCGTGACCTGCTGCGCTACCTCGCCCGCCGCCCGATCCGCCGCGCCGGGTAGCGAGCCCGGCCAGGAGCCGTCCCCCTGTCCTGCGGGTCAGCGCACCAGCACGGTGAACTCGGCGGTGCGCACCACACCGCCGGTGGCGAAGTCCAGGTAGAGGCGGTAACGCCCCGGCCCGGGCGTGGTCAGCCAGAACTGGATCGCACCGTCCACAAGCTCCGGTTCCGGGTGTACGTGCAGGTAGCCGAGGTCACCCTCACGCAGCGCGACCAGGTGGCCGAACGTCCCGAGGTAATGCTCCAGGGTCGGGCTGCTGCCGTCCGCGTCGGTGACCCGGAAGCTCACCGGCACGGTGAGGCCGGGCTCCGGGCTGCCCTGGTAACCCACGGTCAACCCGTCGACGGTGGTGCTGGGCGCAGGCTCGGGAAGGGCGCGTGGCGCGTACGCCCCGGGTGCGACCAGGTCCACACCGAGGGTCGTCGCGGTCTGCCGGCCGTCGTCGGCGAGGGCCGTGAAGTCGGCGTACGCCCGCCAGATGCCCGGCTGCGGCAGGGTCAGCGGCACCGACCAGGTGCCGTCGGCCGCCATGGTCGGGTGCAGGTGCTGGTAGCCGCTCAGGTCACGGCGTACCACGATCACGTGCATCGGCTTGTCGTGCACCACCGCGAACCGGGTCACCGGTCGACGTTGCCCGTCCTGGATGCGGAACCGCAGCTCACCGCCCTGCCCAGCGGTGAATTCAGCGGACAGCGGTACGAGGGTGTAGCCGGCTCGGCTGACCGCCAGACCACCGGCCTCGGTAGCCTCCGCCTGCCCCGCTTCGTGCGAGTGGGCACCGGTTCCCGGCGCGTGGGTGTGACCGGTCAACGCGCTGTCCAGCGGCCCGCTCGCCGCCACCGATCCGCCACTGTTGATCCGACCGAGCCCGAACCCGAGCAGTACGGCCAGCACCAGACCACCGACCACCAGCGCCAGCCGGACGGTCCCCCCATCGGGCCCCGCCGCAGTCAGGTCACCGTCACCGACCGCCACCGCAGCCTCCGGCAGATCCCCCTGCTCAGCCCGCTTCTCGTCCCCCCGCACCGACCCGAGCACGCACTTTCTCCCTCCCGCTCCCCACCCACCGTAACCACCAACCCCCACCCCCTCCCCCACGCCCCCACCCCGCCCACCCCACCCACTCGCGCGATCTTGCACTTTTGGTCGCCAAGACACCACCTATGCCCGATATGCCCCGACCAAAAGTGCAAGATCGCGGGGGCGGGCAGGGCAGGGCGCGGGGCGGGAAGGGCGGGGGCGCGGGAGGGGAGGGGATGGGAGGGGAGGGAGGGTTACGCGGTGAGGGCTAGGGCTAGGGGGAGGATGGCGGGGGCAGAGGCTCGACGGAGTTCGCGGGTGGCCATGGTGAGGGTCCAGCCGGTTTCGACCAGGTCGTCGACGAGCAGGACCGGGCCGGTCAGGGCGGCCAGGGCGGCGGCGAGTGGGTCGGGCACGGTGAGGGTGCCGTGCAGGGCGCGTACCCGCTGGGCGCTGTTTCCGCGTGGGGTGCCGGACGGGCCGGTGAGGAGCACCCGGCCCAGCAGCGGGATACGTCCGACGGCGGCGATTCGCTGCGCCAGCGAGTCGATCAGGATGGGATGGCTGGTCGAGTCGACGGTGACCACCCCGACCGGGCGGCTGGGCCACGGGTCGTCGCCGTGCGCCCACGCCTTGAGCACCTCGATGACGGCGGCGGCCACGTCGTCGGGCACCGGCCCGTCCGGGGTGCCGGGCCCGACCAGGCCGCGCAGCCGGTCACCCCACCCGAGGTCGGAGAGCCGGCCCACGGCCCGACCGGGCAGCGCCTGCTCCGCCGGGGCGATCCGCCCCTTGAGGGGTACGCCGACCGCCTCCAGCCCGGTCGGCCAGAGCTTCTTCGGCGCGATCGGCACACCGGGTCGGCCGAGGAAGGTCTGTGCGGCGGTCAGCGCCGTGGGTGACACGTCGGGCGTGAACAGGGGTTCGGCGCACCGGTCGCACCGGCCGCAGTCGGTGGCCCCGGCGTCGTCCAGGCATTCGCGCAGGTAACGCATCCGGCAACTGGTCGTCGAGGCGTACTCCAGCATGGCCTGTTGCTCGGCGGAGCGGGCGGTGGCGACGCGGCGCAACCGGTCGGTGTCGTAGGCCCAGGGTTCGCCGGTGGCGAGCCAGCCGCCGCGGACCCGGCGGACGGCACCGTCGACGTCGAGCACCTTGAGCATCATCTCCAGGCGGGCCCGACGCAGGTCGACCAGCGGTTCCAGGGCCTGGGTGGAGAGCGGCCGGTCGGTGTGCAGGGCGGCGAGCACCGCGCGGACCTGATCCTCGGGCGGGAAGGCGAGCGAGGCGAAGTACCGCCAGATGGCCACGTCCTCGACGCCGGGCAGCAGCAGCACCTCGGCGTGTTCGACGGCCCGGCCGGCCCGGCCGACCTGCTGGTAGTAGGCGATCGGCGAGGGTGGGGCACCCAGGTGCACCACGAACCCGAGGTCCGGCTTGTCGAAGCCCATGCCGAGGGCGCTGGTCGCCACCAGCGCCTTGATCTTGTTGTCGAGCAGGTCCTGTTCGGCGGCGCGGCGGTCGGTGTCCTCCGCCTGCCCGGTGTACGCCGCCACCGACCAGCCGCGGGTCCGCAGGAACTCGGCGGTCTCCGTTGCCGAGGCCACGGTCAACGTGTAGATGATGCCGGAGCCCGGCAGCCGGTCCAGGTGGTCGGCGAGCCAGCCGAGCCGGTGCGCCGGGGTGGGCAGGTCGAGTACGCCCAGCCGCAGCGACTCGCGGTCCAGGCTGCCCCGCAGCACCAGCACCTCGGGCCCCTGCGCGGCAAGCTCGGTGCCGAGTTGCTCGGCCACGTCCCGGGTCACCCGGGCGTTGGCGGTGGCCGTGGTGGCCAGCACCGGCGTGTGTGTTGGCAAATTGCCCAGGAAGGTACGCAGCCGGCGGTAGTCCGGCCGGAAGTCGTGCCCCCAGTCGGAGACGCAGTGTGCCTCGTCGACCACCAGCAGGCCGGTGGTGGCGGCGAGCTTCGGCAGCACACCGTCGCGGAAGTCCGGATTGTTCAGCCGTTCCGGGCTGATCAGCAGCACGTCCACCGTACCGGCGTGGATCTCCGTGGTGATCGCGTCCCACTCGTCGAGGTTCGCGGAGTTGATGGTGCGGGCCCGGATGCCGGCGCGGGCGGCGGCCTCGACCTGGTTACGCATGAGCGCCAGCAGCGGCGAGACGATCACCGTCGGCCCGGCCGGGTCGGGCTGGTCGCGCAGCAGGGCGGTGGCCACGAAGTAGACGGCCGACTTGCCCCAGCCCGTACGTTGCACGCAGAGCACCCGCCGCCGGTCGACCACCAGCGCCTCGATCGCCCTCCACTGGTCCTCGCGGAGCCGGGCGTGGCTGCCGGCCAATCGCCGCAGCACCTCCTCGGCGCGTTCCCGGACGATGCTGCGTTCCTGGCTCATCCGGCCTTTCTACCAGCGCCGAAGGATCACCGGCAGCGCGGCCGCAACTGCTGGCATACGATGCCGTTCGATCAGTGAGAGAGGACGAGATGACACAGCGAACCGGCATCACCGTCACGGGCCGGCGGATCGCGGTCACCGCGGTGGCCCTGCTCACCGCCGCTCTGGTGGCCGGCTGCGACGACGAGACGCCGCAGGCGGCTCCGCCGCCACCGGACCCGAAGCAGGAGTTGCTGGCGGCGGTGCCGACCGACGAGGACCCCGCCTTCCGCTTCACCACCAGCGACACCTCCGGCGACGTGTCAGGTGTGATCGACCCGGTGAACCAGGGCATGGACATCGACACCGTCACCAAGGACAAGGATTTCACCCTGGAGATGTCCTTCCGGATGGTCGACTCGCGGACCTGGATGAAGGTCAACTTCAAGGGTTCGAAGGACATCCAGAAGCTGATGAAGCTGCCCACCAAGTGGATGGAGATGGACCCGGCGAAGCTCGACGGGCCGGACACGCTGCCCACGTACCAGGGCACCGACCCCGGCAACGCCGAGGTGATCATTCGCGCCGCCAGCGACGTGCAGGCCGGCGAGGCCGGGTCGTACACCGGAGTGATCGACCCGTCCGTCCAGCCGGACCTGGCGGACGCCCTGGAGGGGATCGCCACGCTCGGCGACGCCGCCGAGCCGATCCCGTTCACCGCCGTCGTCGGCGCGGACGGCAACCTCACCTCGCTCACCCTGAAGATCCCCGCCGCCGGCAAGAAGAAGGCGAGCGAGTACGTGGTCGAGTACTACGACTTCGGCACCACTCCCCCGATCACCGCCCTCACCCCCGACAAGGCCCAGAAAGCCCCCACCTCCGCCTACGACCTCCTCAACGGCTGACCCCGGGCGCGAAGTTGATCAAGAGGTTTGCGTCTCCAGGCCCCCGAACCAGACGCAAACCTCTTGATCAACGCGGGCCCGGGGGTCAGAGCGGGGTCAGGGGGAAGGCGCGCGGGGGTTAGCGGCCTAGGACTGAGCCGCCGTTGACGCCGAGGATCTGGGCGGTGACGAAGCTGGCGGCGGGGCTGGCGAGGTAGCGGACGGATTCGGCGATGTCGTCGGGGGTGCCGGCTCGGCCGACGAGGGTCGCGGCGACCCGCTTGGCGTGGCCCTCGGGGGTCATCCGGCCGACGAAGAACTCGGTCTCCGCGACGTAGCCGGGGCTGACCACGTTGACCGTGATCTGCTCGGGCCCGAGTTCGGTCGCGAGACTGTACGCCCAGCCGTGCAGTGCCGCCTTCGCCGCCGAGTACGCGTCACCTCCGCCCCGTTGGGCGGCGATCGAGCTGATCAGGATCACCCGCCCGCCGGGACGACGCAGCGCCGGTCGCAGCGCCGCGGTGAGCAGCACGGCGGTGAGCACGTTGGTGTCCAGGGTCGCCCGCCAGTTCGCGGCGATCCCGGCCAGCGTGTCGTTCTGCGCGCTGTGGAAGCCGCCGGCGTTGTTGACCAGCACGTCGACCGGCCGTCCGTCGACCGCCTCGACCACCCGGCCGATCTGCTCGTGGTCGGTGAGGTCGACACTTACCGCGCGTACCGCCTCCGGTCGGCCGGTCTCCGCCCCGATCCGTTCGGCCGTCGCCGCGAGCACCTCCGCCCGCCGGCCGAGGATCAGCACCGAGCACCCGTCGGCGACGAGCGTCCGCGCCACGGCCGCCCCGATTCCCGTACCACCGCCGCTGACCACTGCCAACCGCTCGTCCACGCCACGCTCCCCCGCGTCCTGGTTCTCCCTGGATCACGAGGCTAGCGGGCGGCGCGGTGTGCCGCCCGCCAGCCCGTGGTCAGCTCTCCCGACGCGGGCCGAGACGCAGGGCGTTGCGCAGCAGGGCGAGTCGGGGGGCGAGGCTGGCCAGGCCACCGGGGAAGAAGTAGACGGCCAGGATGAAGACGGTGCCGAGGACGAAGAGGGGCTGGGACAGCGGGCGGCTGAGGAAGGCCGGTAGCGCGTCGATGGCCCCCGAACTGCCCACCGAGATCAACCGGTGGTCCAGGTACATGTAGAGGATGCCGCCCAGTACCGGGCCCCAGCGGGTGCCGGGGCCGCCGAGCACCACCATCACCAGCAGCGACAGGGTCAGCTCACTGCTGGTGATGTGCGGCGAGGCGCCGCCGACGATCAGGCAGTAGACCACCCCGCCCGCCGCCGCGAGACCACCGGCCAGGGTGAAGGCGACCAGCTTGAAACGGTACGGATCGAGCCCGAGCACGCCGATGCGCCGCTCGTCGTCGCGTACTCCGGCCAGCACCCGCCCGGTCGGCGAGTTGCTGACCCGGTGCACCACGAAGACCACCACGACCAGGTACGCCAACGCCAGCCAGTACAGGTTGACCGTGTTGGCCACCCCGACCAGCCCGGCCGGCACCCCGGTCACGTCCAGCGGCAGCCCTTCCTCACCACCGGTGAGCCCACCGAAGTCGCGGGCCACCAGGATCGCCCCGACCTGGGCGAAGGCCAACGTCACCATGGCGAAGGCGATGCCGACCGTACGCAGGGCAACCGCACCGACCAGACCGGCGAGGATGATCCCGCCGACGATCGCCAGCGGCGCGGCCTGCCAGAGCGGCAGCCCGACCCGGGTGATCAGGATGTCGGTGCCGTACACCCCGGCGGCGAAGTAGAGGGCGTGCCCGAAGGAGAGCATCCCGGTCCGCCCGAACAGCAGGTCGTAGCCGGCCGCCAGACCACCGAAGACCAGGCAGACGGCGAGCAGTTGCAGGGTGCCGGGCGAGTTCAGCGCGCCCTCGAAGATGCCCGGCAGGTGCAGCGTCGAGTACGGCAGGATCAGCGCCACGGCCAGTACGACCAGGGGCAGGAACGGGCGCAGCCGGGACCAGCCGGCCGACTCCGACGGCACCGCCGCCGCAGGTGCCGTGACCTCGGGACTCTTGACCTCGGTCATGCCGTTGCCACCTTTCCGGCGATGCCCTGCGGGCGCAGCAGCAGCACCACGGCCAGCAGCGCGACCACGCAGATGTCGCCCAGCCCGGAGGTGCCGTAGTAGTTGACGAACTGTTGCAGCAGCCCGACCGCGACCGCCGCGTACGCGGACCCGACGACCGAACCCATGCCGCCGATGACCACCACGATGAACGCGAAGATCAGCAGCGAGCCGCCCTGCTGGGGTGAGACGGTGCCGAAGTAGACGCTGCCCAGCGCGCCGGCCAGCGCCGCCGCCGCGCCACCGATGGCGAAGACCAGGGTGAACGCCTTGCGGACGTCGATGCCCAGCGCGGTCACCATCTCCCGGTTCTCCACCCCGGCCCGGATGATCAGGCCGTAGCGGGTCCACTGGAGGAAGGCCAGGATCGCGGCGAGCACCAGCACCGCAGCGACAATCAGCAGCAACCCCCCGTTGGGTACCTGTGCACCGAGGATCGTCGTCACCTGCCGGGTCCACTCCGGACGGGGGAACGGCCGGGCGTCGGCACCCCAGGTGGCCTGCAACAACGCCACCCCGGCCAGGGAGAGGCCGACGGTGACCAGCACCTGCTCGATGGTGCGGGAGTAGAGCGGCCGGATCAGCACCAGTTCGACCAGCACCGCCATCAGCGTGCCGGCGGCCACCCCGAAGGCGACCGCGACCACGAAACCGAAGCCGTCGGAACCGGCGCCGGGCAGGTTCCCCGCCGCCCACCAGGTCGCGTACGCCCCGACGCCGAGGAACAGCCCGTGCGCGAAGTTGAGCACGTCGGCCAGGCCGAAGACCAGTGACAGGCCGGAGGCCACCAGGAAGTAGAGCGCCGCCAGACCGAGCCCGGTCAGCGTCAACAGGATGACCGCGTCCATCAGTGCCCGTCCTTCCGTCCGGTGCCGGGCGTGGCGTGCTGACTGCCGGGCGCGGCGTGGTGGCCCTCGGCCGAGCCGACGCCGAGCAGTGACCGGGTCAGTTCGGTCTCCGCCAGCAGCCGCTGGGCGTCGCCGGTCCAGGCCACCTGGCCGGCGGCCAGCACCACCGCGTCGCGGGCCAGTCGCCGGACCACGGCCAGGTTCTGCTCCACCAGCAGCACCGGCACGGATTCGGCGACCCGCGCCAACACCTCGGCCACCTCGGTCACCACCTTCGGCGCCAACCCCTTGGTCGGCTCGTCGACCAGCAGCAGCCGGTTGTCGTTGATCAGCACCCGGCCGATGGCGAGCATCTGCTGCTGCCCACCGGAGAGCGAACCGGCCCGCTGCCGGGACCGTCGCTGCAACTCGGGAAAGAGCGCGAAGACCCGGTCGTACGCCGGGGTGCTGCCGCGCCGCTCGGCGAGCCGCAGGTTTTCCGCGACGGTGAGTCCGGCGAAGACGCACCGGTCCTCCGGCACGTAGCCGAGCCCGCCGCGCACCAGCCGGTGTGTCGGTTGGCCGAGCAGCGTCGCCGACTGCATCCGGACGGTGCCGCGTACCTCGCCGTTGCGGGGGGTCAGCCCGACAAGGGCGCGCAGCGTGGTGGTCTTGCCGACGCCGTTGCGGCCGAGCAGCACGGTGACCCCGGTCGGCGCGACCGTGAACGACACCCCTTGCAGGATGTGCAGTCCGGCGATCCGTACCGACAGGTCCTGCACTGACAAGATCGGCTCCATCAGAGCTCCTCCCCCAGATAGGCCTCTTGCACCGTCGGGTTGGCCATCACCGTCTCCGGGGTGTCGCAGGCCAGCAGGGCGCCGTGGTGCATCACGGCGATCCGGTCGGCCAGTTCGAGGATCACGTCCATGTGGTGCTCGACCATCAGCACCGACCGACCGCTGTCGCCGGTCAACGAGCGGATGACCTGGACCAGTTCCGGTACGTCCTCGGCGCTGACCCCGGCCATCGGCTCGTCGAGCAGCATCACCCGTGGTTCGCCGGCCAGCAGCAGCGCGATCTCCAGCTTGCGCTTCTCGCCGTGCGCGAGGGTGCCGGCCAACGCCGTACCCCGGTGGGCGAGGCCGACCCGGTCCAGCGCCGCGTCGGCGGCGGCGGCCACCTCCCGGTCGGCCGCCGCCCGCCGCCACAGCTTCATCGAGCCCCCGCGGTGTGCCTGCACGGCGAGCCGGACGTTCTCCCGCACGCTCAGCGAGCCGAAGACCGAGGACGCCTGGAAGGTACGCCCCAGGCCGAGCCGGGCCCGTCGGTGCGGCGGCAGGGTGGAGATGTCCTGCCCGTCCAGGGTGACCTGGCCCTCGGTGGGCCGACGCAGGCCGGTGATCAGGTTGAACAGTGAGGTCTTGCCGGCGCCGTTGGGCCCGATCACGCCGAGGAACTCCCCGGGTGCCAGGTCGATGTCGACGGCGTCGACGATGGCGACCTCACCGATCCGCCAGGTCAGACCGCGGGTGGCGAGCATGACGTACCTCAGCCCTTCATCGCCTGGACCGGCGGCGCGGCCTCGTCACCGGTGAGCGCCTTCTGGGCGGTGGCGGTGAAGGCGTCGCCGCTGCCGGTCAGGCTCGCCTGGTACATCGGCTGGAGCAGAGCGTGGTCCTCGGCGCGGATGGTCATGGTGCCCTTCACGCCCTCGAAGCTCCAGCCCTCCAGCGCGGTGATCATCTTCTCGACGTCGTCGCCGCCCTCCTGCACGGCCCGCACCACCATCTGGGCGGCGGCGAAGCCGTCCGGGTGGAACAGGTCGAGGGTGCCACCGGGGATCTTCGCCTTCGCGGCCTTGGCCGCCTCGGTGTCGCTGGCCCCGTCGAAGTAGTGCGACAGGAAGGAGATCTTGGTACCGGCCGCGCCGAAGGTGGGCCAGGAGGCCCGGATGTCCAGGCCGGTGACGACCGTGGTGGAGCTGAGTACGCCCTGCTGGTCCAGCGTCTGCCACATCGCCGGGGCGGTGGTGCCGGCCCAGGCGACGAAGATCAGGTCCGGCTTGGCGGACTTGATCTGGCTGGCGAACGGGGTGAACTCGGTGGCGCTGGCCGGCGCCCGAACCGCGCTGACGGTCGCCCCGGCGCCCCCGATCACGGCCTTGACCGCCGCCTCGTTGGCGTCACCGAAGGCGCCATCCTGGGCGAACACCACGACCTTCTTGCCGGTCGGGTCACCGATGAACGACTTGGCGGTCACCACGTCCTGGTACGACTGCCGGCCGGAGCGGAACGTGTACTTGTTCGCGCCGGTCACCGCGTCGGTGGCGGCCGGGCCGGAGATGAACAGCACCTTGTTCTGGGCGGCGATCGGGGCGACCTGAAGCGCCACACCGGACGCCGTCGAGCCAGCGATGATCTTGTTGCCCTTGCCGATCAGGTCCTTGGCCGCGGAGACCGCCTTCGCCGGGTCACCGGCGTCGTCGACCTCGGTGATCTCGATCGCCCGGTCGCCGACCTTGTTGGTGCCGCCGGTGGCGAAATCCAGACCGGCCCGGAACCCTTCGATGTACTGCTTTCCGTAACTGGCCAGCGCACCCGACTGGGAGTAGACCAGGCCAACCTTCACCGGCGCGGCGCTGTCGCCACCGCCGTTGGCGGTGTCCTGCGGGCTGCCACAGGCCGTGGCGACCATCGTCGCGGCCATCATCGTTGCGGCGGACAGGAACACCCGCCGTGTCGTCCGGACCGTCATTGCGACTCCACGTGAGGACTCAGAGGGAGGGAAACCTTATGTGTCGGCTCACGCTAGAAGTGACGTCACCCACGGGCTATGTGGCGGAAGCACACAAGTAGCCAGAGGTGGGTGGCTTCCGGTTACAGCGATGACGATGAGGCGGTGACGAGCCGGCCAAGCTATGGCCCGAGATCCCACGGCCAGCAGCGATCGTGTGTCGCCGCCCGCCATCAGCTGCCCCGACGCCGAGGCCACATCCCATCCGTGAATCGAGGGACACCGGGCAAGTTTGGGAATTAATAGGTGAATCTACCCATAGCGACCATTGACCCCGCTACCTTCTCCGCTGGCACCACTTGGTGCCGGAACGACCTACGGGGGTAGAAATGAGAAGGACGCTCGCCCGGCTGGCCACCGCCGGCACTGCAGCCGGAGCGCTGCTGCTCGGGACGGCGGTGGCAGCACAGGCACAACCGCAGCCGGAGCCGAACACCACGACAATCAGCATCAACCCGGGGAACGTGCCGACGACGGCCGCCGACTTCACGCAGGACTGTGACCCCAACCTTGGTGGCGGACCGTACCCGGACCAGGATGTCTGGGTCTTCAACCTGCCCAGCAACACCCGGGACTTCGTCTCGGTCACCGCAACCTTCAGCATCCCGGACGACGGCACCACCACCGTGACGATCCCCGACGCGGAAGACAGCGCCATCGTCCGGATCGGCACCAGCAAGGCATGGATCATCCTGCCCGCCGGTTGGACGCTGCTGGACGCGACGGCGGTGGTGACCGGCGACCCCGATCCGGGCCTGCAGTTCGTGCTCACCCACACCTGCGCGGCCAGCCCCACTCCGACCCCCACGCCCACGCCCACTCCGACGCCGACCCCCACCGTTACGCCGACGCCGACCCCGACCGTCACGCCGACGGTGACGCCGACGCCCACCAAGAGCCACCTGCCGATCACCGGGGGCTCCGGTGGCACCGGCAGCCTCGTCTTCCTCGCCGTTCTGGGCGTCGGGTCGGTACTGCTCGGTACCGCATTCGTCGCCATGCGACGTCGTCGAGACGCACGGTCCTGAATCCGGCTCGGCTGAGGACCACCCCGCTCAGGGGCGGTCCTCAGCCCCCCGGTGAATCCTCGGGATTTCGATTTCCGCAGTTCGGGATCGGTTGAAATCAGAGGATTGTCTGGTGCGCCGGTTCCTTCGTCACCCCGTACGGCTGGTGCCGCTCGCTTTCCTCCTGGCGATCGGAATCGGCACCGGCCTGCTGATGCTGCCGTCGATGACGGTCCGCCACGAGGCGGCGCCGACGCTCACCGCACTGTTCACCGCCACCTCGGCGATCTCGGTCACCGGGCTGGCCGTCGTGGACACACCGGGATTCTGGTCCACCCCCGGCCTGATCGTGATCACGGTGCTCACGCAGATCGGCGGGCTGGGCATCCTCACCGGCGCCGCGTTGGTGATCCTGACGGTGTCCCGGCGGCTCGGTCTGCACAACCGGATGCTGGTGCAGGCGGAGACCCTGGAGTACGGGATCGGCAACCTCCGTCGCCTGCTGCTGCACATCGGTGGGACGGTGCTGGTCTGTGAGACGGTGATGACGGCCATCGTCACCGCGCGGCTCTGGCTGGGCTACGACTACCCGCTGGGGCGTGCCCTGTGGTCGGGCGGCTTCCACGCCATCCAGGCGTTCAACAACTCCGGCTTCTCGCTCTACCCGCACGGTCTGCTGTCCTTCTCCCGCGACCCGTGGGTGAGCCTGCCGTTGGCGCTCGGCAGCATCATCGGCGGCCTCGGATTTCCGGCTCTGTTCGAGGCGGCCCGCGAGTGGCGCCGACCGACCCGGTGGGCGGTCGCCACCAAGTTGACCATCTGGGGCAGCGCCGCTCTGGTCGGCCTCGGTTTCCTGACGTTCCTGCTGATCGAGTGGGGCAACGCCCGGACCATCGGCCAGTACGCCGTCACCGACAAGCTGCTCGCCGCGTTCACCCAGATCGCGCTGTCGCGTACCGGCGGGATCGAGGTGGTGTCCACCACCGGCCTGCGGGAGGAGAGTTATCCACTGCTGACCGGATTGATGTTCATCGGTGGTGGCAGCGCGAGCACCGCCGGAGGCATCAAGGTCACCACCTTCTTCCTGCTCGCCTTCGTCATCTGGGCGGAGATCCGGGGCGAGCCGGACGTCACGGTCGGGCACCGGCGGGTGGCCACCGCCAGCCAGCGGCAGGCGGTCACGGTCAGCCTGCTCAGCGTCGCGATCGTGGCCGTCGGCACCTCCCTGCTGATCGCCGTGACCAACAAGGTGCCGTTCCACTCGGCGCTGTTCGAGATCACCTCGGCGTTCAGCACCACCGGTCTGTCGGCCGGCGTGACGTCGGCCCTGCCGGACAGCGGCCTTCTCCTGCTGACCGTGCTGATGTACATCGGCCGGGTCGGTCCGCTCACGCTCGGCTCGGCGATCGCCCTGAACACCCGTCACCGGCTCTACCGCTATCCAGAGGAGCAACCCATTGTCGGCTAGCAAACCGAACACGGATGGCATCGCCGTGATCGGCCTCGGCCGGTTCGGCTCCCGGCTGGCCGAATCGCTCAGCGCTCTCGGTCACGAAGTGCTCGCCATCGACCGTGATTCCCGGCGGGTGCAGAAATGGTCGGCCCTGCTCGACCAGGTTGCGCAGGCCGATTCCACCGACGACCAGGCGTTACGCCAACTCGGGGTGGCCGACCTGAACCGGGTCGTGGTGGCCATCGGCGCTTCCCTGGAGTCCAGCGTGCTCACCGTGCTCGCGCTTGTCGAGTTGGGCGTGCCGCAGATCTGGGCGCGGGCCACCTCGACGCAGCATTCGAAGATCCTGTCAGCGGTCGGCGCGCAACACGTGATCTTTCCCGAGAAGGAGACCGGCGAGCGGATGGCCCATCTGATCGCCAGCCGAATGCTCGACTTCATGGAGTTCGGTGACGCCTTCGCCATCGCGAAGATGCACGTGCCCGCCCCGGTGGCCGGGCATCGCGTCAGCGAACAGCAACTGCTCGACCGCTACGGGATACGGATCATCGGGATCAAGCGGCCAGCCGAGCAGCGCTATCGCTACGTCTCCGACAGCCTGCTGCTCGGCCCCGACGACATCGTCATCGTCGAGGGAACCATCGATCAGGTTCAGGCTTTCGCTTCGCTGACCTGACCCGATCGCTCAGGCTTTCCTGCCGGGCGGCGTCTTCGGCTTGCCCCGCTTGGCCGCCTTGGTCTTCTCCGGCTTCCCCTTCGCCGGAGTCCCCTTGGCCTGCTGCTCCTTCTTGTCGGGGCCCTTCTTCTTGGCAGGGGTGTCCTTCTTACCCGGCTCGGCCTTCTTGCCCGGCTTGGCCTTCTCCGGCTTGGTCTTCGCCTTGTCCGAGCCACCGGAACCGGCCTTGCCGCCGGCCGCCTTCACCGGCTTCGGGGTCGGTGCGCTGCCGGCGATGCCGGACACCTGCACCCCGCACTGCTCGTCACCCAGGCGGAACTCCACCGGCAGCGGATTCGTCCCGGTGTACGTCCCGGTCAGGCGCAACTTCTCGGTCGCGCCGGGCTTCAGGGCCGGATGCTCCGGGGCGGCCTGGACCGCGACCGCGTGCCCCTGTTGGCGGGCCGGCACCGGGCTCGCCCCGGTCACCTGCTGCCCACCGGGGAAGGCGAACCGGACCGTCCAGTCCCGCAGTTCCCGGTCGCCGGTGTTGGTCAGGCTCAACTCGGCGGTGAAGTCCTTGCCGGAGTCCTTGCGCAGCGCGTACGACACCTGGCACGGAATCCGGTCCTCGCCGCCCATCCGAGCCTGGGTGGGCTGGTCGATGCCGCCGCTGGCCGGGCTGCGGGAGGTGACTCCCCACACCGCCGCGGTGACGGCCATCAGCGCGACGGCGGCCACCCCCGCCTCGACCCGACGTCGACGGTCCCGCCGTCGAGCGGTACGCAGACCCGTCAGCGGCAGCGCGTCCGTCGCCACCGACCAGGGCAGGATGGTGGTTCCGGCGCTGGCCAGCAGCATCGGATCGGTTCGCTGGTCGGTCAGCGACACCGGCACGGCCGGGATCTTGCCGACCGCTTCGGCGAGGGTACCGGCCAGCTCGGCCGTACCGGGCCGGTCCGCCGGGCGCTTGGCCAGGCAACGGTGCACCAGTTCGGCGACCCCGGCGGGCAACTCCGGCACCGTCGGCATGGGGTCCGGTTCGCGGTACATGTGCGCCCGCAACATCTGGGTGGTCGTGTCGGCCTGCCAGGGCAGCCGGCCGGTCAGCATCCGGTAGAGCAGCAGACCCACCGCGTACACGTCGGTGGCGGGGCTGACCTGACCGTTGTCGAGGCGTTCCGGGGCGAGGTAGGCGGGCGTGCCGAGCAGCGTGCCGTCCGCGCTCTTCTCGCTCTCCCCCACCAACGCCGAGATGCCGAAGTCGACCACCTTCACGCCGGTCGCGGTGAGCATCACGTTGCCGGGGGTCACATCGCGGTGCACCACGCCACGGGCGTGTGCGGTGGCCAGCGCGGAGGCCACCTCGGCCGCGATCGTCACCGCCTCCCGCCAGGGCAGGACGCCCACGCCGGAGAGTCGGGCGGTCAGCGGCGCGCCGTCGATCAACTCCATCACCACGTACGGCACGGTCAGGCCGACCTGCTGGGACTCGCCGTAGTCGTACACGTTTGTGATGTTGGGGTGGCAGAGCCGGGCGGCGGCCTGGGCCTCGCTGCGGATCCGGTGGCGGAACGCCCGGTCGCTGGCCAGCCGGGACGCCAGGACCTTGACCGCGACCTGCCGGCCCAGCACCTCGTCGTAGCCACGCCAGACGACGGACATCCCGCCCGTGCCCAGTTGCTCGATCAACCGGTACCGCTCACCAAGCAGCTGCGCGCCCCTGCGTACCTCTGCACCCATGGTCGGCCTTGTTGCCCGAAGCGAACCCCGCTACACCTTTCTGAGCGGATTCGGTCAAGGATGTCACCCGATCAGGCGGTGGCGAGCAGTTGGTCCACCGGTGCGTAGTCGTCGGTGAGCACCAGCGCGTCACCGATGAAGTCGGTCAGGTCTCCGCCGCTGAGCAGGCTGACCGGCTCGTTGTCGGCGTCCAGCCGGGCGCGGAGCGCGGCCAGCGGCAACGGCGCGTCGGAGGCGACGATGAGGAAGTTCGCGCCCCGCTCGCCGGCCAGCGCCTCCGGCGGGGCGACCAGCGCGACATGCCGGAACTCGGCGGCGACGGTGGCCACCTCGCTGCGGATGAACCGCAGCGGCGGATAGTCGATGACGTTCTGCACGTACACCCCGCCGGGGCGGACGACCCGCCTGATGTCGGCGGCCATCTCCCGGGTGGCCAGGTGCCAGGGCACCACCAGATGCCCGAACGCGTCACCGACCACGAAGTCCCGGCTGTCCGTCGCCTGCCGGGCCGTCCACAGCCGGGCGTCGCCCACCATCACCTCGAGATCCGGCCCCTGGCGTACGCCGAGGTGCTGCTCGCCCAGGGCGACCAGCCCGCCGTCGAGCTCGAAGACCAGGTTGTCGGTGCCGGGCCGGGTGGCGGTCAGGTAGCGCGGCACGGTGAACCCGCCCCCGCCCAGGTGCAGCGCGTCGAGCCGCTGCCCCTCGGGGGCCATCACATCGGCCACCGCCCCGATCCACCGGGTGTACGCGTACTCCAGGTGGGTCGGGTCGGCGAGATCCACGTACGAGTGCTGGGCCGAGTTGAGCAGCAGCGTCCGCCCGCTCTCGCGGCCGGGATCGGTTTCGACCCGGGCACAGTGGTACGCCGTCTCCACGTCGCACGGGTTCGGCGCGATCATGGTCAGCCCCGCGCCGGCCAGGCCGAGCACCGCCAACGCGGCCTTGACCCGGGCCGGGCCGGGCAGCGTCGCCCGGTCCTGGCGGTGCAGGTACACGCCGAGGGCGATGCCGGTGATGCCGAGCGAGGCGGCCAGCCCGAACAGGATGACCGTGCTGGGCAGCGCGGCGACCAGCACGAAGCCGGTGACCAGGGTGGCCGTGACCGCGCCCAGCGTGCCGATGCCGGAGAGCCGACCGACCACCTGGCCGGTGCGGCGCAGGTCGGCGAGTTGCAGCTTGACCACCAGCGGGGTGACCGCGGACAGCAGCATCGCGGGGGCGAACACGGCCACCGCGACCAGCAACAGGATCGCGCTGGCGGTGTCACCCTTGAGCACCTCACCCGCGTAGCGCACCGCCGGCAGGGTGATCGCGGTGGCGATGCCGGAGAGCACCAGAGCCGGGGCCAGCAGCGTACGCGGATTGCGCTTGTCGGCCAGCCAGCCGCCCGCCCAGGCCCCGTACGCGATGGCGGCCAACGCGATGCCGATGACCGAACTGGTCACCTGCAGCGTCACCCCGACGTACGGCCCGACCAGGCGCAGCGCGGCGGTCTCCAGGACCAGGACGGCGCCGCTGGAGTAGAAGACCAGAAACGCGGCGAGCCCGTTGGGCAGCGCCCGTGGGGTCGCCGGTTCGGCCGACGCGGTGGGTGCCGCGACGTCAGGTGATGGAGAGTTCATCGTGGCGATGGTACGCAGCCCGTAACCGGCCGCGGGTCAGTACATCGAGAGATGAACATGGTTCGTGTGGTCTGCGGCGGGACTGCCGCTGCCGCCGTACGCTCGCCAGCCGGTGCCCGGATGCCAGATCTGCCGGTACCAGATGACGTACAGCACACCGAGCCGGTCGGCGTTGCGTACGTGCCAGGCGGCCAGGCTGTCCCCGTACGCCTTGTCCCCGCCGGTGGCCGTGCGGTTCTCGAAGCCGTTGGTGGCGGCGGAGAAGTCACAGGCCCGACCCTTGGGGTGCTCACCGGAACCACCGCTGCGGTAGCAGGAGACGTACCGCTTGTATCCGGCGGCCTTGGTCTGCTGGAGCGCGTGCAGGGTGCGTGGCGTGATGCAGCCGGAGGTGGTCGGGTCGTTCACCGAGCAGGACTCGGACGGCCAGGAGCCGTTGGCGTTGCGCGGCGCCGGCTTGGCCGACGTGGCGCTGCCGCCGCTGAAGCCGCCGCTGGTACCCGAGCTGACCGCGGCCAGCGCCGCCTCGGTCTCCTTCTTCTTCTTCGCGATCACGGCGAGCTGCTTGGTCTGCTCCCGCACCTCGGCGTTGATCGCGAGCTTGGCCTGCCGGGTCTGCTCGCGGGCCTCGGTCAGCTCGCGCACCCGACGGCCGTCCCGCTGGGCCATCATGTCGAGGCTGGCGGCCCGCTGCACGAAGGCCTCCGGGGTGCCGCTGTCCAGCAGCGCGGCGGCGGCACTGAGCCGACCGATCCGGTACGACTGTGCGGCCACCTCACCGACCATCACGCTCAGCTCGGACAGCCGCCCCTCCAGCTCGGACAGCTCCTTGGCCATCTTCTTCTGACGCTTCTTGGAGCCGTCGAGCTTGCGCTTGGCCTCGATGTGCGCCTTGGCGGTGGCCTCCAAGGTGTCCCGCAGCTTCTTGCTGCCCCCCTCGTTGGGCTCGGCGTACGCCGGGACGGCACCGACGCCGAGCAGCAACGCCACGGCGGCGAGCAGGGTGATCAGCGGCCGATGTAAGCGCCGCCGCACGGGCATGGACCTGCGCACGAAAGCATCCTTTCGTCGTCCGCCGGCCCCCCGGTGAGATCACTGCGCGGCGGCGGCCCCCGCCGGCGCCGATCGGCGGCCTGCTGGTGGTAGACCGCCGGTCAGAATACCGGAACCGCCCTGCCCGACCAGTCCCCCGACCCCCACACCCGTCAATTACCCACCCACCGCAACGGCCACCTAACCCTCCGCCCACCACACCCCCGCACTACCACCCCGCGGGCGGCCCATCAGGCAACCTGCTGCGCTGACCGACCCGCCGGCCCGAACCCTGGTGGCCCGCCGGCCCGCCCGCGGCCCGACCTGCCGCGTGATCAAGAGGTTTTGGTCGAGATCCGGGCTGAGGGCGACCAGAACTTCTTGATCAACGCGGAGAGCGGGGCGAAGGGCGCGGGGCGCGGGGCCGGTGGGTTAGGGGCGAGTGGGGAGGAGGGTGGATTGGACCTGGTGCCAGATCTCTTCGTTGGTGGCTACCAGGAGGCCTTCGGTGGTGTCGGCGGGGTGGTAGTCCGTGCCGTCGAAGCGGCGGGCCACCCCGCCGGCGGCCCGTACCAGCAGGGTGCCCGGGCCGTGGTCCCAGGGCAGGGTGCGCCAGAAGACGACGAACTGCTGGTCACCGGTGAGCAGGTCGAGGTATTCCCGGCCGGCGCAGTGTTGGCCGGGCAGCAACTCGCCGACCTGTGCGCCGCCCGCCTCGACGGTTCGCCGCGACGAGGGCGGCAGGAACCTGGTCATCGCCGCGCCCCGTAGCTCGCCGATCGGCGGCGCGTCGGTCGGCAGGCGCAGCGGGTTGCCGTCGAGGTAGGCGCCGGTCTCCAGCCAGCCCGTCGCCAGGGTGTCCGCCAGCGGGTCGAAGATCCAGCCGGCCACCGGCTCACCGGCGGTGAGCAGGGCGATCATCAGGGCGAACGGGCGGCGTCCGGCCGCGAAGTTGGCGGTGCCGTCGATCGGGTCGACCAGCCACACGTCTCCGGCGGTGCGCAGGTGACGCAGCAGGCTCGGGTCCGCCGCCACGCCCTCCTCGCCCACCACGAGCGAGTTCGGTCGGAGTCGACGCAACCCGGCGGCGATCGCCTCCTCGGCCCGCTGGTCGGCGACCGTGACCAGTTCGCCGGGGGCCTTCTCGGTCACGTCGGCGTCGTCGAGGTGACGGAACAACGGAAGTACGATCCGGTCGGCGGTCTCCCGCAGCAGCCCGGCGACGTCGTCGAGCAGTGTGTCAGCCACGCGGCGGCAGCTTCACCACGCTGACGAAGAACTCGTCGATCTGTCGGACCACCGAGATGAACCGCTCGAAGTCCACCGGCTTGGTGACGTACGCGTTCGCGTGCAGCTGGTAGCTGCGCAGGATGTCCTCGTCGGCCTGGGAGGTGGTCAGCACCACCACCGGGATCCGGCGGAACTGCTCGTCGTTCTTGATCTCCTCCAGCACCTCCCGGCCGTCCCGGCGCGGCAGGTTCAGGTCGAGCAGGATCAGATCCGGCAGCACCGCGTCGGCGTACTGGCCCTCGCGGCGCAGGTAGGCCAGCGCCTCGGCGCCATCGGAGACGACGTTGAGCCGGTTCCGCAGCTTGTGCTCCTCGAAAGCCTCCCGGGTCATCAGCACGTCACCCGGGTCGTCCTCGACGAGCAGCACCTCGATCGGGCTGTTGCCGTCCGCTGGCGCGGTCATCCCACCGCCTCCTTCATCCCACCTGTGTCACCGCTACCCGACCGCCCACCCCTACCGGGCGCCTCGCCGGTGGCTGCGTCCGCGCCGCCCTGGCGGGCCACGTCGGCCGGCCGCGCCCCGGCGGTGTCCGCTGCCGCGTCGTCGGCCGATCGGGCAGCCGAATCCGTGTCGGCGTCCACGCTGACCGTACCGTCACCGCCGGCCTGCTCGCCGACGGCCGGTGATGCGTCACGGTCGGCCAGGTCCGAATCCGGCTCCGCCGCGCCCGTCGGCTGGCCGCTCTGCCGGGCGGCCTCGACGTCGCCGGGCATGGCCGGCAGGGTGAACCGGATCGCCGTGCCCTCGGGTACGTCGGTGTCCACCCAGACCCGACCGCCGTGGTACTCCACGATCTTCTTGACGATGGCCAGCCCGATGCCGGTCCCCGGATAGGCGTCCTTGGCGTGCAGCCGCTGGAAGATCACGAAGATCTTGTCGGCGAACTCCGGCTCGATCCCGATGCCGTTGTCCTGGCAGCTGATCTCCCATTCCTCGCCGACCAGCCGGGCCGAGACATGCACCTTCGGCGGTACGTCGGGTCGACGGAACTTGACCGAGTTGCTGACCAGGTTGACCAGCAGGTTGGTCAGCAGTGGTTCCTCGCCCCGGATCACCGGCAGGTTGCCCCAGGTCAGCTCGGCGTCGGCGTACTGCCGGGCCGGTTCGGTCTGCGCGGCGACGTCGGCCATCAGGCTGTTCAGGTCGACCTCGGTGAAGCCTGCGGTGAGCCGACCGATCCGGGAGAACGCCAGCAGGTCGTTGATCAGCCGCTGCATCCGCTGGGCGCCGTCCACGGCGAAGGCGATGTACTGGTCGGCCCGCTCGTCGAGGCGGCCCGCGTACCGGCGTTGCAGCAGCTGGCAGAAGCTCGCCACCTTGCGCAGCGGCTCCTGGAGGTCGTGCGAGGCGACGTAGGCGAACTGCTCCAGGTCACGGTTGGACCGGGTCAACTCCTCGGCCTGCTTCTGCAACTGGGCGTTGACCCACTCGATGCGCTCCCGTGCCTCGCGTACCTCGGCGAGGTCGGCCGCGATCCGCTGGCGCATGGCGTCCACGTCCGCGCCGAGGGTCTGGAACTCCGGCGGCCCGGTGCCGACGATCCGGTGCGCGTAGTCACCCGTAACTACCTCTCTGACCTGCCCGGCCAGGCCGGTCAGCGGGCGCAGCACCATCCGGTCCAGCGCCAGCAGCAGGGCGATGCCGGCCGTGGCCACCACGAGCGCGGCGACGATGAGCAGGATGACCAGGAGGTTGCCGGTCCGCTCCACGTTGTCGGCGGTGGCCTCCCGGGCGGTGAGGATCTCGTCCTGGAGCGCGGAGACCGCACCACGCACCTCGTCGAACCGCTGTCGCGCCTCGTCGGTCAGCAGCGCCTGGCCGGCGTCGGTGCCCTCGGTCCGGGTCGTCTCGATCACCGGCTGGGCCACGCCGCGCCGCCACTCGTCCGCCTGCTGCTGCACCGCCTCAAGGTCCGCCACGATCGCGGGGTACTTGGCGGACAGCTTCCGGATCTCCTGCGCGGTCGCCCGTTCCTGAGCCAGACCCTGCTCGTACGGGGCGAGGTCCTCCGGATCGGCGGTCACCGCATAGCCGCGTACGGCGGTCTCCTGGTCGAGCAGGGCGTTGAGCATCTCCTGGCCCTGCACCCGCAGCGGGCCGACCTCCACCAGGAGCACGTCGGTGTACTCGCGGTTCTTGGTGGCGACGACCGCCTCGGCCACGGCGACGCTGAGCAGCAGCACGCCGGCCACCCCGAGCAGCGCCAGCACCCGGCGGCGCAGCGTCCACCAGCTGACGTCGACGCTCATCGGCCACCGCCCCGGGTGACCAGCAGCATCGCCACGTCGTCGGCGAACGGGCCGCCGTTGAGCTGCTCGGCGCGCCCGACCAGCCAGGCCGGTAGCGCGGGCAGCGCGACGTGGCGGCTGTCCGGTTCCTGCAACAGTCGGGTCAGTCCGGGCACGTCAAGGCGCTCGTCGCCCTCGCCCACCCGGCCCTCGATCAGACCATCGGTGTACATCAGCAGTGACCAGTCCTCGGTGTCGAACTCCAGATCGAAGGCGACCGGACGCCGGGGTCGTACGCCGAGCAGCAGTCCGCCCGGCGCGGGCACCGGCGCCACCTTGCCCCCGGCGAGCAGGACCGGCGGAGGGTGGCCGGCCAGCCGTACGGTCCCCCGGTTGCCGTCGAGGTCGAGGCGTACCGTCGCGACCGTGGCAAAGATCTCCTGGAGCCGGCGTTCGCTCATCAGCACCTGCTCCAGCGCGGGCAGCACCTCGTCGTCCGGCACCCCGGCCAGGATCAGCGCCCGCCAGGCGACCCGAAGCTCGACCCCGAGCGCCGCCTCGTCCACCCCGTGCCCGCACACGTCGCCGACGATCAGGTCGACCTGATCGGGACGGGTCTGCACAACATCGAAGAAATCACCCCCGATCAGGGCGGCATGCCGACCGGGTCGATAGAAGGTGTGCACGGCGATCTTGTCGGTCGACATCAGTGGCTGGGGCAGCAGACCTCGCTCCAACCGAGCGGACTCGGCCTGCCGCAGCTCCACCTCGCGCAGCCGGCGGGCATTCTCGTCGGCGCGTTTGCGCTCCACCGCGTAGCGCAGCGCCCGGGTCAGCAGCACCCCGTCGACCTGGCCTTTGACCAGGTAGTCCTGCGCGCCCTCGGCGACCGCGACGATGCCCAGGTGCTCGTCGCTGCGGCCGGTCAACACGCAGACGGCGGCGCTGCCGGACATCTCCAACACCTGCCGCAGGCCGTCCAGCCCCTGCGCGTCGGGCAGACCCAGGTCCAGCAGGACGCAGTCCACCCCCGCCATCCGTCGACGGGCTTCGCTGAGACTGGTGGCGACCAGCAGGTCGATCCCGGAGTTCGTCTCGGCCAGCAACTCGCCGACGAGGAAGGCGTCGCCCTCGTCGTCCTCGACCAGCAGCACCCGCAGCCGTTCGCCGGGCGGCAGGTTGGGATTGCCGCCCAGGCCACCTTGCGGATATGGCCATGACACGACTGAGGGACCGGTCTTGGCGGTCCCTCGGTGCGGCCGGCCCACCGCCGCGACGGGCGGGAGATCGCTGCTGATGTCGGGCTCCTTCCGAGTGCCCTGCTGATCCTGTATTAGACAACGTTCGCACACAACACGACGGAGCGCCCTGGGGCGACATAGAGGATGATGTGCACCCACCCCACCCCCCGAGGAGCCTGTCGTGGGCGCACCCCCCGCCGCCGATCGTGCCCTGTCCCGACCGCGTCACCGCCTGGTCGCCGCGCTCGCCGCCCTGGTCGCCCTCGCCGCCGTCGGCACGCTCGCGCTGCTCGCCATCCGTCCCCCCGCACCCCGCCCGGCCGACGCACCGCGCGACGAGTTCAGCGCCGATCGGGCGTACGAGCACGTGTCGGTCGTCGCGCGCCAGCGGCACCCCGCCGGCAGCGCCGCCAACGACGAGGTGCGGGCCTATCTGGAAGCCCGACTACGCGCGCTGGGGCTGACCCCCGAGGTGCAGGACACCGTCGCCGAAGAGGCCGGTCAACTCAGCGGAGCCGCGGGTGGCGCCACGCTGGCCCGCGTACGCAACGTGACGGCCCGGTTGGCCGGCACCGACCCGACCGGCACGGTGTTCCTGGTGGCCCACTACGACGCGGTGCAGACCGGGCCGGGCGGCAACGACAACGCGGCGGGCGTCGCCGCCATCCTGGAGGTGGCCCGGGCGCTGACCAGCGGCCCGCGCCCCCGAAACGATCTCGTATTCGTCTTCACCGACGCCGAGGAGGCGTGCCTGTGCGGTGCGTCGGTGTTCGCCGCCGACCATCCGCTGGCCGCCGGCAAGGGCGTCGTGCTCAACCTGGAGGCCCGCGGCAGCACCGGGCCGGTGATCATGTTCGAGACCTCGCCGGAGAACGCCGCGCTGGTCGACGTCTTCGGCCGGGCCGCGCCGCATCCCGTCGGCACCTCGTTCGCCGTGGAGGTCTACCGCGCGCTGCCCAACGACACCGACTTCACCGCCTTCCTCGACCATGGATTCGTCGGGCTGAACTCGGCCTACCTCGACGGCGGCGCGATCTACCACACCCCGCTGGACACCCCCGAGTCGATGGACCGGGCCAGCCTCCAGCACCACGGCGCCAACGCGCTCGGCCTGGCCCGCGAGTTCGGCCGGATCGACCTGGCCGACCTGGCCGCCGACCACGACGCCACCTACTTCCCCATCCCCGGTGGTCTGGCCCGCTACCCCGGGCCGCTGGTGCTGCCGTTGGCGCTGCTCGCGCTCGCCGGGGTGATCGTCCTCGGCTGGTGGGCGCGGCGTCGAGGTCGGGTCACCGGTGGTCGGTTGGCCGCCGGGTTCGGGCTGGCCCTCGTACCGATCGTGGTCGCCCCGCTGGGCGCTCAGCTGCTCTGGGCCGCGATCAGCGTCATCCGGCCCGGCAACGCCATGCTGCTCGACCCGTACCGGCCGATCTGGTACCGGCTGGCCGTGCTGGCGCTCGCCGCCGCCGTGCTGTTCGCCTGGTACGCGCTGACCCGCCGTCGGATCGGTCCCGCCGCGCTGGCCATCGGCGGACTGGGCTGGCTGGCGCTGCTCGGCGTACTGCTCGCGGTGCTGGTGCCGGGTGGGGCGTACCTGGCGACTCTGCCTGCCCTGGCCGGCGTGCTCGCCGGGCTGGTCGCGGTGGCCGCCCGCATCGACGGCCCGCTGCCGGTGATCGCGGTGACCCTGGCCGGTGCGGTGGCGGTGGTCATCCTGCTACCGACCGTGGTGCTGCTCTTCCCGGCGCTGGGCATGGCGATGGGCGGTGTCGCGGCGTTGTTCGCGGTACTGCTCGGTCTGGCCGCGCTGCCGGTGGTGGACCTGCTGCATCCGGAGGCCGGTGGTCAGCGGGGCATGGACGCGTTGCGGGCCCGCCGTCGCGGTGCGCTGCCCGCCGGCGCCGCCGCGCTGGCGGCGGCGGTGCTCGCCGGGGTAGGGGTCGCCGCCGACCGGTTCGACGCCGCGCATCCCGCACCCACCCACCTGATGTACGCCCTGGACGCCGGCACCGGCCAGGCCCGCTGGCTCAGCCTCGAATCCGACCCACAACCCTGGACCTCGGAGTACGTCGACACCACGGTCTCCATCGCCGACGACTTTCCCGGCCTCGGCCGCGACGAGCTGCTCGGCGGTCCGGCGCAGGCCGCCGACCTGCCCGCGCCCCGGCTGGAGGTGCTGTCCGACACCGGCACGGCCGGGGAGCGCACCCTGCGGTTGCGGTTCACCCCCCAACGGCAGGTACGCCTGGCCACCCTGCACGTGGACACCTCGACGGCGGTGGTCCGCAGCGCTCAGGTGGCCGGTCGCCCGGTGCCGGTCGAGCAGCGCGAGGGTCGGTGGGGCTTCGGCGTGGTCTTCCACGCCCCACCGACGGAGGGGTTCGAGGTCGTCCTGACCGTCGTACCGTCGGCAGCGCAGGTCGCGCTGCGGGCGACGGACGTCAGCGACGGCCTCGACGCGCTGCCCGGTTTCCGCCCTCGCCCTGCGGGCGTCGGCGTGGTCGGCTCGCACAGCTCCGAGATGCTCGCCGTGGCCCGCACCTATGCCCTGTGACGTCGACCGCTACGGCGAGTGCGGGGAAGCGCAACGTACTCACCTGGGCCTACCGCCCGGCGATCCTGCCCAGAGGTATCCAGTCCTTAGCCGGGTAACATGTGTAGCCGCAAGCTTGAAAGATCAAAGATCGAAATGGTCTGGAACCGCGACCCGGAGAATTTGGGGTGATGATGGATAGCTTGGAGTATGTCGCCAAGAGTCTGTCGGAGACTCATGCCTTGGCGGCTGCCCTCGCACCATGTCTCTCCGCCGGGGACGTGGTGCTGCTTCGGGGGGATCTCGGTGCGGGAAAGACCGCCTTCGTGCAGGCACTGGCCGATTCACTCGGCTGCACCGACGAGGTCACCAGCCCGACCTTCACGCTCGCGAACTTCTACCGAGGCACCGAGACAACGGTCCTCCACGTCGACACCTACCGACTCTCCAGCGTCGCCGAATACCGCGATCTGGGGTTGGCCGATTACGCCGACGAGTGCGTGACGCTCGTCGAATGGGGCGACCTGGTCTCCGGGGAGTTCCCGTGTCATCTCCAGGTGGAAATCGCGTCCCAACCCGGTTCTGAGGTTCGGACTTTCACCCTGTCGTCGGAATGCCAGCGCTGGCAGCCGGTCCTGCAAGAGCTAGAGCGTCGAATCACCCAGGCGGTAAAGTGAAAGCCATTCTTGCGATCGAGACGTCCACCAAGGATTACTCCGTCGCCATCGGCACCGACAGTGCGGCCAGCGTCAGGCTGACGACCACCCGCTTCGAGCCGGATTTCGACGGCATCGCCGGACTCGTGGACAAGGCTCTCGCCGAGGCCGGCATCCGCAGCAGCGACCTCGCCGCGATCGCGGTGGACATCGGCCCGGGAAACCTCACGTCGGTTCGTGCGGGTGTCGCGTACGCCAACGGTCTGGCGTACGCATTGGATTTGCCGATGTTCGCCACGGATTCGCTGAGCGTGATGGCCCATTCCGTACCGGCGGATTCGCCCGTGCTGGCGCTGCGCCCGGCCCGCGGTGTCGCCAGCAGCGAGGTCTACGCCGGCATCTACGTCCCCGGCCGACCGGCCACGCTCAGGCGAGGCGACTACTGGGTCATCGTCGACGAGCTGGCCAACTCCCTGACCGCGCAGGGCTTCGACGCGTTGACCGTGGTCGGCGCGTACCGGCCCGAGATGACGGACGTATCGACCAGCCTGAAGGTGCAGGACGGCGGTCCGGCAGCACCTGACGCCAGCACGCTTCTCGCGATGGCACAGGCGGGCGAGGAGCGCATGTCGCCCGGCCCGGTGGGTCCGCTGACCGAGGAATCGGACGTGTTCCTATGAGTGACCCCGACGAGTTGACCAGGGCGGCGGAGATCATCCTGGCGGAAGGGGTCGCCCTCCTGCCGACGGACACCGTCTACGGGCTCGCGGTACGCCCGGACAGCCCGACGGCGATCGACCGGCTGTTCGCCATGAAAGGCCGCCCTCGGGAGAAGAACCTTCCCGTCATGGTCGGCTCCGGCGAGCAGTTGAGCGAGCTGGGAGTCGACATCAACGAGGCATGCTCGCGCTGCCTTGAGTCGCCGTACATGCCTGGCCCGCTCACGCTGGCCGTCGGCTTCGTCGATGACGGCCGGCGCCCGGCCTGGCTGGTGGGGCGGGACGAGGTGGCGGTTCGCATACCGGCGCATCCGGCGATGCTCACCATCCTGGCGCAGACCGGGCCGCTCCTGGTCACCAGCGCTAACATCAGCGGGGGCCCGACCCACGAAAACGTGCCATCCATCCTGTCTTCACTGCTGTTCGAACCCGATGTGACAGTTGACCGAGGGCCGCTGTCCAAGGTGCCTTCCACACTGGTGAACTGCCGAAAAGATCCACCTGTCGTGGAGCGGGTTGGGGTGGTGTCCGAGACCGAAATCCTGAGGATGCTGAATGTCGACCGGTGAGTTGATTCTGGGAATTGAATCCTCGTGCGACGACACGGCGGCTGCCGTGGTCGCGGAGGACGGCACGGTATTGTCGTCGGTCATCGTGTCGCAGGCCAGCCTCCACGATCGTTACGGCGGGGTCTATCCGGAAGTGGCGAGCCGCGCCCACGTCGACAAGGCGATCCCCGCGGTACGCATGGCGATCGAGGACGCAGGCATCCGGCCCAAGGATCTGCGGGCCATCGGTGTCACCCGGGGCCCGGGCCTCATCGGTTCGCTGATGGTGGGCGTGGACACCGCACGCGGGCTCGGACAGGGCTGGGGACTTCCGGTCCTGGGCATCAACCACCTGCGCGGTCACCTGCGCAGCGCCGACCTGAACGAGCGCCGGGTCTCCTACCCGGCGCTGATCCTGCTCGTCTCCGGCGGCCACACCCTGCTGGCCCACATGCGCGATCAGGACACGATCTCCCTGGTCGGCTCCACCCGCGACGACTCGGTCGGCGAGGCGTACGACAAGGTGGCGCGGATGCTGGGCCTGGGCTATCCGGGCGGCCCGGTCATCGACCGCCTGGCGCTGCAGGGCAAGGACCGTTTCGGGCTGCCCCGTCCCATGCTCGGCGACGGCCTCAACTTCTCGTTCTCCGGGCTCAAGACGGCGGTACGCCGGCTGCTCGAAAGCGATCCAAACCTCGAAGCCGCGGATGTCGCGGCGTCCTTCGTGGCCGCCTGCCTCGACGTGCTCACCCAGAAATGCGAGCGCGCGCTTGTCGAATACCCCTCCGAGTCCCTGGTCATCGTCGGCGGTGTCGCGGCCAGCCCGCAATTGCGAGAGGTCGCCGGCAAGCTCTGCGAATCCCTTGACGTCAAGCTGTGCCTGCCGCCACTGAAGTGGTCGACGGACAACGCCGCGATGATCGCACTGGCTGCCTGGGACTACGTACGAGCCGGCCAGGGCACCGACCTGGCCCCCACGTCGAGGCTCAGCATCGAACAGTACTGACCAGCTTTATTTCCAGCGGAAGTGGACGAAGAGGCGGCCGAAATTCTTGGAGTCCTTTTCGACCCGGTGGTAGAGCTGCTTGACGTCCTTCTGGTCGAGAAAGCGCAGCACCCGCTTCTTGAGTTGGCCGGAGCCCTTGCCGGGGATGATCTCGACGAGGGTGGCCTTCTTCGCCACCGCCTCGTCCATGATCCCGCGCAGCGCGCGGTCGATGTCGTGGCCCTTGTTGAAGATCTCGTGCAGGTCCAGCTTCAGTTTCATGCCGCGTCCACCGTCCGGTCGGTTCCCTTGGGAGCCATGGTAGGCAGGGCGGTGGCCGGTCCGGACGCGCCGAAGGGGCAGCCCGTGCGGGCTGCCCCTTCGGATGTGCCGGTGCTCAGCGGGCGCGTGCGCCGAGCCGGGTCTCGACCCGCCGCAGGGCGGTCGTGTAGTCGTTGTTGGCGTTGTGCATGGCCGCCGCGATGCGCAGGTGGCGCAGCGCGTCGGTGTGCCGGTTGAGCCGTTCCAGCGTCCGGCCCAGCACGTGGTGGGCGTAGTGGTCGCTGGGGTTGCGGTCGACCAGCTCCCGCAGGTGCTCCTCGGCGCGGCCGAGCTGGGCGGACTGGAAGTACGCCCGGGCCAGCAGCTGCCGTACCGCCGCGTTGTCCGGCTCGGCCTCGATGATCGGTTCGAGCAGCCGGGCCGCTCCGGTCGGGTCGCCCGACTCGAAGAACAGGGTCGCCCGCCGGTACTCGGTCAAAAGATCCACTCCGACCACCCCTTCCGTGCCGCAGCACTGTCCCGACGCTGGCACAACACCGGACGTACCGCGAGTGTTCCCCGGCCGCTCCTTGCGCGCCCGGCGGCGGGCGAGGGGCCCTTACACGGGGGCGAGGTCCCAGGCGCGGACGCCGCCGACGATGCCGGCGCTGTTGGGGACCACGACCACGTCGTCGCCCATCCGGGCGAGCTGTTCGGGGCGGATCAGTCGGGAGTTGCCGCCGCCGAGGTAGAGCCGGTCCCAGCGGAACACCGGGCGCAACCCGTCGACCACCTGCCGGATCCGCCGGGACCAGAACGCGTCGCCCAGGCGACGGCGTTCCGGTTCGCCGACGTACGTGTCGTACGTCGTGCCCCAGCGCACCGGGGCGTGCGACAGCTCCAGGTGCGGTGCGAGCCGCCCGCCGTCGAACAGCGCGCTGCCCAGCCCGGTGCCCAGGGTCAGCACCAGTTCGCAGCCGGTACCCGCAACCACCCCGGCACCGTGCACCTCGGCGTCGTTGAGCACCAGGGTGGGCAGCCCGAACGCGCCGGCGAGGGCGGTGCGCGCGTCGTACCCGGACCACTCGGCGAGCAGTGTCGGGTCGACGCGGCTGCGAGGGCCGGAGCGGGTCACGTAGTGCGGGGTGGCCACCACCACGCCGTGGCGGATCATGCCCGGCATCCCGACCGTGACCCGGTCCGCCGACGGCAGCCGGGTCCCCAGGTCGAGCAGGGTCTTGACGAACAGTTCCGGCGGCAGCGGGTACGGCGTGGGCACCCGTAGCGGTTGCGCTCGCATGGTGCCCGCGCCGTCGAGCACGGACGCCTTGATCCCACCGCCGCCGCAGTCGATCGCCAGAGTGGTCTGCACGACCGTGAGTCTGCCTCGTGCACCGCCGGCTGGCACGGCAGGTCACCGCAACCACCCTCGACCGACCCGCGAACCGGCGGCAGGTGGGCGACGAGGGACGGGCCGGACGGTTAATCCGCCGACCGCTGACGGGTCCACGGGTAGGCTCGGCTGCTTGTGAGCGCAACGCTGATCGTCAAGGACCTTGCCGCTGGCCACGGGGACCGGAGTCTGTTCACCGGGTTGGACCTGGTGGTGGCTCCGGGCGACGTGATCGGCCTGGTCGGGCCGAATGGTGCGGGCAAGTCGACCTTGCTGCGTACCCTTGCCGGGTTGTTGCCGGTGGAGGCCGGCAGCGTCACGGTGAGCCCGCCCGGCGCGAGCATCGGGCACCTGCCGCAGGAGCCGGATCGGCGACCCGGCGAGACGGTACGGGCGTTCCTGGCCCGGCGCACCGGGGTGACCGGCGCGCAGGCCGCTCTGGACGCGGCGACCGAGGCGCTGACCGCCGGTACGCCGGGCGCGGACGACGCCTACGCGGACGCCCTGGAGCGCTGGCTCGGCCTGGGCGGGGCGGATCTGGACGAGCGGGCCGAGGAGGTGGCCGCCGAGTTGGGGCTGACCGTCGACCTCGATCAGGAGATGACCGGCCTCTCCGGTGGTCAGGCGGCCCGCGCCGGGCTGGCCTCACTGCTGCTCAGCCGGTACGACGTGTTCCTGCTCGACGAGCCCACCAACGACCTGGATCTGGCCGGTCTGGACCGGTTGGAGCAGTTCGTCACCGGGTTGCGGGCCGGCACGGTGCTGGTCAGTCACGACCGGGAGTTCCTGTCCCGGACGGTGACCCGGGTGCTGGAGTTGGACCTGCATCAGCAGCAGGTCAACCAGTTCGGCGGCGGGTACGGGGCGTACCTGGAGGAGCGGGAGGTGGCGCGCCGCCAGGCACGCGCCGAGTTCGAGGAGTACGCCGACACGAAGGCGTCGTTGGAGGCGCGTGCCCGGACCCAGCGGTCGTGGATGGACAAGGGTGTCCGTAACGCCCGGCGTAAGGCCACCGACAACGACAAGATCGGCCGCAAGTTCCGCTCCGAGGCGAGCGAGAAGCAGGCCGCGAAGGCCCGGCAGACCGAGCGGCTGATCGAACGGCTGGACGTGGTGGAGGAGCCGCGCAAGGAGTGGGAACTGCGGATGGAGATCGCCGCCGCACCCCGCGCCGGCGCCGTGGTGGCCACCCTCCGCGACGCCGTCGTACGCCGGGGCGAGTTCACTCTCGGGCCGGTGAACCTCCAGATCGACTGGGCGGACCGGGTGGCGGTGACCGGGGCGAACGGGTCCGGCAAGTCGACCCTGCTGGGCGCCCTGCTCGGCCGGCTGCCGCTGACCGGCGGTCAGGCCGCGCTCGGCCCGGGGGTGGTCGTCGGCGAGGTGGACCAGGCGCGAGGGCTGTTCCTCGGGGACGTACCCCTGTTGGAGGCCTTCCGGGCGGCCGTACCGGATCTGTCGCCCGCCGACGCGCGGACGCTGCTGGCCAAGTTCGGTCTGCGGGCGCAGCACGTGCTGCGTCCGGCCGCGACGTTGTCGCCCGGTGAACGCACCCGGGCCGCCCTGGCGTTGTTGCAGGGGCGCGGGGTCAACCTGCTGGTGCTGGACGAGCCGACCAACCATCTGGATCTGCCGGCCATCGAGCAACTGGAATCGGCGCTGGACAGCTACCCGGGCACGTTGCTGCTGGTGACCCACGATCGACGGATGCTCGACGCGGTACGCCTCGACCGCCGGCTGGAGGTGTCCGCCGGGCGGATCGTGGAGTCCTGAGCCGAGGCGCGCGGATCTTCTGGGACATCCGACGCATACCGGTCACAGATCCGGGTAACGGGCGGCCGGAGGTGGCCTGGATGGTGGCGTTGGCACACACTCCGCCCTCGGCCGAGCGGCTGCGGGCGGTGGACGGATTCCTCACCGAGGCGTGGGCGGACCAGGTCGGTCACGACGATCGACTGCGCTCGCTGCGGGTCGAGGTGCGCTTCGACCGGGGCGTCGCCCACCTGACCGGCGAGGTCGACGAGCCGGCGCAGCTACGGCTGGTACGCGACCAGGTCGGCCGGCTGGCCGGAGTCTTCGGCATCTGGTGCCGGGTACGGGTGGGCGGGCGCGATCCGGTGGTGGTGGACCTCGGGTGCGGGGCCACCAAGCAGTGGCCGGGCAACCTTGGGCTGGACATCTTCCCGGCGCCCGGGGTGGATGCGGTGGCCGACCTGTCGGGTTCGCTCCCGCTCGCCGACGACTCCGTGGACGTGCTCTTCGCGGTGCACATCCTGGAGCACCTGATCGATTTCCTGCCACTGCTGGACGAGTGCCACCGGGTGCTCCGCCCGGGCGGCGTACTGCACGTGATGAGCCCGTGGTGGGGCCACGTGAACGCGGTGGCCGATCCGACCCATGTCCGCCTGCTGGACGTACAGACGATCAAGGGTGTCTGCGTCATGCGCCCGCCGGGCACACCCCGCTGGTATCCGCTGCACGCCGGCACCGACGGCGCCTCGATCTTCGCGGACCTGACCCCGCTCGGGCCCGACGACGACGGCCCTTCCCCCACCCATATGGCTCGTTTCTTCGACTAGGTCGGTACGCCACGCAGGTGGCGAATGCCCCGGGAGCACCTGACTCCCGGGGCATTCGTCTGTTTCAGCGCAGGTCATCAATATTTCCCGCGAGTAACACCCAGCCGTCAGCGCATTGATCGACACTGATGAAGCCGGTGACTCGCCGGTAACCACCCGTCCACCGCACACCCCCAGCGGAGGTCCCCCTCGTGCTCAAACGACTCGCCACCCTCCTCACCTCGGGCATTCTCGCGCTGCTCACCGCGTTCGCCACCGCCTCCCCCGCGGCAGCGGCCCCCACCGCGGCACAGAAGCTGTCCGTGCTGTCGAGTTGGACACAGACCAGCGTCAGCAGCTACAACGCCTGGAACTCGGCCCGGCAGAACCGCGCCGCCTGGGCGGAGTACAAGTTCGACTGGTCCACCGACTACTGCTCGTCCAGCCCGGACAACCCGCTCGGATTCAACTTCTCCCTCTCCTGCTTCCGGCACGACTTCGGCTACCGCAACTACAAGGCGGTCGGCCAGTTCAGCGCCAACAAGTCCCGCCTGGACAGCGCCTTCTACGAGGACCTGAAGCGGGTCTGCGCCACCTACAACTCCGTCGTCCGGCCGGCCTGCACCAGCCTCGCCTGGACCTACTACCAGGCCGTCTCCATCTTCGGCTCGGTTGCCGCCGTCGAACAG
This sequence comes from Micromonospora fiedleri, assembly GCF_016774385.1. Lineage (NCBI taxonomy): Bacteria > Bacillati > Actinomycetota > Actinomycetes > Micromonosporales > Micromonosporaceae > Micromonospora > Micromonospora fiedleri. Next base: position 73,514 of record NZ_JAETXL010000007.1, read on the forward strand.
GCCGACATCGACCGGGCCGCCCGGATGAAGGCCGACGCCGAGCGCCGCGCCCGACTCTGACCGCGTACCGGTGCCGGGTCCCCGACCGGGGGCCCGGCACCGGTGTGAGCCGGTGGGCCCGCGTCGACGAACCGCTTCAGGCGTGTTCGCTGTGGCGATCGGCAGTGGCAGCCGACTGGCGGGGCACACCGGCCCCGGCCCGTCTCGCGAAGCGCGCCGAATCGGCCGCCAGATCCGGATGCTCGACACCGAGCGCCAACGCGACCGCCTCGTCGAGGCCGAACTCGGCACCTTCGCCGTACGCCTCGTCGAAGGTGGCGTCGCCCAGGACACGTCGCAGCGCGACCTGCTGCTGCGTCCAGTAGGCGTCGTAGATCCCGGGCGTCGAGCGCAGACTCGCGCGGGTCGCCTGCGCCGCACCGAACAGACGGGCCGCGGTCAGTGGCGCACCCCCGACGGCACACCGTACGGCGATGGCGTTCAACGTGTCGCAGGCGCGGCCGTGGAAGCCGTGGTTCATCCGGGAACGCAACGCCGCCAGCAGGTGCTCGTGCGCGGCCACCAGGTCACCGCGGGCCAACGCGACCATGCCAAGGAGCATGTCCACCGACCGGCGGCCCCGCTCGACCGGCCGGGCCGCCTCGACCGGTCGGGCTGCGCCGAGCAGCTCCGCCGCCTCGTCCAACGCGCCGCGCAGCCACAGCAACTCGGCGAGCCGACACACGGCGAACAACGCCTCGGATTCCACCCCCTGGTCGTGCGCCCAGTCGATGACCTCCCGGCAGATCCGCTCGGCCTCGGCGAACTGCCCCATGTCGACGAGCGCGGCGGCCCGCCCGGCGAGCACCCGGGCCAGCAGGCCGACGTCGCCGGCCTGCCGGGCCGCCGCCTCCGCCCGCTGCGAGTACCGCAGCTCCTCGGCGTACTCGCCGTCGGCGCCGGCATGCAGTGAGTGCAGGTGGTACGCCGCCGCCAGCTCCCCCTCCGGGATCACCTCGCCGGTTTCCGCGATCCGGCTGTACAGGCGGAACAGCCAGAGCCGGCCCTCCCGCGCCAGCCCACGCTCACGCCACCACTGCTCCAGGCCACCGGCCAACCGCAGCCCGATCCGCGCGCTGCCACCGGTGGCGCACCAGCGCAGGGCGGCGCGCAACTCACCGGCCAGGGGATCCAGCGAGTACAGCGACAGGGTCACCGGTTGCCCGTCGGTGCCGAGATGGGCCTGCTCCAGAGCGTGCACGGACCAGGCCACGTGCCGGTTCCGGGCGTCCTGCTCCTCGCCCGCCTCGATCAGCCGGCGGGCCGCGTACGCCCGGATCGGATCGAGCATCCGGTAGGTGTAGCCCGAGGCGTGCGGCTCGGCCAGGACCAGGGACTTGTCCACCAGCACCGAGAGCGGGTCCAGTGGATCGTCGCCGAGCAGCCACTCCACGGTGTCGAGATCCACCGGGCCGGCGAAGACCGCCAGCCAGCGCAGCAGCCGCGCGGCGCGTGGGCCGAGCGTCCGGTACGACCAGGTCACGGTCGCCTGCATGGTCAGGTGCCGTTCGACCGCCGTCCGCGCCGACCGCTCCGGCCGGTCGTGTTCGGCCGCTCCGGCACCGTCACCCCAGCTGCCGACCGGCACACCGGCGGCCGACGACGGTGGGTCGTCCCGACCGGCGTCGAGGGTGCCGAGCACATCGTCGAGCCGTTCGGCGAGCTGCCCGACCGAGAGCACCCGCAGTCGGGCGGCGGCCAGCTCTATGGCCAGCGGCAGACCGTCCAGCCGCCGTACCACCCGACGCAGGTCGGCAGACTCCGCCGGATCCGGCTGTCGGCCACCCCGGGCCGCCGCCGTACGGTCCAGCAGCAACGCGACCGCGTCGCTCTCGGTACCGTCGGGGGACGGGTCGACGGAGAGCGGCGGAATCCGCCACACCACCTCACCGGGCAGCGCCAGCGGTTCCCGGGTGGTCGCCAGCACGCGAACCCCACCCCCGCCGGCCAGCAACCGGGTCACCACGTCCGCGCAGGCCGCCGGTTGGGCGTCGCAGGTGTCCAGCACGATCAGCATCCGACGGTTGGCCGCGTACTCCACGAGCGTGTCGACCATCGGGCGGCCCGGCTCCGGACGCAGCCCGAGGACGGCGGCGATCGCGAAGGCCACCAGCCCCGGATCGGTGACCGAGGCGATGTCGACGAACCAGACGCCGTCCGGGTATTCCTCGACCAGGTCGGTGGCGAGTTCCACGGCCAGCCGGGTCTTGCCACCGCCACCGGCGCCGAGCACGGTGACCAGGCGATGCCGGGCGACAAGCTGTCGGAGTTCGGCTCGCTCGGCCTGCCGGCCGATGAACGAGGTGACCTGGACGGGCAGGTTGTGCGCCTCCGCGTCGGCGGTACGCGGCCGCGGGAACTGCAGCTCCAGTCCGGCGGCGACGAGTTGGAAGAGGCGCTCCCGGTCGTCGAACCCTCGCAACCGGTGCAGCCCGAGGTCGAGCAGGGACGCACCGGCCGGCAACGGATCGGCGTGCTGCGCGGTCGCCGCCGAGCAGAGCACCTGACCGCCATGGGCGGCGGCGGCCACCCGGGCGGCCCGATGCACCTCAGGGCTGGCGTACTCGCCGTCGCGCGGCTCGGCCCAACCGGTGTGCAGGCCCATCCGTACCCGGGGCGCCGCCTCCGGGGTGGGCCACTCGTGTTCGCGCAGCGCACGTTGGGCGGTCAGGCACGCGGTCAGGGCGGCACCGGCGTCGCCGAAGGCCAGGAAGAACGAGTCACCCTCGGTCAGCAGTTCCGCCCCCTCGGTGGCGGCGATGGTGCGGCGCAGCAGCCGGCGGTGTTCCGCCAGCACCGGCCGGTATCCGGGGCCGAGCAGCTGTGCCAGTCGGGTGGAACCCTCGATGTCGGTGAAGACGAACGTCACCCAGCCGCTCGGGAGGTGGATCCGTGACGACACCCGTGGCACCTCCCCCCTGGCCTCGACCTCATACTTCACGAAGCCGAATCGTCACGCATCGCGAGAACGGTCGGCCGAGGCTCCGCCCCAAGGTGCCATCAGACCGGGCGTCCGGGCAAGACAGTCATCATCCTTATCAGCAACTGACGCTGCAAAAAACCGTACGGAAGCGGGCTAACATCCGCAGCTGCCACCGCAGCAACCACCACCGGACGGCGCCGGCGCGGCACCGGCAGCACCCGCACCACGGCCGGTGACGGCGATGGTGGAGAGCAGCTTGACCGTGTCGGTGTGCCCCGCAGGGCAGGACGCCGGCTCACCGGCCTGGGCCATCGGGCGGTTGACCTCGAAGGTGTCGCCGCAGGCGCGGCAACGGAACTCGTACCGGGGCATGACATCAGGGTACGACCGGACCTGACGTCCACCGGAACATGGGTGATACTCGACGGGTGGCAGACGGCGACGAGAGCACCCCCCTACGCCCCCTCCGGCCGGCCACGCCGCGCGCCGGATCCGACGTCGCAGCGGACCGGCCGACCCGCAGGCTGCCGCGACCTCGCCGGCCCTGGCTACGCGCCACCGAGCCGGCGAGCGAGCCGGTGAGCGAGGCACCCGCGACGCCCAGCGCTGACGCCGGGCCCGAAGCTGTCGACGTCGCGCCCACGACTCGGCAACCGGCCGCACCCGACAAGTCCGACAGCGACACTCCACAGAGCACCACCGCCGCAGGCAAGGCTGTGGACGAGCCGGCCGACAAGGCCGAGAGCAAGCCGGCTGGTGAGGGTGGGGCGGTGGCGTCCACGCCGGAGGGTGGGGCGTCGGGTGCTCGACGTCGGCGGACGCGGTTCGCGCACGCCGTACGCCTGCCGGGTCCGCGCGCCGCGGCTCAAGCGACCCGGGACTGGTCGCGGCGGCCGAGTGGCCGGCTGACCCTGCCCGGGGTGTTCCTCCTCGCGCTGGTGGCGGCTACCGCCACGGTCGGCGCGATGCTGGTGCCGGCGACCATCGGCGCACAGCGGCCGGTCGCCGCCGACGCCACCGCGGGCGGGACCGTCGGCGACCTGCCGCCGACGAACGAGGCGCCACCGACCGGTGCGTTCCCGCCGCCCGACGCGACGCTACCGCCGGGCGTGGTGCCGCCGAACGCACCGGGCGCCACCGCGACACCCGGTGGCCTGCCGGTGGGGGGACGACCCTCCGACGCACTCGCCGGTTGGGCCCGGGAGGTCGGCGCCAAGGCCGGCATCGACCCGATCGCCATGCAGGCGTACGGCTATGCCGAGCTGGTCCTCGCCGAGACCAACCGCAGCTGCGGTCTGAGCTGGACGACCCTGGCCGCGATCGGCTTCGTCGAATCACGCCACGGGCAGGCCAACAACGCAACCCTGGGCGCGGACGGTCGAGCCGTACCGGAGATCATCGGTCTGCCGTTGGACGGCCAGGGTGGTCGGATGCGGATCGCCGACACCGACCGGGGTGAACTGGACCGGGACACCACCTACGACCGGGCCGTCGGGCCGATGCAGTTCATCCCGACCACCTGGCAGGAGGTCGGCACGGACGCGGACAACGACGGCCGCAAGGACCCGCACAACATCCACGACGCGGCCCTGGCCGCCGGGATCTACCTGTGCAAAGGCAACCGCAACCTGACGATCCCGGGCGACTGGTGGAACGCCATCCTGTCGTACAACAACGTCCGGCCGTACGCCCAGGACGTGTTCAACACTGCCAACAGGTACGGACAGGCCAGTCGTACGTGAAGTGATCGTCCCCATACATTGGAGAACTGGACACTTCCCCCAGGCTGCTCTTGACGGCAAGCTAGACGGGTGATGGTGCGCGAGTGGGACCCCAGGAACGCGTCGTCCGCCGAGATCGCGTCGCTGCTGGACACGTTGAACGCGGTCCTGGCGACCGATCTCCCGCAGGATCCGCCATGGCGCGAGACCTGCCTGCGGGAATATCTCGCCGAGGTGATGCCGGGCGAGCGGCGGATTTCCTGGGTGGCCCAGGCCGAGCCGGCCGCCGACGGCACCCCGGGGCCGATCCTGGGGCATGTGCACGTGCTGCTGCTCGGCAGCATCGGTGTGCTGGAAGTGCTGGTGCACCCCTCCGTCCGGCGCGGCGGGCTCGGCCGGGAGCTCGTCCTGCGCGCCGCCCGTCGGGTCTACCAGGAGGGCTTCGAGTCGATCGGGGTGGAGGTGGTCGGCGGCACGCCCGCCATCGCCTTCTACGAGTCGCTGGGCTTCGCCCGGGAGTACGTCGAGACTCGCAGCGTGCTCGACCTCTCCGGCGTCGACTGGGCCGAGCTGGCCGAGATGTCCACCGGGGTCGGGGCGGGCTACCACGTCCAGTTCCACCCGGGTGGGCCACCGGACGAGCTGATCGAGGCGTACGCGCGGGCCAAGGCCGAGATCCGGGACATCGAGGACGGCGAGCTGCGGCCGAGTTCGTACGATCCGCAGCGGCTCCGTGACAGCCTGGACTGCCTGCACCGGCGCGGCATGAAGCCCTACATCGTGCTCGCCCTGCACGAGCAGACCGGCGAGGTGGCGGGGCTGACCGAGGTGGTGGTGCCGGTGCAGCACCCCACCCGTGCCGACCAGTACGACACGATCGTGGTGCAGGACCACCGTGGCTACGGCATCGACCGGGCGATCAAGGCCCGGATGCTGCTGGAACTGCGCTCGACCGAGCCGCAGCTGACCGAGGTGCAGACCTGGAACGCCCAGGCCAACGAGACGATGCTCAAGGTCAACGCCGAGCTGGGATACCGACCGGACCGCGAGTGGTGTGAATACAGCGTGGACGTGGCCGACCTGGTGCACCGCCTCGACAGCTCCCGCTGAGCGGGGTCAGTAGTAGCGCCCGCTTCCAGGGTCCGGTGGCGGGGGCACGTTGCGGTACTTCGCCACCCGTACCTCCCACTGGCTGCGCCGCCGCCGGGCCTCTCGATCGGCGGGGCAGCGATGGAACGTCTCCGGCGGGCGGGCCAGCCCGTAGATGTCCGCCCACCACTCGCCCGGCTCGGGATCGAGAATGGTGTTCAGGTGCGCCGGATAGCGACGGTCCGCGCCGTCGCGGGTGTCGTCCCAGACCTCCATCGGGTACACGATCCGCCCGTCCTGGTCGACCGCCACGAGGTAGAGCCCCGCTGAGCCGAGCAGACGCTCCAGCACCGCCAGACTCGGCGTCAGAGTCCCCGCCTCGACCCGCGCGACGGTCGACGGGGCAACCTTCGCGAAGCGGGCCATCCGCAACTGGCTGAGCCCGACGATGCGCCGGGCCCGACGCACCAGACCGGCAATGGGAAACGACCCGAGCGTAGGACCCAGATCCGGAGGTTCGAAGACGGAAGCCATGCCCCCACCCTGCCCACCCCGTCCCCACCAGAGCGACCCCTGTGGACAAGCCTGTGGACAACTCGGTCAACCGACAGGGTCAGCCGCTCACCGCCGTGCACGTGCGCGTGGGTGCGTGCGTGCGTCGTGGCCTTTGGCGCGCCCGTCCAGCCCGATCCCCCACCCGACCACCTGCGCTGAGGGCCCTTTGCTCTGCTTCAACCCACGCACAGGTTTCGGCTCCAGACCTGTGCGTGGAGTGAAGCAGAGCAAAGGGGGCCCGCAGGGGTATCGGCTACCCCGACAGGCCAGGCAGACGGTGATCACGGTGACCCACGAGCCCGGTGGCCGCCTGCCGAACGGGTGCTGCCGAAGCTGCCGGATGGGTGCTGGCCGGCTTCGGGTTTGGCCGGCTCGACGGCTGCCGCGGCAGGCTTGGGGGGTGCCGTGGCGGCCGGGCGACCGAAGGCAGGTCCGGCTGGGCTAGGGGCGCGGTGTGGGTCAGTAGCGCTGGCGGAGGAGTTCGGCGGCTTCGACGGCCCAGTAGGTGAGGATGATCTGCGCGCCCGCGCGCCGGATCGAGGTGAGGGTTTCCAGCATCACCTGCTCGCGGTCGATCCAGCCGTTCGCGGCGGCCGCCTCGACCATCGCGTACTCGCCGGAGACCTGGTAGGCGGCGACCGGGACCTGCACCGCGGCCCGGACCGCCGAGACCACGTCGAGGTAGGGCAGGGCCGGCTTGACCATCACCATGTCGGCGCCCTCGGCCACGTCCAGCTCGACCTCACGCAGCGACTCGCGCAGGTTCGCCGGATCCTGCTGGTAGGTGCGCCGGTCCCCCTCCAGCGAGGACTCGACCGCCTCGCGGAACGGGCCGTAGAACGCGGAGGCGTACTTGACCGCGTAGGCCAGCACCCCCACGTCGGTGTACCCGGCCGCGTCCAGGGCCCGGCGTACCACGCCGACCTGGCCGTCCATCATCCCGGACGGCCCGACCACCGACACCCCGGCGGCGGCCTGGGCCACCGCCATCTCGGCGTACGCGGCCAGGGTGGCGTCGTTGTCCACCGAGCCGTCGGGGGTGAGCACCCCACAGTGCCCGTGCGAGGTGAACTCGTCCAGGCAGAGGTCGCTCATCACCACTGTCGCGTCGCCGACCTCGGAGACCACGTCCCGGATGGCCACGTTGAGGATGCCGTTGGGGTCGATGCCGCCGGCCCCGCACTCGTCCCGCTCCGCCGGCACCCCGAAGAGCATGATCCCGCCGACCCCGGCCTGGACCGCCTCCACCGCGGCCTTGCGCAGCGAGTCCCGGGTGTGCTGAAGCACGCCCGGCAGCGAGCCGATCGGGCGGGGCTCGGTCAGCCCTTCCTTGACGAACATCGGTACGACCAGTTCGGCCGGGGCGGGACGAGTCTCGGCGACCAGCCGCCGCACGGCTGCGTTGCGACGCAGCCGGCGGGGCCGGTGCTCGGGGTACGGCATGGCGGCTCTCCTAGACGACTACCGGAACCTCAGCGCGGTCGGCCCCTGCACCTTCGAGCCACGGCGCTGCTTCGCCGGCATCGCGGCGAGCTTCTCCCGCAGCTCGACGGCGTAGCCGGCGAGCGCCTCCACCAGGTCGGGCACGGAGGCGTGCGGCGGCTGGACGTCGACCCGCAGGCCGAACTCTGTGGCGGTCTCCGCGGTCTTGGGCCCGATCACTGCGACAACGGTACGCGCGTGCGGCTTGCCGGCGATACCGACGAGATTGCGCACCGTCGAGCTTGACGTGAAGAGAACGGCGTCGAACCCACCGGACTTGATCGCGTCCCGGATCTCGGCGGGCGGCGGGGCGGCCCGGACCGTACGGTAGGCGGTCACGTCGTCGACCTCCCAGCCGCGCTCGGTGAGCCCGGCGGCGAGGGTCTCGGTGGCGATGTCGGCGCGCGGCAGCAGCACCCGGCCGACCGGGTCGAGCACCTCGTCGTGCGGCGAGAACTCGGCCAGCAGCCCTTCGGAGGACTGCTCCCCGGTGGGGATCAGTTCCGGCTGGATGCCGAAGGCGCGGACCGCCTCGGCGGTGGCCTCACCGATGCAGGCGATCTTCACGCCGCCGAAGTGCCGGGCGTCCAGGCCGTGCTCGGCGAACTTCTCCCAGACCGCGCGGACCGCGTTGACCGAGGTGAAGATCACCCAGGCGTACCGGCCGTCGACCAGGCCCTTGACCGCCCGCTCCATCTGGGCGGGGGTACGCGGCGGCTCGACCGCGATGGTCGGCACCTCGCACGGAATCGCACCGTACGCGCGCAGCCGGGCACTCATCACCCCGGCCTGCTCCTTGGTCCGGGGAACCAGCACCTTCCAGCCGTACAGCGGGCGGTTCTCCCACCAGCTGAGCTTGTCCCGCTGGCTCACACCCTCACCGACGGTCAGCACCACCCGGCCGGTGAAGCCGAGTGCCGCCGCGACGAACGAGTCCACGCTCGACGTGGTGGTGTACTGCGTCTCACCCGTGCCGTCACCGGTGACTCCGACGGCGGTCCCGCCGTCCACCCCGGCGGCGAGCAAACCGTCACGGATCGCGGCCAGGTCACCGGCGTCCACGGCGAGCGCCAGCGATCCGCGCTGCACCGCCGCGGCCAGCGCGTCGAAGTCCAGGGTGCTGACGTCCTCGACGTCGGCGGTGGTGCGTACGCCGGGCAGCGGCACACCGGCGTAGGTGGCCACACCCTCGGCCTGGCTGACGCCCGGCACCACCTCGAAGTGCGCGGCGGTACGCGCCACCGCCTGCACCTCCTTGACCACCGAGTCGTGGCCGAACGGGTCGCCCGCCACCAGGTGCACCGCGTTCTGCCCGGCGCGGGCCGCCGAGATGAGCACCTTCGCCACATCGCCCGGCACGCCTTCGGCCGGGGTGAACTCGGTCTCGGCCTTGGCCTCGGCCCGGACGACGTCGAGCAACGACTCGGGGACTCCCCGGTCGTACACCACCTGGTCGGCGTCGACCAGGGCGTCGTGCGCCCGGCGGGTCAGCAGGCCCGGGTCGCCGGGTCCAGCCCCGACGAACGCGATCCGGCCTACGGGCTTACGGGTGCGGGTCATTCTGTGCTCCCAAATTGCTGGGTCCCCGGGCCGTTGTGTCCTTGCGGGCCGAGGATCGAGTCGGCGCCGAGGTCGAGGAGTTCGGTGGCGAGGGCCTTACCGATCTCCGCCGCATCGGCGAGCGTTCCGGTGCGGGACAGCCGGATGTCGCGACTGCCGTCCGGGCTGATCACCGCCCCGCGCAGGTAGATCTCCTGGACAACATCACCTTCGACACCGGAGCCGGTTGGCTCGCCTTCGGCGACGACGGCATAGGCGGCGACCGGAGCGGAGCATCCGGCCTCCAGGGTGGCCAGCATTGCCCGCTCCGCGGTGACCGTGGCGCGTGACGCTGCGTGGTCAAGCGTACCTAGCAGTTCGACCATCTCCGGGTCGTCGACCCGGCACTCCACCGCCAGCGCGCCCTGTGCGGGGGCCGGCAGCATCAACATCGGATCGAGCGTCTCGGTGATGACGTCGAGCCGGCCGATCCTGGCCAGCCCGGCCCGGGCGAGGACGATCGCGTCGAGGTCGGCGTCCGGGCCGAGCACCCGGCCCAGCCGGGTGTCGATGTTGCCGCGGATCGGGCCGACCGACAGTTGCATGCCCAGGGCGTGCAGTTGGGCGATCCGGCGCAGCGCGCCGGTGCCGACGGACGCGCCGGGGGCGAGCTCGGCCAGCGTCCTGCCGTCGCGGGCGACGAGCGCGTCACGCGGGTCCTCGCGCGGGGGTACCGCGGCGATGTGCAGCCCGGCCGGCATCGCGGTCGGCAGGTCCTTGTACGAGTGGACCGCGAAGTCGATCTCCCGGGCGACCAGCGCGTCGCGCAGCGCGGAGACGAACACCCCGACGCCGAGGCGGTGCACCGGCGCGCTGGACTGGTCACCTGCGGTGATCACCTCGACCAACTCGACCGGGCGTCCGGTGCGGGCGGTCAGGGCCTCGGCGACGTGCCCGGACTGGGCCATCGCCAGCTTGCTTCCCCGGGTGCCGAGACGCAGCGGGCCACTCGGTTGCCGCTGGCTCATCGTTCACCTCCACTGGTCGGGGTGATGTCGGGGACCGTGTCCACCTGGGAGGTCTGCGGGACCTCCAGGTCGAACAGTTCGCGCAGCAGCGCGGCGTACTGGTCACCGCCGGGCTCGGCGGCGAGTTGGCGGACCCGTACGGTCGGCTGGTGCAGCAACCGCTGGACCACCCGGTGCACGGTGCGGGCCACCTCGGCACGCTGGTCGTCGCTGAGGTCGGGGCGGCGCTGGGCGAGGCGGCGCAGTTCGGCGCTGACCACGTCCTCGGCCCGCCCCCGCAGGGCGGCCACGGTCGGTGCCACGTCCGCGCCGCGCAGCCAGGTGAGGAAGGACTCCACCTCGCCGGCCACGATCCGTTCGACGGCGGCGGCGTCGGCGGCGGCCGGGCCGTCGGCGAGCAGCTCGGCCATCCGGTCGATGTCGATCACCTCGACGCCGGGCAGCTCGGCCACACCGGACCCGACGTCACGGGGTACGGCCAGGTCGAGCAGGACCAGCGGCCCGCGCTCCGGGTCCCGGCCGGCCAGCGCACCGGCGACGACGTCGCGGGTGAGGACCGGCTCGCTGGCCGCGGTGGCGGCCACTACGATGTCCACTGTGGAGAGCGTGTCGGCCAGCTCGGCCATCGGTCGCGCGGCAGCGCCGTACGACTCGGCCAGCCGTACCGCCCGCTCGGCGCTGCGGTTGGTCACGGTCAACGGGCCGGCGCCGAGCCGGGACAGCGTCGCCACGCCCAGCGAGCCCATCGCGCCGGCGCCGACGACGAGTGCGGGCCGACCGGCGAGTTCGTCGCCGAGATGACGTGCGGCCAGTCCCAGCGCCGCGGTGACCACGCTCTGGCCGGCCCGGTCGATGCCGGTCTCGGAGTGGGCCCGCTTGCCCACCCGCAGCGCCTGCTGCATCAGCTCGTGCAGCAGCCGGCCGGTGGTGTCCGCGCCGGTGGCACCGTGGTAGGCGTCCCGGAGCTGACCGAGGATCTGCGCCTCGCCGATCACCATCGAGTCCAGGCCGGCGGCGACCCGGAAGACGTGGTCGACCGCGGCGGAGTCGAAGTGCACGTAGAGGTTGTTGGCCAGCGCGGACGGCTGGCAGTCGGCCTGTTCGGCGAGGACGGCGCAGATGTCGCCGAGGCCGCCGTGGAAACCGGAGACCGCCGCGTAGACCTCCACCCGGTTGCAGGTGGAGACCAGCGCGGCCTCGCTGACGTACGGCTGGGCGACCAGGCGGTTCAGGATGCGGGTGAGGCTCTCCGGGGCGACCGCGAGCCGCTCCAGGGTGGCGACCGGCGCGGTGCGGTAGGAGGCACCCACGACGAGGAGTTTCACGTTCCGATCGCCTCCTGACCCTCAGTGACCGCGAGACCGCCGGGCAGGGCGGTCAGGGCGGATCCGCCGGTGCGGGGCAGCCCGGTCAGGGATGCCTTGCGGTGCTCGTGGAACGACAGAATCTGCAGCTCGATGGCGAGGTCGACCTTGCGTACGTCGACTCCGTCCGGAACCGAGAGTACGCAGGGCGCGAAGTTCAGGATGCTCGTCACGCCGACGGCGACGAGTTGATCGGCGACCCGTTGAGCGGCCGACGCGGGGGTGGCGATGACGCCGATCGCGATCGACTCCTCGGCCGCCACCTGGGGCAGTTCGTCGACGTGCCGCACGACCATCCCGTGGATCTCCTCACCGACCCGGGCCGGGTCGGCGTCGAGCAGGGCGGCGATCCGGAAGCCACGGCTGGCGAAGCCGTCGTAGCCGGCCAGCGCGTGACCGAGATTACCCACGCCGACCAGGGCGACCGCCCGACGTTGAGTGAGCCCGAGCACGTACTCGATCTGCTCTATCAACAGCGCCACGTCGTAGCCGACGCCCCGGGTGCCGTACGAGCCGAGGTGGGACAGGTCCTTGCGGAGCTTCGCGGAGTTGACCCCGGCGGCGTTGGCCAGCCCTTCGCTGGACACCGTCTCGTTATCGGTTTCGGCGAGATTGTGCAGGGCACGGAGGTATTCGGGGAGCCGCGCCACCGTCGCCTCGGGTAGGTCCGGGAGCGCCGGGACGCCACCGGCGCGACCGGGCGTGCCAGGGTGACGGTGCTGACTCATGAGACTCCGTGCGGTGCGATCCTTGACCAACTCCACCGGCCGGCCGTTCGGGACTCCCGCTGGCGACCGAAATTGCCGGCTGTGCTAGCAGGGCGCGTCGGAATTACAGAGTAGGCGCTTGTGAAGACGTGCACAAATCGCGATCTTGCTGTCCCGCCCCCTGCCCCCACCAGCCCCTCCGTCCAACAAGATCGACGCGCGCCCACTTCCCGGGACCGCCCGCGCGATTATTGCTCAATTCCGACTTCTCTGACCAATCACACGCGCACCATCGGTCCATCCCAATTTGTTGATCATGACGTTAATGCTCGATACGGCGATTTCGCGATCACTGCGCCGGCTCGGCGAGGGTGGTGGCGAGCGTCACCGCTTCGGTGAGGGTGTCGGCGACCGGGTGACCGGAGGCGATCAGGCGGGCGCGGTCGGTGAAGCCGCCGGCGTAGAGCACAGCACGTCCGCCGACGGCGCGGGCCGCGTCGGCGTCGTCCAGCGAGTCGCCGATCAGCACCACCGAGCGGCCGTCGACGCCCAACTCGGCCAGGTGCCGGACCAGCGACTCGGCCTTGCGATCACCGCCGACCGTGGCCCGCAGCCCGTCGACCCGGGCGAACCGGCCGGTCAGGCCGTACGTCTGGATCGCCGGTACCAACTCGTCGTGGAACCACATGGACAGCAGCGACTGGCTGCCCGGCCAGGCCGCCATCGCGTCCACCGCGTCGTGGGCGAGCTCACAACTGGTCAGACCCAGCCGGTACGCGTCATGGAAGATCCGGTCGAGCCGGCCGAACGCCTCGTCGTCCACCGCCCGGCCGAGCACTTCCGCGTAATAGGCGGCGATCGGCCGGCGGAACCGGACCCGGTGCTCCTCCGCGGTCACCGTCGGCCCACCCTCGCGGCTGAACACGGCGTTCGTGCAGGCCACCACCAGGCTCAGATCGTCGAGCAGCGTCCCGTTCCAGTCCCAGACCAGATGGGGTTTCGAAGGGGTCATCGGCGCACTCTATCGGCGACGCCGGGTATCGGTGGGGCGCGCCGGAGCGCCCTAGAGCTGCGGCGTGGTCAGGTCACGCAGCAGCCGTTCCTCCTCGACCCGCCAGTAGCCGTGCTCCTTGCCGTCGAGCAGTACCACCGGTAGCCGGTCGCCGTACTCGCGCTCCATCTCGATGTCACCGCTGACGTCCCGCTCGGTCCACCGGTCGCCGGTGACCGCGACCACCCGGTCGAGCGCCGCCTTGGCGTCCTCGCACAGGTGACAGCCGGGGCGGGTGATCAGGGTCAGGCGGGGCTCACGCATCGGTCTCCTCCGTCGTGCCGAGTGGTGCCGGCTGGTCGGGCACTTGAACCTCGCCAGGTTACGCGCGCAGTGGGCGATCAGTGCGACACCGGCCACCTGGCTGCCCGACCCCGACCCCACGTACGCCCGAACAGTCTCCCCGGTACGCGGATGCGGCACGCCCACTACCGCCGACTCCGCCACCGCCCGCAGCGCCCAGTCCCGTCAACGGGACCACGCAGCGTCACCGTGGGTACGGATCACCACCGGTCCACACTGTCCGGACGGGGACGCCTGTCGACCACGACCGGACTCGCGAGGTATCTTCACAGCGATCACTATCATCGATCTGACCTGCTCATCTGTCTCAGATCAGGTGGACCGGCGATTGTCAACCACACTCGACGGACAACCGGTCCGGCACCGGTGCGACACGTCGGGAAATACTTCGGCCCTGTGTAACGGACTTGCCACGCGCGGGTGACGTTGGCCCTATCATCACTCGGGTCGGCTCACCCCATTTGCCGTGAGTCGACACCCCTCAGCCCGAGGAGGCCCCCGTGCCCGTCAGCGCATTGGACCAGCACCTCAAGGGGAACTGCCGCCCGCCGGCACACCCCGGAGCCGCCCTGCCCGGCGGTGATCTGGCCGGTCACCCGGCCACCGCCGGCGCGTGCGCCAGTGATGAATCGGAGGTGTCCCGATGACCACCTTCGGCTTCACGCACCGCCCGACGGGCCTGACCGGCCCGGCGGCGCGCACCCCGGTCAACGAACGCGGCGGCGCCCATGCCCAGCAGAACGCGGCGGGCAACCTGGTCAACCGGGGTGAGAGCAGCACGCGGGCCGGCAACCGACCACATCCGAACGAGCCACCACACCGACCAGCGGTGCCGGGCGCGAACGCGATGCCGGCCGGCGGCGGGGTCGCCACGCCGAGCCGGCCGACGATGCCGGCCCAGGCCCGACGCAGCGGCGGCGACGCGCCGGTTACCGACGTGCCGGCGGCCGAGACCGCGGTGATCCCCGCGGTCACCGCCCCGATCAACACCTCCACCGGCTACCCGAGCCGCCCGGACCCGTCCGATCCGGCCACCGAGGTGTGGGCCCTGGTCGAACGCGCCCAGGCCGGTGAGGCCGAGGCGTTCGGGCTGATCTACGACCGCTACGTCGACACCGTGTTCCGCTTCGTCTACTTCCGGGTCGGCAACCGGCAACTCGCCGAAGACCTCACCTCCGACACGTTCCTGCGAGCGCTCAAGCGCATCGGCAGCTTCACCTGGCAGGGCCGTGACCTCGGCGCCTGGCTGGTCACCATCGCCCGCAACCTGGTCGCTGACCATTTCAAGTCGGGTCGCTACCGGCTGGAGGTGACCACCGGTGACGTGCTCGACGCCGATCGCGAGGACCGCGGCCCGGAGGGCAGCCCGGAGGCGGCCGTGGTGGAACACATCACCAACGTCGCGCTGCTGACCGCCGTCAAACGCCTCAACCCCGAACAGCAGGAGTGCATCGTGCTCCGCTTCCTCCAGGGCTTCTCAGTGGCCGAGACCGCGCGGGCGATGGGCAAGAACGAAGGCGCGATCAAGGCCCTCCAGTACCGTGCGGTCCGCGCCCTGGCCCGGCTGCTGCCCGACGGTTTCCAGGCGTAACTCTCCACGCCGTCCGTACGGTCGTCGTCGGTAGCTGCGCGTCCGTGCGGGGCAGTCACAGCGATCACTTTGCGTGATTTCCGACCCCGGCAGGCCCGTAACCCGATCCCGGCACGGCGCGTTTCTCCGGGTGCGACCGGCGACAGCCCGGCCCCGGGCTACGGACGACGGGCAACGACGCCAACGGCGTCCGCCTCGCGTTCTGCGGTCATCGGTCGCTGGCGGTGATCGCGGCCGACCGGCCGCGCCCAGCGAGAGGAGGTGCCGCGGTGGACAACGCCCTCTTCTCCCGTCGGCGCGCCGAGCGCTTCGCGCAGCTTCTCGACGAAGCGAACGGTGGCCGACGCCATCACGTCCGCTCCCGAGTCGACGACCAGCTCACGCCGCTGGTCGGGCTCGGCCGGCAGTTGACGGCCAGCCCGCCCGAGCCCGAGGTGGATCCGGAGTTCCGGGCCGGCCTGCGGGCCATGTTGCTGGCCACCGCCGAGCGCGAGGGCATCGCCGCCCCCGCCTCGACCGAGAAGGTCGGCACCGGTCGGGGTGCACTGCTGCCGGCCGTCACCGCGCGCCGGGCCCGTGCCCGGGGCGCCATCCTGGTCGGCATCGCGGCGGGTGCCATCGCCGTCTCCGGCATCTCGGCCGCCAGCGAGAACGCGGTTCCCGGCGACGCGCTGTACGGAATGAAGCGCGGTACCGAACGGGCCCAGCTCGCGCTCGCCAGCTCCGAGATCAGCCGCGGGCAGCTCTTCCTCGACTTCGCGCGTACCCGACTGGCCGAAGCGTCCGCGCTGCACGGCAGTCGCTCCGGCTACGGCGCGGTGCTCGACGACATGGACGCCGACACCCGTCAGGGCGTACGCCTGCTGACCGCAGCGGCGGTGCAGCGTTCGGACCCGGCGGCGCTCGATGCGGTCGACGCCTTCCTCGTCCCGCAACGCCGGACCCTCGACGCGCTGCGCGACAGCGGCTCCCGCACCGACCGGGAGCGAACCGCCCAGTCGCTGAAGCTGCTGGCATCGGTGACCGAACGTGCCGACGCCCTGCGGACCACGATCGCCTGCGGCCAGCCGGTCGGTTCCGCCAGCGACAGCCTCGGCCCTCTGCCGGGCACCTGCACCTGACGGTGCGTAACCAGACCGCCGGCCCGGTTCGCGGGCCGGGCGGCGGTTACCCTCGCGGAGGGGCAGCAGAGATGCGGGCGATGTGAGGGGAGCGCCGGTGGCGCGCAGCCAGAAGGTGACCGTCAGCACCGATGTGCACGGGCACACCGCAGGTTGGGCACAGACCGAGCCCGCTCCCCCGGTCGCCCCGGATCCCCGGGCTGCCGCCTTCTTCGACGTGGACAACACGATGATGCAGGGCGCCTCCATCTACTGGTTCGCTCGCGGCCTCGCCGCACGCAACTACTTCACCACCACCGACCTGGCCCGCTTCGCCTGGCAACAGCTGCGCTACCGGCTGCTCGCCCGCGAGCACACCGGGGACATGTCGCAGGCCAAGGAGGCCGCCCTCGCCTTCATCGAGGGCTGGCGCGTCGACGACATCGAAGTCCTCGCGGAGGAGATCTTCGACGAGTTGATGGCGCCGCGGATCTGGGCGGGAACGAGGCGGCTGGCGCAGGGACACCTCGACGCCGGTGAGCGGGTCTGGCTGGTCAGCGCCGCCCCGGTGGAGATCGGCCGGGTGATCGCCGCTCGACTCAAGCTGACCGGCGCGATCGGCACCGTCGCCGAGGTCGTCGACGGGGCGTACACCGGTCGGTTGGTCGGTGACCTCATGCACGGGCCGGCCAAGGCCGAGGCGATCACCTCGCTCGCCGCGGTGGAAGGGTTGGACCTGGGTCGGTGCAGCGCCTACAGCGACTCCGCGAACGACCTGCCGATGCTGTCGGCGGTGGGCCGGGCGGTGGCGGTGAATCCGGATGCCGCCCTGCTGCGTCAGGCACGCCAGCACGGCTGGGAGGTACGCGACTTCCGTACCGGCCGTCGCGCCGTCAAGATCGCCGTACCGTCGACGGCCGCCGCCGGGCTGGTGGCGGGAGCGGTCACCGCCGGCATGGCGTTGCAGCGTCGCCGCCGCGACAGCCGGGCCGCCGCAGAACGGCGCGCCACCCGCTGAGGCGGTGTCGGCGCTTCGGTGAGCCTAGGGACCGAACGGGTCCGGACGCCGTTCCAGGAGTTCGTGCAGCGTCTGCTGGATGGTCTCGCGGACCTGGTCGGCGAGGTTGAACACGACAAGCGGGTCGTCCGCGGAGTCGACCAGGTGTGCCGTCGGGATCGGCGGGCAGAACTCGATCAGCCACTTGCTCGGCAGCGGCACCATGCCCAGCGGCCCGAGCCAGGGGAAGGTCGGCGTCACGGGGAAGTAGGGCAGCTTGAGCAGCCGGGCGAGCGGCTTGATGTCGGCGAGCATCGGGTAGATCTCCTCGCCACCGACGATCGCGACCGGGATGATCGGGGTGCCGGTGCGCAGCGCCGCCGAGACGAAACCACCGCGCCCGAAGCGTTGCAGCTTGTAACGCTCCGCGTACAACTTGCCGACGCCCTTGAAGCCCTCCGGGAAGACACCCACCAGTTCGCCGCCGCGCAACAGCCGCTCGGCGTCCGGATTGCAGGCCATGGTGCCGCCGGTCTTGCGGGCGATCTCGGAGACCACCGGCATCCGGAAGACCAGGTCGGCACCGAGCAGCCGCAGGTAACGCCGGGCGGGGTGTTCGTGGTGCAGGGCGGTGGAGAGGATCAGCGCGTCCAGGGCCACCGTGCCGGAGTGGTTGCCGACCACCAGTCCCGCACCCTCGGTGGGCACGTTCTCCAGCCCGGTCACCTCGGTACGGAACCAGTCCCGGTAGAGCCGGCGCAGCAGCGGATGGAACACCGCCTCGGTCAGCTCCGGGTCGAAGCCGAACTCGTCCACCTCGTAGTCGCCGGCCAGCCTACGCCGAAGAAACGCCAACCCACCGGCGATCCGCTGATCCCAGACGTCGCCGGGCCGGTCCCGCACGGCCGGCGGATGCGGCTCGGCGGGCAGAACGGGCTGGTCCGCTGCCGCTGGTCGCCGCCCATTGTGCCGAGCCGGGTCGGGCTGCGCCCGCGCCACCTGCCCGTTGTCGGGGCGCGTCTCGTCACGTCGCATCTCCGGCTCGCTCACGGCTGCTCCCGCACAGCCGCCCGCACCCGGCGGATCTGGTCGAGCACGAGCTGCTCGGCGGCGGCCAGTTGCTCGCGCGTCACCACGGACCGGCCGTGGTGGGCGCGGATGAAGTCGTCGAAGGCGGCGGCCGTGGAGCGCGGCGTGAAGCCGTACTCGCGCTCCAGGCGGGTGGTGTCCACGACGCGGCCGTGCACGAGCAGGTCGACCTGGTCGAGGCCGTAGCGACCGAGTCCCATGGTCCGGGCGAGCGCCGCGGCGCCCGACAGCCCCGGCTCCAGCATCGGCACGGCCAGCCGGCCGGCCCGACGGATCGCCTGGGACAGCGCGAGCACCCCGGGCCCGGCGACGTTGTACGTCCCCGGATGGTCCTCGGTGACCGAGCGGTGTACGACCTCCAGCGCGTCGTCGAAGTGCAGGAACTGCAACCGGGCGTCCCGGCCGAGGATGGTGGGCACCACCGGCAGCGAGAAGTAGCGAGTCAGCGTCGTGTCGGCCGTGGACCCGATGAACGGGGCGAACCGCAGCACCGTGGCCGTGACGTCGGGTCGCCGCCGTCGGAAGCCCCGGACGTACCCCTCGATGTCGAGGATGTCCCGGCCGAAGCCGCCGCGCGGCACCTCGCGCGGCTCGGTCTCCTCGGTGAAGACGGCCGGATCCCGGAACGAGGCCCCGTACGCCGCGGTCGAGGACCGGACCACGAGCTTGCGTAGCCGAGGTGCCCGCTGGCAGGCGGCGAGCAACTGCATGGTGCCGATGACGTTCTGTTCCTTCATCGCCGCCCGGCCACCCTGCTGCTGATCCGGGGCGCTGGCCAGGGCCAGGTGCACCACCGTGTCGACGTCGAGGTCGGCGAGGAGCCCGCCGACCGAGCCGGCGTCGACCCGGATGCGTTCGACCTGGTCCAGCAGGCCGGCGACCTCCGGGCTCGGGTCGCGCAGGTCGATGCCGATGACCCGCTCGATGCGGGGATCGGTGACCAGCCGGGCGGCGACGTGGGCACCGAGGTATCGGCTGACCCCGGTCACGACGACAACCCCCGGGAGACTCGACGAGTCACCGGGGGTCATGTCTCGCACCCACCCCGGCGGTCGGGACCGAGCCGGGACAGCCACGGCCTGATCACCTGGGCCTCCGAGGGTCGACAGTTGGGCAAGCGACGAATGCCGGGTCAGCGCCCGGCATCAATCACTTGCCGAGACGGCGACGCTGGACGCGGGTCTTGCGCAGCAGCTTGCGGTGCTTCTTCTTAGCCATGCGCTTGCGGCGCTTCTTGACCACCGAGCCCATACGAAAGCCTTTCGATGCAACATGCGGCGCGACCGGCAAGACGCCACAACCGGTGACGTCGGCGACCGCTTACGGACAACGGACCGGACCGGCGGGGTGGGCGGCAGGGCGCACCAGCGGTCACGATCG
This sequence comes from Micromonospora fiedleri, assembly GCF_016774385.1. Classification (NCBI taxonomy): domain Bacteria; kingdom Bacillati; phylum Actinomycetota; class Actinomycetes; order Micromonosporales; family Micromonosporaceae; genus Micromonospora; species Micromonospora fiedleri. The sequence goes on from NZ_JAETXL010000007.1 coordinate 93,472, forward strand.
CGCTCCAGCGTAGCGGGACCGCGTCAACCGGGCCAACGCGCCCCCGGTCGATGCCCGTCAGGCGGGCCTCTCCGGTCAGCCTGATGCACGGATCAGGCAGTCTCCTGGAAGGCCCCACGGAGGTACTCGTGCACCGCGTGCTCCGGCACCCGGAACGACCTGCCGACCCGCACAGCGGCCAGCTCACCGCTGTGCACGAGGCGGTAAACCGTCATCTTCGACACCCGCATGACGGTCGCCACCTCGGCGACGGTCAGGAACTTGACATCCGACAGCCGACCGTCGGACGGTGACCCGGCCATGGCTCACCCGACCCATCCCATGCCCTGCGCGTGCCGCCCCACGGGTTCTCCCGCGCGGCCGGCGACGCGCGTGTTACCAGTACGGTAGCGGGACGGCTGTGACCGGCGCGATCCCTTCCTGCAACTGATCACGATCCGGAACCGGGTCGCCGACGAAAAACCCCTGGTCGGGTGGCCTGCAGCCGAATCGCCCGCAATGATCATCTTCGGCCATCGGTGCCAGCGGTTTCACTCGGCCCGCAGCGCGACCACCGGGTCGAGCCGACCGGCCCGCTGGGCGGGTACCACCCCGAAGATGATCCCCACCGCTGCCGAGACGCCGAACGCCAGCGCCAACGACCACCAGGTCACCGCCGCCGGGATGGGTGAGACCGCGGCCACCAGCAGCGCGCCGCCCACCCCGAGGGCCATCCCGGTCAGCCCGCCGATCGAGGTGAGCAGCACCGCCTCCAGCAGGAACTGCACGCCGATGTCCCGGGGACGGGCCCCGACCGCCTTGCGCAGCCCGATCTCCCTGGTCCGTTCGCGCACCGAGACGAGCATGATGTTGGAGACGCCCACCCCGCCGACCAGCAGCGAGATGCCGGCGATGGCGGCCAGGACCCCGGTCAGGATGCCGAGGATGTCGCCCAGTACGCCGAGGATCTGCTCCTGGGTGACGGCGCTGAACTCGGTGCCCGGGTGGCGACCGTTCAGCTCGGTGACGATCCGCTGGCCGAGTTCGTCGATCCGGTCCCGATCCGGTGCCCGCACCGCGATCGCGTCCACCCGCTGGGTGCCGTACAGCCGCTGGGCCGCGGTCACCGGGATGTGCACCTCGTCGTCCCGGTCGACGCCGAGGCTCTGCCCGAGCGGGGTGAACACACCGATCACCCGGAACCGCACCCCGGCGACGTTCACCTGCTGTCCGACGGCCTCCCGGTCGGGGAAGAGGACCCGGGCGACCGAGTCGCCCAGTACGGCGACCCGGCGGCCGGTGTCCACGTCGGAGCGGGTCAGGTAGCGGCCCCGGCCCAGGTCACGGGCGAAGACCGTCGGGGTGGTCTCCAGCACCCCCTGCACCGTGGTGAAGTCCTGCCGGTTGCCGGCCCGGACTGTCGCACCCGAGGCGACCGTCACGGCGACCCGGGCGGGGTCACCGACCACCCGGCCGACGGCGTCCACGTCCTGCAGGGTCAGCGGGGAGACCGCCGGGGCCGAGCCCACGTCCAGCCGACCCGGCACGACCAGCAGCAGGTTGGAGCCCAGCCCTTCGACCTGCTGTTCGACCGTCTGTTTGGTGCCGGTGCCGATCGCCACCAGCAGCACCACGGAGGCGACCCCGATGATCACCCCGAGCATGGTCAGCAGGCTGCGCATCCGGTTGGCCCGCAGCGCGTCCGCCGCCACCCGCCACGCCTCGGCCAGCCTCACGACCCGCCCCCACCCACACCGGCCGGGTCCTGGGCGCTGTCCGCGACGACGATGCCGTCGCGCATGGTGATCCGGCGGCGGGCCCGGGCGGCCACCTCCGCGTCGTGGGTGACCATCACCAGCGCCACCCCCGACTCGGCGTTGAGCCGCTCCAGCAGTTCCAGCACGGCCGCGCCGGTGGTGCTGTCCAGGTTGCCGGTCGGCTCGTCGGCGAGCAGCACGGTCGGGTCGGTGACCAGGGCGCGGGCGATCGCCACCCGCTGCTGCTCGCCGCCGGAGAGCTGGTTGGGTCGGTGGTCCAGGCGGTGCCCCAGGCCGACCCGGCCGAGCATCGCGGCGGCCCGTTCCCGCCGTTGGCGGGCGCCCACTCCCCGGTAGACCAGCGGCAGCGCCACGTTGTCCACCGCCGTGGTCCGTGGCAGCAGGTGGAACGCCTGGAAGACGAAGCCGATGGTCTCGTTGCGCAGTCGGGCCAGCTCGGGCGCGGAGAGCGCGCCCACCTCCCGTCCACCGATCACCAACCGGCCACCGGTCGGCCGGTCGAGACCGCCGAGCAGGTGCATGAGGGTGGACTTGCCGGAGCCGGACGGCCCGATCAGGGCCACGTAGTCACCGGCCGCGACGGTCAACGACACTCGCCGCAGCGCCGGTACGGAGACCCCGTCGAGCTGGTACGTCCGCGACACGTCGACCGCCTCGATCGCCGGGGTGGGCGCCGAGCCGTCCCGGTCCCGGCCGGCGCCTACGCTCACCCGACCTCCTGGCCGTCGCGCACCTGGTCGGTGCCGCGGACCACGATCCGGTCACCGGGCTGCACCCCGTCGACGATCTGCACCAGATCCTGGCCCTGCACCCCGATGGTGACCGAGGCCCGCCCCACCCGACCGTCGCGTACCACCCAGACGGTGTCCCGGCCGTCGGCGGAGAAGATCGCGGAGGCGGGTACGGTCACCGCGTCGCTCGCCTCGCGGACCCGCAGCCGCAGCACCGCGTTCATCCCGGGTCGCGGCGCCGGTGCCGGTTCCGCCTCGCCGTACCGGCCTGCGCCGAGCGAGAGCCGGACCCGGTAACTGACCCCGCCTCGGGCCGAGGTGCTGGGCAGCACGTCGATCGAGCGGACCGTCGCCGGGTAGGTCGCGCCGGTGACCGCGTCCAACTCGACGGTGCCGGTGAGTCCGACCTGGACCAGCAGCACGTCGGTCTCGTCCACCTCGGCCAGCAGGCCCAGCTCACGGGTGTCGACCACGGTCAGCACGGGGGTGCCGGCGGTGACCCGACCACCCACCGGAATCGCCGTGTCCACCCCGGCGGGCGGGCCGGCTGCCGGGGCGCCGAGCGCGCCCGGGTCGATCCCGGGTGGCAGGCCACCACCGGCGGCGTCGAGCAACCCGGCCAGCGCACCCGTCGAGCCGGTGCCGCTGCTGACGCCGCCCGGCTGCACGACGCCGGCGATCGGTGCCCGCAGGGTCAACGCGTCGACCGTCGCCTTGGCCAGGTCGTACGCCTGCTGTGCCTGGAGGCGTTGGGCGGTGGCCAGCGCGCCGACGGCGGAGTTCAGGCTGCGTACGCCGCGCTGCACCTCGCGTACCGCGCGGTCGGCGGCGCGGGCGGCGGCGTCGTACTGTCGCTGCGCGGCCTCGACCTGGGCGAGCAGTGCCTTGCGCAGCTTCGGATCGCTGATCTTCCCGGCGGCGGCGCGCGCGGCGGCGTGCGCCTGCGCGGCGGCCCGGTCGGTGCCCCGCAGCGAACCGGTGAGGTTGCCGCCACCGCCACCGCCGGCCCGCTTGGCGGCGTCGAGCGCCGCACGGGCCTGCCGCAGCCGCTCCCGTGCCGACGGCGAGTCGACCACGGCGAGCACCTGGCCGCGCTTGACCCGCTGCCCCGGCTCGACGCGGAGGCTGCGCAGCGTCCCGTCGGCGGGGGCGGTGAGCGTGGCCGCCGCCCGGGCGACGACCGTGGCCGGGGCGTCGATCTCCTCCGTCACCGGTGCCAGCACGGCCGAAGCGAGGGCGATCGGTGGCTCGTCGCTGCCGCAGGAGGCGGCGCTCGTGAGGGTCAGGACGGCGACGGCGAGCAGGGCGGTGAACAGGCGGGGCCGCGTGGCTGCGGGCAGCCGCGGCGGGTCGAGGCGGCGCACCGGCTCATGCTACGAGCCCGCCGCGAACCGTCGATGACCCGCCATGCCGAGTGACGGCAGATCAGTCGACGTCGCCACGACCCGGCCAGGCGGCGAAGGCCACGCCGAGGGCCGTGATCATCTGTTCGAAGGAGCGGTCGACCTCGCGGGGCAGGCCGAAGTCGCCGGCCGCTTCCAGGGCGACGAAGCCGTGCACGGCGGCCCGGAACATGCGGGCCCCGTCGACCGCGCTGTCGCCCTCGATGCCGTAGCCGCGCAGGATGGCGAAGACGACGCCGACCGCGCGCTCGCTGGCGGCCACGTGCGCCGGGTCGGTCGGATCCGGCACCCGCTGGGCAGCCGGGTAGCGGCCGGGATGCCGGCGCGCGTACGACCGGTAGGCGGTGGCGACGGCCCGCAGCGCGTCCTCGCGGCTGCGACCGGCGGCGGCCGTGGTCATCTCCTCGGCGAGTTCGGCGGTGGTCAGCGCGGAGAGCTTCTGGGCCAACGCGTCGGCGCCCTTGATGTGCTTGTAGAGGCTCGGCAACGCGACGCCGAGTCGGTTGGCCAGCGCGGCGAGGGTGAGCTTCTGGTAGCCGACCTCGTCGGCCAGCACGGCCGCCTCGCGCACCACGACCTGCGGGTTGAGCCCGGCCCTAGGCACGATCGGTCACCGCCAGGAAGTCGGTGAGCGCGGCGGCCGTCGCCTCGGGACGGTCGGCGTGCGGGTAGTGCCCGGCGTCGGTGACCATCCGCGCCTCGGCGAGCGGGAAGAGTCGCCGGGCGGCCCGGGCCTCGGCGCCGGGGTCAGGAAAGTCCGGGTCCTTCGTGCCCATCAGCACCAGCACCGGCTGACGCACCTGCGGGGCGACGGTGGTCCAGTGCGGGTCGACCGGGGCGGCCACCTCGCGTACCGGCAGCATCCGGCCCGGTCGGCGCAGCGCGGTCACCAGGCTCTTGCGGTACGCGGCGTCGTCCGACGGCCGGTGGACCGGGAACAGGGTGCGGTGGAACATGCCGAACAGTCGGGGACTGCGGACCACCGCCCACACGCCGAGCCGCATGACGGGGTTGAGCTTCGGCTGCTCGACGAACGCGCCTTCCAGCACGATCCCGCTGACCAGGTCGGGTGCCTCGGCGGCGGCGAAGACCACGGCCGCGGCGCTGGAGGAGTTGCCGACCAGGGTGGCCGGGCGGCCACCCAGGTCACGGACCACCGCCAGCAGATCGCGCCCCACCTCGGCCGGGGCGTACGTCGCCCAGCCGGTGGTGGAGTCGCCGTGGCCCCGCACGTCGACCGAAGCCACCTGGTAGCCGGCTGCCACCAGCAGCGGAATCAGGTGCCGGTAGGAGTGGCGGTTCTCCCCCATGCCGTGCGAGAGAACCACCAAGGGCCCCTGACCGTGGACCTCGTACGCGATCCGTCCGCCGTCGCGCCCCACAAAGCTAGCTGCCATAGCCATAAAGCTAATGCCATTAGCCAGTCGCGTCAAGGCGAACCCACAGCGAGGTCCTGCGGGGAGTCCCGACGCCCGGGCGGCGACTACTTGCGCGAGGTCAGGGCGCGAGCGAAGAAGGCGAGGTTGGCGGGGCGCTCGGCGAGCCGGCGCATCAGGTAGCCGTACCAGTCGTCGCCGTACGGCACATAGGTGCGCACCGTGTAGCCGTCACCGACCAGCCGGTCCTGCTCCTCGGGCCGGATGCCGTAGAGCATCTGGAACTCGAACCGGTCCGGCGCACGGTCGAACCAGCGGGCCCGGTCCTCGGCGATGGCGATCAGCCGCGGGTCGTGGGTGGCCAGCATGGGAAAGCCGTCACCCGACATCAGGATGTTCAGGCACCGGACGTACGACTTGTCCACCTCACGAGGCGACTGGTAGGCCACCGACTCGGGCTCCTTGTACGCCCCCTTGCACAACCGCACCCGCGACCCGGCCGTGGCCAGATCACGGCAGTCCGACTCGGTACGCCGCAGGTACGCCTGGAGCACCGCTCCGGTCGACGGGTAGTCCTTGCGCAGCTTGGCCAGGATGTCCAGGGTCGAGTCGGTGGTGGTGTGGTCTTCCATGTCCAGGGTGACAGTGGTCTGCGCGGCCTCGGCGGCAGCGCAGATCGCCCGGGCGTTGTCGTAGGCCAGCTGCTCGTCGAAGGCTTGACCGAGCGCGGAGAGCTTGACGCTCACCTCGGCGGCAGGGGTCAGTCCCGCCTCGGCGAGCCGCCCCAGCAGGGTGAGGTACTCGTCGCGTACGGCGGTGGCCTGTTCGGGGCTGACCGTGTCTTCGCCGAGGTGGTCGAGCGTGACCGCGAGGCCGCCGTCGACGAGTTCGCGGGTTGCGCGCAACGCGTCGTCGGTCTGCGCGCCGGCGACGAACCGGCGTACGACGTCCCGGGAGAACGGGGCCGTCGCGACGAGCCGCTCGACCCGGGATGACCGGGAGGCGGCGAGGATGACGGAACGGAGCATGAGCCGAGCGTAACGCCCACCCCACCGCGCAATTGCGGCCCCGGCCCACCCCGCCCGCGTTGTAAGGAAGGGCCCCCTTTTAACACTTGAGTGTGAGAAGGGGACCCTTCCTATACCGCAGGCGTTAACAAGGGGCCCTTCCTTACCACCGAGCCCGGGGCGACGAGCCTGGCGTTCATCGGTTACAACGATGGCGTGAAATCACACCCCCGACGCCGCCTCCGCTCGACCTCCGTGCAACTTGGCGCGCTCACCGCCTTGGCGCTCGCTCTCTCCGGTTGCAACCTGGTCTCCGACGACGACGATGACGACTGCGCGATGGGTCCGGGCGGGGGTGGTGACACCGTGGCGATGACGCTGCGGACTCCGGCACCCGTACCCGAGATGGGCGTCGGCAGCCCGATCACGGAGCCGGTGGCCACGGCCGTGCCCGACCGCGGTGGGTTCGGCTCCCACCAGGCCTCCTGCGGGGGCTGAGATGCGCCGCGAGCGGGTCGACCCGCGCCCCGACTGGGACGCCACCATCCGCGCCCAGGGCCTGGTGTACGTGGACACCGAACTGCCCGACGGCGGGGTGATGTCGTACTGGGACGAGACCGCCGCCTACGCCTTCGACCTGGCGGAGGTGCTGCGGCTGGAGGAGGCCACCGAGGAGCTGCACCGGATGTCGGTGGCCGCCGCCGAGCACGTGGTGGCCCGCAACCGGTACGCCGAGTTCGGCATCCCCCGGTGGGCGGCCGAGGCGGTGGCCCGGTCGCTGCGTGAGTCCCCGCCCACGCTCTACGGCCGGTTCGATCTCTGGTACGACGGCAGTTGGCCGCCGAAGATGCTGGAGTACAACGCCGACACCCCGACCGCGCTTGTCGAGGCGAGCATCATCCAGTGGTACTGGCTGGAGCACACCCGGCCGGAGCTGGACCAGTGGAACAGCCTGCACGAGCGACTCGTCGGGGCCTGGGCGAAGATCGGCGCCGGCCTGCACGACCGGCGGGTGCACGTGGTCTGGTCGAACGAGGAGGAGACCGGCGAGGACCACATGACCGCCGGCTATCTGGCCGAGACCGCCCGCCAGGCCGGGCTGGACGTCGAACTGCTGCCGATCCAGGAGGTCGGTTGGGACGGCCGCCGCTTCGTCGACCGCGCCGACCAGCCGATCACCACCTGTTTCAAGCTGTATCCCTGGGAGTGGATGCTCGCCGAGCCGTACGGGCCGCTGGCCCTTCAGCCGGGCACGCCGACCACCTGGATCGAGCCGGCGTGGAAGCTGCTGCTGTCCAACAAGGCGTTGCTGGCGGTGCTCTGGGAGCTGTACCCCGACCACGAACTGCTGCTGCCGGCGTACCTCGACTCGCCGCGCGGCATGTCGGAGTACGTCGCCAAGCCGCTGCTCGGCCGGGAAGGCGCGTCGGTACGGATCGTCACCGCGACCGGTGAGATCAACAATCCGGGCGACTACGGTGAGGAGGGCTTCTGCTACCAGCAGTTCCGGGCGCTGCCCGAGTTCGCCGGCAGCCGGCTGGTGCTGGGCAGCTGGATCGTCGACGGCGAGTCGGCCGGCACCGGGCTGCGGGAGAGCGCGAGCCTGATCACCGACGGCTATGCGCGGTTCCTGCCGCACTACATCGACGCGCCGCGAGGCGGGTGAGTCGTCTACCGTTGGAGGGGTGAACTTCGACGCGTACGCCCGGACCGGAGTTGACCTTGTCAACGCCCGTCTGGACGGCCTCGACGACCTGCGGTCCATCTTCCCTGACGACAACGCCTGGATGCGCGACGAGGTCGTGGAACGCGACCTGGCAGTGTTCCGGCGGGCGCAGAAGCGGTTGCGCGACGTCTTCGAGTACGGCACGTCCGGGCGCGATGCCGAGGCGGTGGCCGAGTTGAACTCGCTGCTGGAGGCGTTCCCGGTGCAGCCACGCATCTCGGGCCACGACTCCAGCGACTGGCACATGCACGTGACCAGCCGGGGCGCCTCGGTGAGTTCGGAATTTCTCGCCGGAGCGGTGTGGGGGTTGTCGGTCTGGCTCTGCGAGTACGGCAGCGCCCGCTTCGGCGTCTGCGCGGACGACCGCTGCGGCAACGTCTACCTGGACACGTCCTCGAACTGCTGCCGCCGTTTCTGCTCGGAGCGGTGCGCCACCCGCTCCCACGTGGCCGCGCACCGGGCCCGCAAGCGGGCCGCCGTGCCGACGCAGACCGACCCGCTGACGCCCGTCTCCTGACCTGCCCTCAGGCGTCGACCGGCGACGCGGCGCTGAGGTGCTCGCGGGCGAAGGCGAGGGACTGGCGCAGGTCCGCCTCGCGGACCTGCCGGCTCTTCGCGCCCCGGGTGGTCACCTCCACCGCGACCGAGCCGGTGAAGCCCCGACCGGCAAGCGAACGCAGCAGCTCGGCGCAGGGCTGGCCGCCCCGACCGGGCACCAGATGCTCGTCGCGGCCCTCGCCGGTGCCGTCGCCGAGATGCACGTGCGCCAGGCCGGCACCCATCCGGTCGGCCATCGCCAGCGCGTCGGTGTGCGAGGCGGCGCAGTGTGACAGGTCGAGGGTGTACGAGGGGTAACCGACCTCCGTCGGATCCCATCCGGGCGCGTACGGCACGAACTGCCGGCCGGCCATCCGGACCGGGTACATGTTCTCCACCGCGATGTGCAGTCCGCCGAACTCGCCTGTCACCTTGTCCAGCCCGTCGGCGAAGGTACGCGCGTAGTCCCGCTGCCAGGTGAACGGCGGGTGCACCACCACCGTCGGCGCCTGCAGGGTCTCGGCGAGGACGGCCGAACGACGCAGCCGCTCCCACGGGTCCGGGCTCCAGACCCGCTGCGTGACCAGCAGGCAGGGGGCGTGCACGGAGAGCACTGGCACGCCGTAGTGCTCGGCCAGCCCGCGCAGCGCACCGGCGTCCTGGCTGACGGCGTCGGTCCAGACCATCACCTCGATCCCGTCGTAGCCGAGTTCGGCGGCCAGCTGGAACGCCGCCGCAGTCCGCTCAGGGAAGACCGAGGACGTGGACAGGAGCACCGGAACGCGGGAAGTCACACCACCGAGGGTAGCCGCCGTCGATTGAACCAATGTGACGAGAACTCCACAAAGCGGGCAAAACTGGCATCCGATGTCACTCCGGAGCCAACCGATCCAGCCGGTCGAGGATCACGCCCTCCCGCAGCGCCCACGGGCAGATGTCCAACGAGTCGACGCCGAGCCGCCGCATCACCGACTCGGCGACCACCGCACCGGCCAGCAGTTGGTGCGCCCGCGCGGCACTGACCCCCTCCAGCTCGGCCAGCTGCGCGGGGGCGATGTGCCGGATGAACCCCAACACCTGGCGCAGCCCGCCCCGGGTGAGCCGGCGACGGGCCCAGATCCCGGCGCCGCTGGGCGCGGCCCCGGCCAACCGGGCGAGGGTACGGAACGTCTTGGAGGTCGCCACCGCGCGTTCCCAGCTCACCTCGGCCATCTGCTCGACCACCGGGTCGAGGAGGCTGTCGACGTACTCCCGAAGCTCCTCCACCACCTGCGGGCCGGGCGGGGCCGCGCTCTGCGGATCGACGACGAGCCGGTCCCGGGTCAACCGCCCCGCGCCGAGCGGCAGGGAGACCGCCACGTCCGGATCCTCGTCGACACCGGCCGCGATCTCCAACGAGCCGCCGCCGATGTCCAGCACCAGCAGCCGCCCCGCCGACCAGCCGAACCACCGTCGGACCGCGAGGAAGGTCATCCGCGCCTCGTCGACCCCCGAGAGCACCTCCAGGCGTACGCCGGTGGTCTGCTGGACCCGGGCGAGCACCTCGGCGCTGTTCGTCGCGTCGCGTACCGCGGAGGTGGCGAAGGCGAGCAGTTCGTCGACCTCGAGCGCGGTGGCCGAGGTGCGGGCCGCGCCGACCGCCTCGACCAGGGCGTCCGCGCTTGCCTCGGGCAGCTCACCGTCCGGCCCGAGTTGCTCGGCGAGCCGCAACACCGCCTTCTCGGAGTGCGCCGGCCACGGATGTGCGCCGCGATGGGCGTCGACCACCAGCAGGTGCACCGTGTTGGAACCGACGTCGAGGACACCCAGTCGCATGGGAGAACCCTAGGGCAACCCGTTCGCGTCACTGCCCGGCCTGCCGGGCGCACCACGCGTACGCTGGGCCGGGTGACAGGGCAGATCGAGCTTCACGTGCTGGTGGACGACCCGGCGGACCCGCGCAGCCGTGAGGTGCCGCTGGACTTTCCCCGCGAGTGGATCGAATTCGTCGATCCGGCGGACGAGCGGCACGTGGTGCGCGCCGACCTCACCTGGTTGCTCTCCCGGTGGACGTGCATCTTCGGTCAGGGCTGCCACGGCATCATCGCCGGGCGGGCCGCCGACGGCTGCTGCTCGCACGGCGCGTTCTTCACCGACTCCGACGACGAGAAGCGGGTCCGCGCGGCGGTGAAGCGGCTCACCCCGGCGACCTGGCAGCACTTCCGCCGGGGGTTCAAGAACTGGACCGAGAACGACACCGTGGACGGCAAGAACCCGGCCCGGCGGACCGCCACCCAGGACGCGGAAGGGCCCTGCGTCTTCCTCAACGACGCGGACTTCCCCGGTGGTGGTGGCTGTGCGCTGCACGCCCAGGCGCTGCGCGACGGGGTGCATCCGCTGGAGTACAAGCCGGACGTGTGCTGGCAGTTGCCCATCCGCCGGGACCAGGACTGGGTCAAGCGGCCGGACAACACCAAGGTGCTGGTCTCCACGCTGGCCGAGTTCGACCGCCGGGGCTGGGGTGCCGGCGGCCACGACCTCGACTGGTGGTGCACCTCGTCGACGGACGCGCACGTCGGGACCGAGCCGATGTACCTGTCGTACGGCCCGGAATTGACCGCGCTGATCGGCGCGCCCGCGTACGCGAAGCTGGCCGAGTTGTGCGCGACGCGGCTGCGGCAGGGCATGGTCGCCCCGCACCCCGCCGACCCGGCCTGACCGGCCGGGCCGCTGGGATCAGGGCTCGAACTTGTAGCCGAGACCACGCACGGTGACGATGTGCCGCGGCGAGGACGGCTCCGGTTCGATCTTGGAGCGCAGACGCTTGACGTGCACGTCCAGGGTCTTGGTGTCGCCCACGTAGTCGGCGCCCCAGACGCGGTCGATCAACTGCCCCCGGGTGAGCACCCGACCGGCGTTGCGCAGCAGCAGCTCCAGCAGCTCGAACTCCTTGAGCGGCAGCTGCACCGTGCTCCCGTCGACGGTCACCACGTGCCGCTCGATGTCCATCCGGACCGGCCCGGCAGCCAACGCCGCCGTGCCCGACTCGACGGTCTCGGGACTCTGCCGGCGCAGCACCGCCCGGATCCGAGCGACCAGCTCACGGGGTGAGTACGGCTTGGTGACGTAGTCGTCGGCACCGATCTCCAGGCCGACCACCTTGTCGATCTCGCTGTCCCGGGCGGTGACCATGATGATCGGCACGTGCGAGCGCTGGCGCAGCTGGCGGCAGACCTCGGTGCCGGACATCTCGGGCAGCATCAGGTCGAGCAGCACGATGTCGGCGCCCGCCCGGTCGAACTCGGTGAGCGCCGAGGTGCCCGTGGCGGCCACGGAGACCTCGAAGCCCTCTTTGCGAAGCATGTACGACAGGGCGTCGGAGAACGACTCCTCGTCCTCGACCACCAGTACGCGGCTCAACGGCCTTTCCTTTCCACTCAGCTCTGCCGGGCCTCGGCCGGACCAGGCTCGATACCAACCGACGGCAGTGTCGACAGCAGGTCGTCCGGAGGACGGGCCGGCAGCCGGAGGGTGAACGTCGACCCACCACCAAGAGTGCTCGTCACCTCGACCCGTCCGCCATGGTTGCTGGCGATGTGCTTGACGATCGCCAACCCGAGCCCGGTGCCGCCGGTCGCGCGGGAACGCGCCTGGTCGGCGCGGTAGAACCGCTCGAAGATCCGGTCCACGTCGGTGGGGGCGATGCCGATGCCCTGGTCGGTGACGGCGATCTCGACATGCTCCGGCGTGGCCCGCGCGGTGACCAGGACCGTGGTGTCCTCGCTCGAGTAGTTGACGGCGTTCTCCACCAGATTCGCCACTGCCGTGGCCAACTGACTGTCGCTGCCGTACACGGTCAGCCCGCGCTTCGCGTCCACCGTCACGGTGACCCGTCGGGCCGTCGCCGCGGTCCGGGTGCGGTCGATCACCTCGGAGATCACCCAGTCCACCGCGACCGGCTCCGGGGCGGGCTGTGGTTCGGCGCCCTGCAACCGGGTCAGCTCCAGCAACTCCTGCACCAGCCGTCCCAGCCGGGTCGACTCGTGCTGGATCCGCTCGGCGAACCGTCGGGCGGCGACCAGGTCCTCGGAACGGTCCGGCGGCCCCGCCCCGGCCGGCTCGGTGGCGTCGAGCAGCGCCTCGGCGAGCAGTTGCAGCGCACCGATCGGCGTCTTCAACTCGTGACTGACGTTGGCGACGAAGTCGCGGCGGACCCGGGCGAGACGGTGGGACTCGGTCACGTCGACCGCCTCCACCGCCACGTGGTCGTTGCCCAGCCCCATCGCCCGCAGGTGCACGCCCAGCGGGTTCTCCCCGCCGTTGTCGCGGCCCCGGGGCAGGTCGAGCTCGATCTCGCGACGCACGCCGGTGCGCCGGACCTGCCCGGCCAGGGTACGGACCAACGGATGGGCGATGACCGAACCCGGCCGAGCGCCGGTACGCAGCAGACCCAGGGCCCGCGCTGCGGGGTTGACGAGCACCGGCACGTCCTCGGCGTCGAGCACCACGACCCCCACGCGCAGCGAGTCGATCGCTCGTCGGCCGAGCCCGACCTGCACATCCTCGACGATCGTGTGCCTCCCCTTGCCGAACCGGAGCCGGCTTGACCCGCTCCGGCGGGAACTGCCCGTACGACGTGCGTCGGGAACGAGCCGGGCCAGCCACAACCCGACGACCACTCCGGCCGCCAGAGCCCCGGCCACGCTCACCGCCACCGCCCATGTCACTCGGTGATCGTAGGGTCAATCCTCGCTCGACTACCGGGCGAAAATAGGACGAAGCACGCTCACTTCCGGGAAAGTTCACTTTCGCGTCCGGCTTAGTTCACCGGCGTTCACCTCCGCGCCTCCCGCCCGCCCTACTTTGGCGGCGACCTGCGCTGATGCAACCGAACGGCGCGGGCGCACCGACGATCGACAGGACGTGAGTATGCGCGACGAGTTCCGGGCCGAACTGCAGGCCGTCAGCCAGCTGCTGGTGGAGATGGCCGAAGGCGTACGGGCGGCACTACGACAGGCCACCCGGGCCCTGCTCACCGCCGACCGACAGGCCGCCGAGACCGTCATCGAGCAGGACGCCCGGATCGACGCGCTCTACCGGCAGGTCGAGGAGCGGGTGTGTGACGTGCTGGCCCGCCAGGCGCCGGTCGCCTCCGACCTGCGAGCCATGATCACCGCGCTGCACGTGGCAGCGGATCTGGAGCGGATGGGTGATCTCGCGGACCACGTCGCCAAGACCGCGTTGCGCCGGCACCCCTCGCCCGCCGTGCCCGCGGAGCTGCGGCCGGTCTTCACCGACATGGCGGGTATCGCCGACCGGATGGCGGAGAAGATCGCGGCGGTGCTGGCCCGCCCGGACGCCGACCTCGCCGCCGAGCTGGACCGCGACGACGACGCGATGGACGAGCTGCACAAGGGCCTGTTCGGGGTGCTGCTCGGCGCGGACTGGCCGTACGGGGTGGAGACCGCCATCGACGCCACCCTGCTCGGCCGCTTCTACGAACGGTTCGCCGACCACGCGGTCAACAGCGCTGAGCACGTCGTCTACCTGATCACCGGCGAAACCGTCTGAGGCGCAAGGAAGGGCCCTCTGTTAACGCCTCGCGTATAGCAGGGGGCCCTTCTTAACAACAGAACGACGGCCGGGTCAGCGGCCCTGGTTGGCGACGGCGGCGGCGGCCGCCTTGGCCGCCTCCGGGTCGAGGTAGGTGCCGCCCAGGGTCTGCGGACGCAGCAGCGGGTCGAGGTCGTAGCGCAGCGGGATCCCGGTCGGGATGTTCAGCTTGGCGATCGCCTCGTCGCTGATCTGGTCCAGGTGCTTGACCAGGGCGCGCAGCGAGTTGCCGTGCGCCGCCACCAGCACCGTCCGGCCGGCCAGGATGTCCGGCACGATCGAGTCGTACCAGTACGGCAGCATCCGCTCGACGACGTCCTTGAGGCACTCCGTACGGGGCATCAGCTCGGTCGGCAGCAGCGCGTACCGCGGGTCGCCCACCTGGGACCACTCGTCATCGTCGGCGATGGGAGGGGGCGGGGTGTCGTACGAGCGGCGCCAGAGCATGAACTGCTCCTCGCCGTACTCCTCCAGGGTCTGCTTCTTGTTCTTGCCCTGCAGGGCGCCGTAGTGCCGCTCGTTGAGCCGCCACGACCGACGCACCGCGATCCAGTGCCGGTCGGCGGCGTTCAACGCCAGCTCGGCGGTACGGATGGCGCGGCGCATCACGCTGGTGTGCACCACGTCCGGCAGCAGGTTGTGTTCGCGCAGCAGCTCGCCGCCGCGGCGCGCCTCGTTCTCACCCTTCTCGGTCAGGTCCACGTCGACCCAGCCGGTGAAGAGGTTCTTGGCGTTCCAGTCGCTCTCGCCGTGCCGCAACAGGACCAGCGTCCCGACGGTGGGTCCCTCGCTAGCTGTCATGCCGATCATCCTGCCGTAACCCGGGATCGCTCGCGCGGGAAGGGTGGTGACGACCACCACGTGGAAAACGGGATGACCTTGCTCTCGGCGCGCCACTAGGTTGTAAGGGTCGGCTAGATCATCACTCATTACGGACGGGGACGCCGGAGTGCACGCGATACGGGGCTGGTTCCGGGACACCACCGGCGGTCTACCCAGGACCTTCTGGTACCTCTGGACCGGCACGCTGATCAATCGGCTCGGCTCGTTCGTCCTCGTCTTCCTCGCCATCTACCTGACCCAGGAGCGCGGATTCTCCGCCACCCAGGCCGGCCTCGTGCTCGGCCTCTGGGGTGCCGGCGGCGCGGTCGGCACCACCGTCGGCGGCACCCTGACCGACCGGTGGGGGCGGCGACCGACCCTGCTCACCGCCCATCTGGGCGGCGCGGTCATGATGCTCGCGCTGGGCTTCGCCCACGAACTGTGGGCGGTCGGGCTGGGCGCCCTGCTGCTCGGCCTGTTCGCCGAGGCGGCCCGCCCCGCGTTCGGCGCGATGATGATCGACGTGGTGCCCGAACGGGATCGGCTGCGCGCCTTCTCGCTCAACTACTGGGCGGTCAACCTCGGCTTCGCCTGCGCCGCGGTGCTCGCCGGCTTCGCCGCCCAGGCCGGCTATCTCCTGCTCTTCGCGGTCAACGCGAGCACCACGCTGGTCACCGCCGTGATCATCTTCGTCAAGGTGAAGGAGACCCGGACGATCACGGTCAGCACGCGGGTCGGCGCCGCTTCCGTCGGCGCGCTCCGCACGATCCTGAACGACCGGGTCTACCTGGGGTTCGTGGCGCTGAACCTGCTCGGCGCGCTGGTCTTCCTCCAGCACATCTCGATGCTGCCGATCGCGATGGCCGACTCCGGGCTGAGCCCCGCCACGTACGGCTCGGTGATCGCCCTCAACGGCGTCCTCATCGTGATCGGCCAGCTCTTCGTACCCCGACTGATCCGGGGGCGCAGCCGGTCGCACGTCCTCGCGCTGGCGGCGGTGGTGGTGGGCGTCGGCTTCGGGCTGACCGCGTTCGCCGACGTGGCCTGGTTCTACGGGTTGACGGTGTTGATCTGGACGCTCGGCGAGATGCTCAACTCGCCGTCCAACGCCACCCTCATCGCCGAACTCTCCCCGAGTGAACTGCGCGGCAGCTACCAGGGGGTCTTCTCGCTGTCCTGGCAGTTGGCCGGCGCCGCCGCGCCGATCCTCGGCGGCCTGGTCCGGGAACAGGCCGGCAACGCCGCGCTCTGGCTCGGCTGTGCCGTCATCGGTCTGGTGATGGCGGTGGGCCATCTGCTCTCCGGTCCCGCCCGGGAGCGGCGGGCCCTCGCGCTGCGCACCGCCGGGGCCCCGCCCGTGGTCACGCCCCAGTCGACCGCACCCCAGCCGGCCGCGCCGAAGGCGGCCGAGCCGGTCGCGACCACCGGCGGGTAGGCCCGCAGAGAAGCCCGAACTCCGGTCAGGCAAGATCTGTTAGGTAACCGAACAGATCCGGAGGGCGGGGTGCGCGAGCGTCGGGTGGCCACAGCCGTACGCGGGTGGTTCGCCGACACCGCCGGCGGGCTGCCCGCCACCTTCTGGTACCTCTGGGCCGGGTTGCTGATCAACCGGGCCGGCGCGTTCGCGATGCTCTTCCTGTCGCTCTACCTGACCGCAGCCCGGGGTGCCAGCGAGTCCCTGGCCGGGGTGGTGGTCGGCGCCTACGGCGCGGGCGGAGCGGCCGGGGTGCTGCTCGGCGGCGTGCTTGCCGACCGCTGGGGACGACGCTCGACCCTGGTGGCGGCGCACCTGGTCACCGCCGCGCTGATGGTCGCGCTGGCGCTGAGTCAGCACCTCGGCGTGATCGCGACGCTCGCCCTGCTGGTCGGCGTCACCCACTCGATGCCGAGCCCGGCCTTCGTCGCGGCGATCGTCGACGTGGTGCCCGAAGAACGCCGGTCCCGCGCGTTCAACCTCCAGTTCTGGGCGTTCAACCTGGGCATGGCGGTGGCCTCGCTGCTGGCCGGCCTGTTGGCCGAGGCGAGCTACGTCGCGCTCTTCCTGGTGGACGCCGGCGCCACCCTGGCCACCGCGGTGCTGATCGCGTGGAAGGTGCCGGAGACCCTACCCACCCTGCGGGCGTACGGGCAGCCGAAACCGTCTCCCGCCGGCCGCCGGC
Source organism: Micromonospora fiedleri (assembly GCF_016774385.1). Lineage (NCBI taxonomy): Bacteria > Bacillati > Actinomycetota > Actinomycetes > Micromonosporales > Micromonosporaceae > Micromonospora > Micromonospora fiedleri. The sequence continues at coordinate 110,582 of NZ_JAETXL010000007.1, forward strand.
CCGGGCTGCACACCGCGCTGACCGATCGGCACTTCATGGTCTTCGTCGGGCTGACCTTCGTGCTGGCCGTGCTGACCATGCAGGCGTCGACGATCATGCCGCTGGCGATGCGCGCGGACGGGCTCGGCCCGTCGGCGTACGGGACGGTGGTGGCCCTGGGCGGGGTGCTGATCGTGCTGGGGCAACTCTTCGTACCCCGACTCATCGACCGGCGGCGCAGGGGGACCGTACTCGCCGTCTCCACCGCGCTGCTCGCGGTCGGCTTCGGCGCCCTGGCCGTCGCCGACGACCTCGTCCTCTACCTCGGGGCCTGCGTGGTCTGGACGGTCGGCTCGATGCTGGCCGCGCCCCCCAACGCGCAGATCAACGCGGACTTGGCCCCACCGGCCCTGCGGGCGCGCTACCAGTCGGTGTTCTACCTGGCCTTCCCGGCGGCGTCATTCATTGCGCCCACGCTCGGCGGATTCAGCCTGCAATCGTGGGGCGACGGCCACTGGCTGATCATGGGCGCGTTGGGCCTGCTGGCCGCCGGTGGCCATCTGCTCGCCGGGCCACCCCGCGAGCGGCGGGTCGCCGCCCTGCGCCGCACCTCCGCGACCCCGGCCGCGGACGAGGCCACTCGGACCCACCCTCCACCCAGCGCCCAACTGAAGACCCCAGCCCGCTCGGGCCGCCCTGCCGGATGATCAACACGGTTTCGGCGAAATGGTGGTTACCGGATACCGGATACCCCGGTAACCACCATTTCGGCGTAACGGCGATGGGTCGCGCCGGATAAGACGATGTGCCCGGCACGTGGGCACCGGGCACATCGGTTCATCGCTACGACCGGCGGCGGCGGGCGGCACTCACCCCCGTAAGCGACGCCCGCTCGCGCCGCCGGTCCAAACAGGCGGGCACCGTCCCCCAACGGTGGATCCACCCGTCCCCCGACACCTCGCTTGGTGCACAGATCTGATCGATCCGCCGCTCCCCCGAACGGTTCCAAGCGTGGCGCGGTGCAATAACGCTAGTTCGCCCCATGGGACGGATTCAACCTGGTTGGCTGTCTCGCCCGTCACAGCGCGCCCGTGTCCCGTTGGGCTGCTTGATGGGGCTTCGTTCACGGCTAACAGCGCATACCCGACGGCGATTCCCGCAAACCCTCACGCGTCCTCCCGATCGGGTGACTCGGTACGGAAGAAGTTGCTCTGCCGACCGTCCCGCAGCTGTTCCTGGTAAATCAGGTTCAGCCGGCGCAGGTCGAAGGTGTGGAACCACTCGTCCCAGGTGATCTCGCGGATCCGGCTGCTCTCCCGGTAACCCGGGATGTTGAAGGTCAGCACACCGGCCCGGCCGTCCCGCTCGGTCCCGCTGATCGTCGCCGGCTTCGCGCCACGCTCCCGGGCCCACCGCTGGATCACGTCGTGGTTGGTGGTGACCAGGCTCCGCCCTGGGCGCTCCGGCCGGTCCTGCAACGACGAGATCATCTGCGACGACCGCGTCGAACGGGCCGTCGATCTCCCGGTCCGCACCCCGCCACCCGCTGCGCCCGTCTTCGCCGCACCACGGGAGGCGGATACCGTCTTCGCCGCGCCACGAGCTGGTGCAGTCTTCGCCGCGCCACGGGAGGCGGGTGCCGTCTTCGCCGTGCCACGGGCGGGTGCCTGCCGGGTGGCCGCGCGCGTCGTCGTACCCGTCTTGGCGGTGCTGCCCGCTGCGGTCTTGCGGGGAGCCGCCTTCCTGGCCCCGGCCGCTGTCGTCCGCGCCGTCGACGTCGCCGTGCGGGCTGGCGCGGTCTTGCGGGCGGCGGTGGTCTTGCCGGCCGGCGCGGTCTTCGCGGCCGACGCCGTCTTGCGAGGGGCCGCCTTCCTGGCCCCGGCGGCGGTGGTCCGCGCGGTCGCTGTCGTCTTGCGGGCCGTGCTGGCCTTGCGCGCCGCCGTCGTCGTCTTACGGGCGGTACTGGCCTTACGGGCGGTGCTCGCCGTGCGGGCCGTGCCGGCGGTACGGGCGGTGCCCGTCGACGCCGTCCGCGCCGGGCCGGTCCGCTTGGCGGGTGCGGCCTTCGCCCGTCCCGTGGCGGTACGAGCCGACGCCGACTGCTTCGTCGCGGTGGTCTTCGTGCTGCTGGCACGGCCGGCCGGTCCGCTGCTGCCGCGCGCCGCCCCACCCGAACGCAGCGTACTGGCGAGCCTCTTCACCAGTTCCGGCTTGCGTAGGGCGGAGATGCCGGAGACCCCGTACCGACGGAGTTGGCCACGGATGTCGTCCACCCGCATCCGGGAGATCTCCGACTCGGAGATCCGTGGCGTGTTCGGGGTCTGGTTGCTGGCCTGCCGCTTGGTCCTGGTCGCGGTCCCGCCGCGACCCGCGCTGTTTCGCTGAGCCATGGACGCTCACGCTCCTCGACACTGAAGTCTCGGCGCGCGGCGGGTCCCAAAGCCGCACCGCGCGGTGCGGCTTACCCCGTAGCGGCGAGCTAAACCACGTCACGGTGAACGCGTTTGCCAACTCCCCTGCGGCGACCCCCGATCAAGGCCGGTCCGCGCCACCTTCCGGCGCCGCGCAGCCCTCCGGAGCTGCGCCACCTTCCGGCGCCGCGCCACTCTCCGGAGCTGCGCCACCCTGCGGAGCCGCGCCAGCGTCGGCTGCCGGGGTGTCGGCAGGGGTCTGCCCCGACGGCTCGAAGAGATGCGCGAAGGCCGCGAGGTTCGCGGTGGATTCGCCCCGCTTGACCCGCCACTCCCATTCCCGCCGGATCGAGCTGCCGAAGCCGATCTCCAGCATCGTGTCGAAGGACTCGTCGGCGTAGCTGAGCACCGCGCCGAGGATGCGGTCCAGCTCGTCGGCGTCCACTCCGGCGGGGTTGACCCGGCCGGTGAGGTAGATGTCGCCGACCGCGTCGATGGAGAAGGAGACGGCGTACATCCGCGCGTTGCGCTGCAACAGCCAGGCCCAGAGCTCCTCGCGGCGCTCGTCCGGCTGGCGCATCACGAACGCCTCGATCCGCAGCGCGTGCTCGCCCACGATCAGGTTGCAGATCGTCTTGAGCTTGTGCGTGCCGGGCAGGGTCACCGCGTACGCGCCGGGACCGGTCGGCTCGCAGGGCAGTTCCCGCTCGGCGCAGACCGATTCGATCAGAGCACCCAGGTCACTCATCGGCTCAACTCTACGGCCGGGTCAGCAGGAGGCGGCGAGGGCGGAGGTGAGATGGGCGCGGTGGGCGGTGATCGCTTCGCCGTACACGGCGAGCAGACCCTCGGCCGTACGGTGCCAGGAGAAGTTGCGGGCGTGCCGGGCGGCGCCGAGCGACAGCTCCGCCCGACGGGACCGGTCGGGCAGCAGGCGGGCCAGGGTGTTCGCCCAGTCGACCGGGTCGTGTCCGCGCACCAGCATGCCGCTGACCTGGTCGCGTACCGCGGTCACCAGGCCGCCGACGGCGGCGGCCACCACCGGCGTACCGCAGGCCTGGGCCTCCAGGGCGACCAGGCCGAAGGATTCGTTGTACGACGGCACCGCGACCAGGTCGGCCGCCTGGTACAGCAGGGGCAGCTCGGCACCGGTACGCGGCGGCAGGAAGTGGATCCGGTCGGCGACGCCGAGCGACGCGGCCAGCTCGATCAGGGCGGTGGGGCGGTCGAGTCCGCTGCCGCTGGGGCCACCGCAGATCACCACGGAAACGTCCTGGGCCAGCGCCGGATCCCGCTCGCGCAACGCGGCGATCGCGCGGATCAGCACGTCCGGGGCTTTCAACGGTTGGATCCGACCGACGAAGGCCACCAGGTAACCGGTGGTGGGCAGGCCCAGCCGGGCCCGCGCGGCACTGGTCGCGGCGTCCCGGTCACCGACCGGTGGGCGGAAGCGGTCCAGGTCCACCCCGGGCTCGACCACCGCGACCCGGGCCGGGTCGGCGGTGTACCTGTCGATCAGGTCCTGCGCCTCGACCCGGGTGTTCGCCACCAGCCGGTCGGCCTCGGCGACGACCTGCTCCTCGCCGATCACCCGGGCTTTCGGTTCGGGCCGGTCCCCGGCGGCGAGCTGCGCGTTCTTCACCTTGGCCAGGGTGTGCGCGGTGTGCACCAGCGGCACCCCCCAGCGGTCCTTGGCCAGCCAGCCGACCTGCCCGGAGAGCCAGTAGTGGGAGTGGATGAGGTCGTAGTGGCCCGGCGGGCGGGCCGCCTCGGCACGCAGTACGCCGGCGGTGAAGGCGCAGAGCTGGCCGGGCAGTTCCTCCTTGGTCAGCCCTTCCAACGGGCCGGCCATCACGTGCCGGACGTGCACCCCCGGGGCGACCTCCACCACCGGCGGCAGGTCACCCGAGGTGGCCCGGGTGAAGATCTCCACCTCGACGTCGGCCTCGGCCAGCCGCCGGGCGACCTCCAGGATGTAGACGTTCATGCCGCCCGCGTCCCCGGTGCCGGGCTGGTGCAGGGGCGAGGTGTGCACCGAGAGCGTCGCGATCCGCCGGGGTCTCGGCCACGGCAAAGCACCTCGCTGACGACCGACGCCGGTGTGCAATTCCGCCACTTTTGCTCCCTATGCCAGGGTTGATGCCCTACTGCACGACCGACGTGCCTCTGCGTCAACCTCCGCGCCAGATGTCATCTTCCCGATCGGCGGCTGGTAATACGTCGCCCAGGGCTGCGGGCGTGACCGACCTCATCACTGGGGAAGCTCCGACCCTCGGCGCGACAGGGGCGAGAATGGCCGGATGAGTCGTGTCGCCGTCGTCACCGGGGCATCCAGCGGAATCGGTGCCGCCACCGCCCGCCGACTGGCCGGCGAGGGCTTCCACGTACTGGCCGCCGCCCGGCGTACCGATCGACTGGCCGAACTGGTCGCGGAGATCACCGCCAGCGGCGGCGCCGCCACCGCGGTGGCCTGCGACGTCACCTCCGACGAGTCGGTCGCGGCGCTCGCCCGGGCCGCGCAGCAGGCCCCCGGGCCGGTCACCCTGCTGGTCAACAACGCCGGCGGGGCACGCGGCCTGGAACCGGTGGAGACCGGCTCGGTCGGCGACTGGCAGTGGATGTACGACGTCAACGTGCTGGGCACCCTGCGGGTGACCCAGGCGCTGCTGCCCACACTGGAGTCCTCCGGCGCCGGGACCATCGTCATCGTCTCGTCGACCGCCGGCTTCACCGTGTACGAGGGCGGTGGCGGCTACACCGCCGCCAAGCACGCCCAGACCGCGATCGCCGGCACGTTGCGGCTGGAGTTGTGCGGCCGACCGGTCCGGGTCATCGAGATCGATCCGGGCATGGTGAAGACCGACGAGTTCTCACTCGTCCGCTTCGGCGGCGACGCCGCACGGGCCGACGCCGTGTACGCCGGGGTCGCCGAACCACTGGTCGCCGAGGACGTCGCCGACTGCATCGCCTGGTGCGCCACCCGGCCACCACACGTCAACGTGGACCGTCTCGTCGTACGCCCGCTGGCGCAGGCCGCCCAGCACAAGGTGCACCGGGTGAGCGGCACGGGTGCCGGTGACCGGTCACCAGGCGGAGCCTGAGGAACGCTGCCATGGCGGCGCGTACACCCCGGCCGCTCGGAACCATCACCCGCGGCACCACCAATCCCAACCGGCTCCGACGGGTGGACAACTGGATCGTCGACACCTGCGGCGACGCGTTACGCGCCGCGCCGGACCCACTCGTGGTGGATCTCGGGTACGGCGCGAGCCCGGTGACGGCGGTGGAACTGCGCGCCCGACTGGCCGCAGGGGTACGCCCCGACGTACGGGTGGTCGGCCTGGAGATCGACCCGATCCGCGTCGCCGACGCCCAACCCGCCGCCGACCCGCCCGGCCTCACCTTCGCCCGGGGCGGATTCGAACTCGCCGGTCTGCGCCCGGCCCTGGTGCGCGCGTTCAACGTGCTACGCCAGTACGACGAGAGCGAGGTGGCCGCCGCCTGGGCCACCGTCACCAGCCGACTGGCACCCGGCGGACTGTTCGTCGAGGGCACCTGCGACGAACTGGGCCGCCTCGCCGGCTGGATCCTGCTCGACGCCACCGGCCCGCGCACGCTGACCCTGGCCGCCCGCCTGTCCACCCTGCACACCCCGGCCGAGTTGGCCGAACGGCTACCCAAGGCGTTGATCCACCGCAACGTCCCCGGAGAACCCATCCACGACCTGATCCGCGCCCTGGACGACGCCTGGCACGCCGCCGCCGGCTACGCCCCGTACGGCCCCCGCCAGCGTTGGCTGCACACCGTGGCCGCCGTACGCGCCCAGGGCTGGCCCATCCTGAACCGTCCCCGCCGTTGGCGCCAAGGCGAACTGACCCTCCCCTGGCCCTCCCCGTCCCCCTGACCCCGCTGCCCCCCGCGCCACCCCCCGACTCGACCTCCCCCGCCCAAGCTGCGCGCCGACCTGCGCGTTGATCAAGAGGTTTGTGTCGGCGGAGAGCGCTCACCCAGACGCAAACCTCTTGATCAACGCGGAGAGCCGCGGGCGCGGAGAAGCGCAGTGTGCGCGGAACCCCGAGGGGGGTGGGCGGAACCCCGGGGTGCGCGGTGGGTGGGGGTTAGAGGGTGCAGGTTATGAGGACGGGTTCGGGGTGGAGGGTTACGGCGAAGCGGGCGTGGACGCCGTCGCGGATCTCGCGGGCCAGGGTGAGGAGGGCCTCGGTGGTGGCGGTGCCGGTCTGGTTGGTGAGGGCGAGGGTGTGCTTGCTGGAGATGGCGACGCCCTCGGGGCCGGCGTAGCCCTTGCCGAAGCCGGCCTTGTCGATCAGCCAGGCGGCGCTGACCTTGACCAGGTCGCCCGCGCCCGGCCAGGCGGGCGGCTCACCGATGTCGGCGGCACGTTGCCGCAGCACCTCGTACTCGGCGGCATCGAGGACGGGGTTGGTGAAGAAGGAACCGACCGAACGGGTGTCGGGGTCGGCGGCGTCCAGCACCATGCCCTTGCCCGCGCGAAGTTCCAGCACGGTGGCGCGGGCGTGTGCCAGCGGCACCCGGTCACCGACCTCGACGCCGAGGGCGCGGGCCAGTTCCGCGTACCGGACCGGGCCGGACAGCGGCGAGCGGGCCAGCCGGAAGTCGACCCCGAGCACCACCCAACGCTCGCTGTACTTGAAGATGCTGGCCCGGTAGGCGAAGCCGCAGTCGGCGGCGTCCAGTTGGCTGATCGTCCCGGCGGTACGGTCGTACACCTGCACGCCGACGATGGTCTCGGCGACCTCCTGGCCGTACGCGCCGACGTTCTGGATCGGGGTGGCGCCGGTGGAACCGGGGATGCCGGACAGGCATTCCAGGCCGGACCAGCCGTTGCGCACCGTGGCGGCGACCAGGTCGTCCCACGGCTCGCCGGCCTCGACGCGGATGGTGACGGTCTGCTCGTCCTCGGTCAGCACCCGCAGACCCCGGGAGCGGACCAGGATCACCGTGCCCGGGAACCCGGCGTCGCCGATCACCACGTTGCTGCCCCCGGCGAGCAGAAGCACATGTTCACCCGCCTGGCGTACGTGAGCGACAATCTCCTCGGCGGTGGTTGCGGTGACGATCCGCCGGGCGGGTCCGCCTAGGCGCAATGTGGTGTATTGCGACAGTTCGCCGGAAATGACGGGTTGGGCGGCGGCTGTCGGCTGGGCGTAGACGTCAGGCACATCTTTCACCCTAGGCTGAGAGGTAGCCGTGGCACCCATTGGTGGCCCGGTCACCCCCGGGAGGATGGCGATGAGCAGAATGCACGGCAGCAAGGACTTCTGGATCGGTGCACTCCGCGCGGAGGGCCCGGCGTTCGCCGCCGCGGTCGCCGACGCCCCGCCCGAGACACCCGTGCTGTCCTGCCCCGGCTGGACGGTGACCGACCTCGCCCTGCACCTCACCGGCATCTATCAGTGGGTACGCGACGTCGCCGGGTCGGGCCAGACCACCGCGCCGGCGAACCCCCGGTCGCAGCGCCCCGAACTCGTGCCGGGGCTCACCGCCGTACAGCAGTGGCAGCAGGCGTACGACGACCTGATGGTCCTCTTCGACACCCTGGATCCGGAGGCCCCGGCCTGGAACTGGGCCCCGCAGCCGAAGAAGGCGGGCTTCTGGCCCCGCCGGATGGCGCACGAGACGGCCCTGCACCGCTGGGACGCCCAACTCGCCATCGCCGCCGGCGAACCGATCGAGGCCAAGCTCGCGGCCGACGGGGTGAGCGAGGTGCTCGACACCTGGCTGCCGGCCGGCCGCCGGGCGGCGAGCGGTCAGTGGCGCGGGGTGGTCCGACTCAGCGCGACCGACGCGGCGCAGGAGTGGTACCTGCGGCTGCGCGGTGAGGGAGTGGCGCTGCTGGACACCGGCACCATCCTCGACCACGACGAGCACCACGCCCGGGTGCACGTCAGCGCCACGGCCAGCGACCTGCTGCTCGCGCTCTGGGGCCGAGTCAGCTTCGACACCCTGACCGTGGCCGGCGACCCCACCCTCCTCGACGGGGTACGCACCGGCTGACGACAGCACGACCGGCCGGACCGGCCGGTTGATCCACCGTTACGGCGGAATGGCGGTTACCAGGGGCCCTGGTAACCGCCATTCCGCTGTAACTGCGACCTCGCATCGGTTGGCCGGCTCACTCGCGGGGCGGGGGACCGATCGCGGCGCCGTGGCCGATCTGTGACCCTCGCTGAGAGAGCGCTCTCTTGACACGTCCCGGCGGGGCACGCAGGCTACGTGAGAGCGCTCTCAGACTCATCCACCACCACTCACCCACCTGAGAGGGGTCACCAGACCATGGCCACTTTTCCCCGTCATCGCCTTGCGGCGGTCGCCTTGGCGACCGTTGGTGCGTTACTCGCCACCAGCGGCTGCGCCGGCGACGAGGACGCCGCGGGCGACGGCAAGATAACGCTCACCGTCGACGTCTTCGGACAGCTCGGCTACGAGCAGCTCTACCAGGAGTACATGGACGCCAACCCCAACGTGAAGATCGTCGAGCGGGGCACCGGCGGCAACCTCGACGAGTACTCGCCGAAGCTGACCCAGTGGCTCGCCGCGGGCAAGGGCGCCGGTGACATCGTCGCCATCGAAGAAGGCCTGATGGTCGAGTACAAGGCCAACCCGGACAACTTCGTCAACCTGCTCGACCACGGTGCCGCCGAGCTCAAGGGCAACTTCCTGGAGTGGAAGTGGAACCAGGGGCTGACCGCCGACGGGCAGAAGCTGATCGGGCTCGGCACCGACGTGGGTGGCATGGCGATGTGCTACCGCACGGACCTGTTCGCCAAGGCGGGGCTGCCCACCGAGCGCGACGAGGTCTCCAAGCTCTGGCCGACCTGGGAGGACTACATCGCGGTCGGCGAGCGCTTCAAGGCGGCCAACACCGGAGCGTCGTTCCTGGACGCGGCGACCAACACCTTCAACACCATCGTGTTGCAGACCGCCGGCAAGGCGCAGGGCTACCACTACTACGACACCAGCAACAACCTGGTGGTGGACAGCAACCCGGCGGTCAAGCAGGCCTGGGACACCACCATGAAGATCATCGGTGCCGGCCTGTCCGGCAAGTACGGCTCCTGGTCGGAGGAGTGGGTCTCGGCCTTCAAGCAGGCCAAGTTCGCCACCATCGCCTGCCCGGCGTGGATGACCGGGGTGATCGAGGGCAACGCCGGCGCGGAGGCCAGCGGCAAGTGGGACATCGCCCGGGTGCCCGGCGACGGCGGCAACTGGGGCGGCTCGCACCTGGCCGTGCCGGCACAGAGCAAGAACAAGGAAGAGGCCATCAAGCTGGTCAAGTTCCTGACCAGCCCGCAGGGTCAGATCGGCGCCTTCAAGGCCAAGGGCCCGCTACCGTCCTCGCCGCAGGCGCTTGACGACCCGGCGATCGCCGACGCCAAGAACGCGTACTTCTCCGGTGCGCCGATCGGAACGATCTTCGCCGAGGGCGCCAAGACGCTGAAGCCGGTCTACATGGGCCCGAAGAACCAGGCGGTACGCACCGAGGTGGAGAACGCCGTCCGCACCGTCGAGCTGGGACAGCGTACGCCCGAGCAGGGCTGGCAGGACGCCGTCAACAACGCCAAGAAGGCCGCCGCCAAGTAACCGGCCCGACGGCCTCCACCCCCGGCGCCGATCCAGGCCCGCCACGCTCGCCGGGCGTGCGTGGCCACCGGCCCTGGATCGGCGCGGGGCGGGGGCGTGGAAAGGAGTCAACGGGTCATGGCGTTGCAACTCGACGCGCGACCGCCGACCGCGCCGACACCGGGCCGGTCCCGGCTGTCGCGGGCCGGCCGGCTCAGCCGGATCGACGCGAAGTACTCGCCCTACCTCTACATCGCCCCGTTCTTCGTGATCTTCGCGATCTTCGGGGCCTGGCCGCTGGCGTACACCTTCTGGGTTTCCTTGCACGACTGGGACCTGCTGGGCAGCAATCCCACCTTCATCGGCGCGGACAACTACACCCGACTGCTGGCCGACGGCGACTTCTGGCACTCGGTGGTCAACACCCTCGGCATCTTCGTCCTCAGTACGGTGCCGCAGCTGCTGCTGGCGCTCTGGCTGGCCAACCTGCTCAACCGGCAACTGCGGATGCGTACCGGCTGGCGGATGGCGGTGCTGGTGCCCAACGTGACCTCCACCGCCGCAGTGGCGATCGTCTTCGGGGTGCTGTTCGGTCGCGAGTTCGGCATGATCAACTGGCTGCTCGACCTGGTCGGCATCGACGGGATCGAGTGGAAGTCCAACCGGTTCGCCTCCTGGGTGGCCATCTCCACCATGGTCGACTGGCGGTGGACCGGCTACAACGCCCTGATCTTCCTGGCCGCGATGCAGGCCATCCCCCGCGACCTGTACGAGGCGGCGGCGATCGACGGCGCGAACCGGGCCCGGCAGTTCTGGTCGGTCACCGTGCCGCTGCTCAAGCCGACGATCATCTTCTGCGTCATCATCTCCACCATCGGCGGGCTGCAACTGTTCACCGAGCCCCGGCTGTTCCACTCCGGCACCAACGCGATCCGGGGTGGGCCGCTGCGCGAGTCGCAGACGATGACCATGTACATGTTCGAGAACGCCTTCGCGCCGTACTACAACTTCGGCTACGGCTCGGCGGTGGCCTGGCTGCTGTTCGCCCTGATCGCCATCGTCGCCGCGATCAACGTACTGATCATCCGCCGGCTCGGTTCCTCCGCCCGACCGCCGGAGGGCAAGCGAAAGGGAGGCTTCCGATGAGCCGGCTGTGGCGGGCCAGTCCGCTCACGTACTTCGCGTTGGTCGCCGCCGGGGTCCTGTCGGTCTTCCCGATCTACTGGATGTTCGTGGTGGCCAGCCGTTCCAGCGACGCGATGGGGCAACTGCCGCCGCCGGTCACGCCGGGCGGCAACCTGGGCGCGAACATCTCCCGGCTGTTCGCCAACACCGACGCGTACTTCCTGACCGGTCTGATCAACTCGGCGATCGTGGCGATCACGGTCACCGTCTCGGTGGTGTTCTTCTCCTCGCTGGCCGGGTTCGCCTTCGCCAAGCTGCGCTTCCGGGGCAGCAACGCGCTACTGATGATCATCATCGCGACGATGATGGTGCCCACCCAACTCGGCATCATCCCGCTGTACATGCTGATGACGAGGCTGAACCTCAACGACCGGCTGCCCGCGGTGATCCTGCCCGCCCTGGTCACCGGCTTCGGTGTGTTCATGATGCGGCAGTACGCCGGACAGGCGATCAGCACCGAGCTGATCGAGGCGGCGCGGGTGGACGGCTGCGGCACCGCACGGATCTACTGGAACGTGGTGCTGCCCGCGTTGCGGCCGGCCATCGCGGTGCTCGGGCTGCTCACGTTCATGACCACCTGGAACGATTTCCTGTGGCCGTACGCGGTGCTCAACGATCCGGAGAACCCCACCGTGCAGTTGTCCCTGCGGGCCCTGTCCGACGGCTACTACCAGGACATGTCCCAGGTGTTCACCGGTACGGCAATCGCCACGCTGCCGCTGCTGCTGGTGTTCGTACTGTTCGGACGCCAGATCATCGGCGGAATCATGGAAGGTGCGGTCAAATCGTGAGTGGAATCCGGTTCCCGGAGAATTTCCTGTGGGGGGCGGCGACGGCCGCCTATCAGATCGAGGGGGCGGCCCGCGACGACGGGCGCGGGGAGTCGATCTGGGACACCTTCAGCCGCACACCGGAGAAGGTGTACGCCGGGCACACCGGCGACGTCGCCTGCGACCACTACCACCGGTACGCCGACGACGTGGCGATGATGGCCGAGCTGGGCCTTCAGGCGTACCGTTTCTCGGTTTCCTGGCCCCGGATCCAGCCCGACGGCAGCGGCCCGGTCAACCCGCGCGGCCTGGACTTCTACGACCGGTTGACCGACGCGCTGCTGGGTCGGGGCATCGACCCGATCGTCACCCTCTACCACTGGGACCTGCCGCAGACGTTGCAGGACCGGGGTGGTTGGACGGCGCGGGAGACCGCCGAGCACTTCGCCACCTACGCCGCCGCCGTGTACGCCCGGCTCGGTGACCGCATCGACACCTGGACCACGCTCAACGAGCCCTGGTGCTCGGCGTACCTCGGCTACGGCAACGGTGTGCACGCACCCGGGGTGCAGGACCCGGGTGCCGCCTTCAGCGCCGTACACCATCTGCTGCTGGCGCACGGCCTGGCCACGCAGGCGCTGCGCGCGGGCGGTGCCGAGCGCGTCGGCATCACCCTCAACCCGGCCGACGTACGCCCCGCCGACGCGGACAGCGCCGCCGACGCCGACGCGGTACGCCTGGTCGACGGCCTGCACAACCGGATCTTCCTGGATCCGCTGCTGGTCGGCGGCTACCCCGACGACGTCCGTGAGCACGTGGCCCGGATCGTCGAGCCGGTGTTCGTCATCGACGGCGACGAGAAGATCATCGCGGCGCCGATCGACCTGCTCGGGATCAACTACTACGCGCCGACCTACGTCGCCGGGCGACCGGACGGCGCGGGTGGCGGCGGCGCGTACCCGGGCACCGCCGCAGCTGTGGAGTTCCTGCCGCCGGTCGGCCCGCTGACCGACATGGGCTGGATGATCGAACCGGCCGGGCTGACCCGACTGCTGGAACGCATCGCCACCGACTACCCGCCGGTGCCGCTGATGGTCACCGAGAACGGCGCGGCGTTTCCGGACAAGAGCAGCTCGGACGGGACCAGCCCGGTCCGCGACGACGACCGGATCGCGTACCTCGACGGGCACCTGCGTGCCGCGCACGAGGCCATCGCCCGGGGCGTCGACCTGCGCGGCTATCTCGTATGGTCATTGCTGGACAACTTCGAGTGGGCCGAGGGGTACCGCAAGCGGTTCGGCATCGTGCACGTCGACTACCTCACCCAGCGGCGTACACCGAAGTCCAGCGCCCGGTGGTACCAGGAGGTGATCTCCCGGAACGGGCTGTGACAAGGCGGTGGTTTCTCCGATGACGGGCGCGCAACGGCCCACTCTGGAAGCGGTGGCACGGCGGGCCGGGGTGTCCCGGGCCACCGTCTCCCGAGTGGTGAACGGCTCCACCACGGTCGCCGAGCCGATCCGGGAAGCGGTCCGCCAGGCGGTGGCCGAGTTGGGGTACGTGCCGAACCTCGCCGCCCGGTCCCTCGTCACCCAGCGAACCGACTCGATCGCCCTGGTGATGCCCGAGGAGGCGACCCGCGTCTTCTCCGACGACCAGGTCTTCCCCGGCATCATCCGGGGCGCCGCGCAGGAGTTGGAGGCCGCCGACAAGCAGCTGGTGCTGATGCTGGCCGGCTCGCCGGCCGGGCACGAACGGGTCGAGCGGTACACCACCGGGCGGCACGTCGACGGGGTGCTGTTCGCCTCGCTGCACGGTGCCGACCCGCTGCCCGCCAAGCTCGCCGCGCTGGGCATCCCGGTGGTGTGCAGCGGCCGACCCCTCGACGGCGCGAACGTGCCGTACGTCGACGTCGACCAGGTCGCCGGGGTGACCAAGGCGGTACGGCACCTGATCGACACCGGTCGACGACGCATCGCCACCATCGCCGGCCCGCAGGACATGGTCGCCGGCATCGAACGGCTGGCCGGCTACCGGGACACGGTGGCCGCCGCCGGGCTGCCGGAGATGGTGGCGGTCGGCGACTTCACCCGGGAGTCCGGTGCGGCGGCGATGCGGGAACTGCTCACCGCCCACCCCGACCTGGACGCCGTCTTCGCCGCCTCCGACCTGATGGCGCACGCCGCCCTGCGCACCTTGCGCGAGGCGGGACGGCGGGTGCCGGAGGACGTCGCCGTGATCGGTTTCGACGACATCGAGACCGCCGCGTACACCGAGCCGCCGCTGACCACCGTACGGCAGCCGATCGTGGAACTCGGCCGACAGGGCACTCGACTCCTGCTGCGCCTCGCGGCCGGCGAGGAGGTCGAACCCGCCCTCATCCTCCCCACCGAACTCATCCTCCGCGACTCCGCCTGAGCGTTATCGCCTCGCATCCGGTCTCCGGGGCGGCTAACCTGCCGCGCATGTCCCGCCCGGTTCACCTGCTGCCCGTGCCCGCGCTCACCGATGTCGCCCCGTACGCCTATCTGGCCACCGTGGAACCCGGCACCCGCCTGGTCTTCACCGCGGGCGCCTGCCCGCTCGACGCCGAGGGCCGCACCGTCGCCCCCGGCGACCACGCGGCCCAGGCCCGGCAGGTAATGGCCAACCTGGAGACCGCCCTGGCCGCCGCCGGTGCCACCCTGTCCGACGTCGTCAAGAGCACGGTGTACGTGGCCTCCACCCGCCAGGAGGACCTGGTCACGGTCTGGGAGGTGGTACGGGCGGCCTTCGGCGACCACGACGCCCCCAGCACCCTGCTCGGAGTGACCGTGCTCGGCTATTCCGGCCAACTCGTCGAGGTCGAAGCGATCGCCGCCGTCCCCGCCTGACTTCTGGGTGCGTTTGTTGTCGTCCCAGGGACAACAAACGCACCCACATTGCGCTGCAATCGATCGATGCGGATGCCGGGCGATGATGCGGATGCGATGGCGTGGTTGCTGTTCGAGCAGTCGGGGATGGTGAGCTGGGCGCAGGCGACCGCCGAACTGACCCCGGCGAAGGTGCGGCACCTGCTGGCGACCGGCCGCTGGGGCCGGGTGTGCCGTGGCATCCTGCGCGCCGCACCGCCCAGTGAGCCGTACCGGCGGGAGCAGCAGTGGTGGGCGGCGGTGCTGGCCGCCCGGCCGGGCGCGGTGCTCGCCGGGCTCGCGGCGGCGACGGCCGGTGGGCTGCGAGGTAGGTGGCGCTACCAGACCGTCGACGTGCTGGTCCCCCACCACCGCCGGCAGGCCGACCTGTTGCGTCGCCTCCCACTCGGCCTACCTGCGGTACGGGTACGACGGGTTCGGCACCTTGCGGACGAGGATCGGCAGCGGGGCCGACCCGACCGCACCGCGATGGCGCGGGCCCTGGTGGACGCGGCGCAATGGGTGCGTACCGACGAGGAGGCGCAGCAGATCCTCGCTGCCGGCTGCCAACAACGGCGGGCGACGCCGACGGAGTTGGCAGCGGTCCTGGATCGGCTGCCTCGGGTCGGGCGGCGCAGGCTCATCCGCGAGACGATCAACGACATCGCCGGTGGCGCGGAGGCGCTGTCCGAGATCGACCTGGTCCGGCTGTGTCGCCGGTACGGGCTGCCGGCACCACAGGCGCAGCAGCAACGCCGGGACACCGACGGGCGGCTGCGCTACCTGGACGCGTACTGGCCCCAGTGGCGGCTGCACGTCGAGGTCGACGGCGGGCATCACATGGACGCCCGACACTGGGCCGCCGATCTGCGTCGACAGAACCGGATCTGGATCGAGGGCGACCGCATCCTGCGGTTCACCGCCTTCGACATCCGGCACCGCCCCGACGAGGTCGCGGCGCAACTTCGCGCCGCCCTCACCGCAGCCGGCTGGCCCGGATGATCACCAATGCCGCTCGCTCTGGGTGCACTTCTTGTCGCCCTGGCAACAACAAATGCACCCAGTCGCACGCGGTGCCAGCCAGCGAGCGGGCAGAGTGGCCAACCGGCCACGAGGGCAGGAACGGTCAGGCCAGGCCACCCGGCGCGGGCCTCGAAAAGCGGTCAGAGGGTTGCGTGGATCTGCTTGGCGGTGGCGTGGGTGTCGGGGCCGAAGAGGACCAGTCGGGCCTCGGTGAGGTTCGTCGGGGTGGCCGCGCGCAGCACCGACAGCGCCTGGCGGACCGCGTCGTCGACCGGCCAGCGGTAGACGCCGGCGGAGATGAGCGGGAAGGCGATGGTGACCGCGCCCAGGTCGTCGGCGACGGCGAGGCTGTTGGCGTAGCAGTCGCGCAGCAGCGGTGAGCGGTCCTCGGTGGCCGACCAGACCGGGCCGACGGTGTGCACCACCCAGCGGGCCGGCAGGTCACCGGCGGTGGTCGCGACGGCCTGGCCGGTCGGCAGGCCCCGGCCGTAGCGGGAGGCGCGCAGCGCGCGGCATTCGGCGAGGATCGCCGGGCCGCCTCGGCGGTGGATGGCGCCGTCCACGCCACCGCCGCCGAGCAGTGACGAGTTGGCGGCGTTGACCACCACGTCCACCTGTTCGGCGGTGATGTCCCCCTCGACCAGGGTGATGTCCACGGGTCAGTCCTCCGTGACGGGTTGGCCGAGGGTGCGGCGGGCGAGCAGGGTGGCACCGGCGATCGCGGCCGGCATGAGCAGTACCGCCCCGAGCGGGATCAGGAAGCAGACGAAGACCGCCATCCCGAAGCCGAGCGCGGTGGGACGGTCGACCTTGAGCGCTGCCCGGCGCTCCCGCAGCCCTTTGCCGCGGCGGTAGAAGGGCGCGCCGACCAGTTCCACGGCCAGCAGCCAACCGCCGACGGCGGCACCGATCACCGGTACCACCGTCTGGCCGAGCAGCGGAATGAAGCCGGCGGCGAACAGTGGGATGCCGAACAGTGCCGCCAGGGCGACCAGCCGGATCGAGTCGACGGCGCTGCGTCGCAGGGACGCCCAGAACGGCACCTCGACCGCGTCGGGCGCGCCGTCGTACCGCTGCTCCACCCGCTCGGAGATCTTCTCGTAGAACGGGTCGCCGATGACCAGGGTGACGGCGGTGAAGGTGAGCACGGCGAGCAGGCCACCGAGGCCGAGGATGGCCAGGCCGGCGATCACCCGGACCACTCTGCGGGTCGCCGTCGACCAGTCGTCGGCGAAGGGGGTCACCGCCGTGGCCAGGTCACCGACGAAGACGACCAGGATGGCGTACGCGGCCAGGAACAGCACGCCGGAGATCAGCGCCGGCACCACGCCGAGCAGCATCAGACCGGGATTGCGTACGTAGAGACCGATGCCACGCAGCAGGAACCCGGCACCGTCGGCGAACCGCCGCGCGGTGCTCGTGGCGGTGCCGGACATCTCGGAAACGTTCACGCCGCTGAGCCTAGTCACCGGTCGGCACATCAACCGATTGACGGATCGTTCGGGTCAACCGGAGCCGATGGAGATCATCTACAGCTGGTCGATCCCTGCACCGGCCCGCCGCCGCGACGCTGTACGGGTAACCGAGCGAAGGGCGATGCGATGCCGGTGATCGAGGTGTCCCACCTGCACAAGCGGTACGGCGAGACGGTGGCGGTGCAGGACGTGTCGTTCGACGTCGCGGCGGGCGAGATCTTCGGCGTCCTCGGCCCGAACGGTGCGGGCAAGACCACCACCGTGGAGTGTGTCGCCGGGTTGCGCGTCCCCGACGGGGGCGAGGTGTCCGTCCTCGGGCTGGACCCTCGCCGGGACGCCACCCGGCTGCGCCAACTGGTGGGGGTGCAGCTACAGGAGAGCCGGTTGCCGGATCGGCTCCGGGTCGCCGAGGCGCTGGAGCTGTACGCCTCGTTCTACCGCGATCCGGCGAACCCGGCTCAGCTCATCGACGAGTTGGGGCTCGGCGAGAAGCGCAACACCCCGTACGACAAGCTTTCCGGCGGCCAGAAGCAACGGCTCTCCATCGCGCTGGCACTGGTCGGCAACCCGAGGATCGCCATCCTGGACGAGTTGACCACCGGGCTGGATCCGCAGGCCCGCCGCGACACCTGGAACCTCATCGAGCGGGTCCGGGATCGCGGCGTGACCATCCTGCTGGTCACCCACTTCATGGAGGAGGCCGAGCGGCTCTGCGACCGGCTCGCCGTGATCGACAAGGGGCGGGTGGTGGCGTTGGACAGCCCGGCCGGGCTGGTCTCGGCCGTGGTACCCGAGCAACGGATCCGGTTCCGCCCGTCCACCCCGCTCGACGATCACCTGCTCACCGGGTTGCCGCAGGTGACCTCGGTGACCCGCAGCGGCGCCCAGGTGGTGGTGACCGGCACCGGTGACGTGCTGCACGCGGTCACCTCCGTCCTCGCCCGTAACCAGATCATCGCCGCCGACC
The DNA here is from genome assembly GCF_016774385.1 of Micromonospora fiedleri. NCBI lineage: Bacteria > Bacillati > Actinomycetota > Actinomycetes > Micromonosporales > Micromonosporaceae > Micromonospora > Micromonospora fiedleri. Next base: position 128,885 of record NZ_JAETXL010000007.1, read on the forward strand.
TGCGGCTGGAGCAGGCCACGTTGGACGACGCGTTCGTCGAGCTGACCGGGCACCGACTCACCGACTGAGGGGAACCCATGCACGCCTTCGGCCAGATCCTCAAGACCGAGGCCCGGCTCTACCTGCGGGACACCTCGACGATGGTGCTCACCATCGCACTGCCCACCCTGATCCTGGTGGTCCTCGGGCTCATCCCCACCCTCCGACAGCCCACTGCGGACCTCGGCGGGCAGTCCTTCATCTCCTACTTCACCCCGTCCCTGCTGGTGGTCACGCTGGCGATGGTCGGCGTGAACGTCCTGCCCACCGTGCTGGCCACCTACCGGGAGCGCGGCATCCTGCGCCGGCTGGCCACCACCCCGGCCAGCCCGCTGGCCCTGCTGCTCGCCCAACTGGTGCTGGCGCTGATCGGCATTCTGGCCAGCGCCGTGCTGCTCGCCGTGGTGGCCCGGCTGGCGTTCGGCGTACCGCTGCCGCAGCATCCGCTCGGATTCTCCGCAGCCCTGGTCCTCGGCACCGCGGCGCTGCTCGCGCTGGGACTGCTGGTGGCGGCGGTCGCATCCTCCGCCAGGTCGGCCCAGGCGCTGACCGTACCGGTGTTCATGGCGGTGATGTTCTTCGGTGGCGTGTACCTGCCGAGGTTCCTGCTGCCCGACTTCCTGGCCGAGATCGGCGCCTACACCCCGCCCGGTGTGCAGGCCCTGCTGGACGCCTGGACCGGCACCGCCCCGCATCCGCTGCACCTGGCGATAATGGCGGTGGTCGCGGTGGCCGCCGGTGCTCTCGCGACGAAACTGTTCCGCTGGCAGTGAGCGGGGAGCCGATGACCAGCAGCGGCGAGGGCGACGACCGGTTGGCCACCTGGAAGGCACGGGAGGCGGCCCTCTACCGGTTGCTGCCCTACGGCGGGCTGGCCGTGGGCACGCTGCTGGCCCTGCTCACCACGGCACCGCGCGGCCTTCCGATACAGCTCACCCTGGCCGTGGTCGTGGCGGCCGGGGCCTGGGTCGCCTGGTTCATCACCCTGCATCCGGGCTGGCAGAGTCGTCGTACCCGGATGGCGATCTACTACGCGGGGTTGCTCACCTTCGCCGCGGTGCTGGTGGTCGGCAGCCCGTGGTACGGCTACTTCGCCTGGATCGGCTACGTGCACGCTTTTCCGGTGCTGTCCTGGCGATGGCGGATCGGCGGGGTGGCCGTCACCGCCGTACTGCTCGCCACCGCACAGGGCGGTGGCGTCTCCGCCGCTCTGGCGGGCTCGCAGCTCTGGCTGGTCCTGGTGCTGTTCAACGTGCTCGTGGCCGGCGCGGTGATCTGGTTCAACATCGTCGCCGAACGGGAGGACGCCAAACGCAAGCGGCTGGTGGCGGAGTTGGCCGCCGCGAACCGACAGCTCACCGAGACGGTACGGGAGAACGAGGGTCTGCACGCCCAACTCGTCACCCAGGCTCGGGAGGCCGGGGTGCTTGACGAACGGCAGCGGATGGCCCGGGAGATCCACGACACCCTGGCCCAGGGGCTCACCGGCATCATCACCCAGTTGGAGGCGGCCGAGCAGACCCGCGACCGGTCCGGTGACTGGCGGCGGCATGTGGACAATGCGCTGGCGCTGGCCCGGGAGAGTCTCACCGAGGCCCGCCGCTCGGTGCGCGCCATCCGCCCGGAGCCGCTGGAGGCCGCCCGGCTGCCCGACGCCCTGACCGAGCTGGGTGGACGCTGGTCGGCCCGGCACGGGGTACGGGCCGAGGTCAACACCACCGGCACCCCTCGGCCGCTGCATCCGGAGGTCGAGGTGACCCTGCTGCGGGCCGCCCAGGAGGCGTTGGCCAACGTGGCCCGGCACGCCGCCGCCTCCCGGGTGGGGTTGACCCTGTCCTACATGTCGGATGTGGTGACGCTTGACGTGCGGGACGACGGCACCGGCTTCGACGCCGAAGCTGCCGCACCGAAACCGGACGGCGGCTACGGGCTGACCGCCATGCGGCAACGGGTTACCGAGGTCGGGGGTCGCCTCGATGTGGAGTCCGAGCCGGGCGGCGGCACCGCGATCTCGGCGTCCGTACCGGCGTTGCCTGGGGGTGTGGGGTGACCGATCCGGTACGCCTGCTGATCGTCGACGACCATCCGGTGGTGCGGGACGGGCTGCGCGGCATGTTCACCGGTGATCCAGGGTTCGAGGTGGTCGGCGAGGCGGCCGACGGAGCCGAGGCGCTGGCGTTGGCCGCCCGGCACCGTCCCGACGTGGTGCTGATGGACCTTCGGATGCCCGGCATGGACGGGGTGACCGCGATCGGTCGCCTGGCCCGCTCGGACAGTACGGCGAAGGTGCTGGTGCTGACCACGTACGACACGGACGCCGACGTGCTGCCCGCGATCGAGGCCGGTGCCACCGGCTACCTGCTTAAGGACGCGCCTCGCGACGAACTGGTCCGGGCGGTCCGCGCCGCCGCCCGGGGTGAGTCGGTGCTCTCCCCCGCCGTGGCGGGACGGCTGATGGGCCGGCTGCGTGCCCCGGCGGAGGAGCCGCTGAGTCAGCGGGAACTGGAGGTGCTCACCCTGGTGGCGCGCGGCTCGACGAACCGGGAGGCCGCTGCGCAACTGTTCATCAGCGAGGCCACCGTCAAGACCCACCTGCTGCACCTGTACGCCAAGCTCGGGGTCAACGACCGGGCCGCCGCCGTGGCCGTCGCGTACGACCGGGGTCTGCTGACCCCCGGCGGACGCTGACCGTGCGGGCGGCGCGGCTGATCTCGTTGCTGCTGCTGTTGCAGGCGCGGGAGGCGATGACGGCGGCGGAACTGGCCCGGGAGCTGGAGGTCTCCGAGCGGACGGTGTACCGGGATGTCCTGGCGCTCTCCGCCGCCGGGGTGCCGGTCTACGCCGACCGGGGTCGGGCCGGGGGTTACCGGCTGCTCGGCGGCTACCGGACCCGGCTGACCGGGATGACCCGGGACGAGGCGGAGGCGCTCTTCCTCGCCGGGCTGCCCGGACCGGCCGGGGACATGGGGTTGGCCGACGCGGTCGCCGCAGCCGAGCTGAAGGTCCTCGCCGCGCTGCCGCCGAGTCTGCGTGACGCACCGAACCGTACCGGGCAACGGTTTCACCTGGACGTGCCCGGCTGGTACGCGCAGCACGCCCCACCGCCGTGGCTGGCCGACCTGGCCGGCGCGGTCTGGCGGGACCGGGTGGTGACCCTGCACTACCGGCGTGGCGATCGGGAGGTGACCCGGCGGGTCCACCCGTACGGTCTGGTCCTCAAGAGCGGCATCTGGTATCTCGTCGGCCGGGTCGACGCGGACCTGCGCACCTACCGGGTGGACCGGATCGTCGACGTCGAGCCGCACGAGGAGACCTTCGACCGGGAGCCGGACTTCGACCTGCCGGCGTACTGGCACGCGCAGGCGGAGGCGTTCCTGCGCGGCATGCTGCGGGCCGAGGTGCGGATCCGGCTGAGCCCCGCCGGCCTGCGCCAGCTCAAGCACCGCAGCGACATCCCGTTCGGGTACGCCGAGGCGGTCGCCGCCGCCGACGAGCCCGACGAGCAGGGCTGGGTCACCACCCGGCTGCCCGTCGAGTCCGTCGACGTGGCGTACACCCAACTGCTCGGGCTGGGCCCGGAGGTGGAGGTGCTCGACCCGCCCGACCTACGCGCCCGGCTGGCCGAGGCGACGGCCCGCGCCGCCGCCCTCTACACCGCGCCCGACGCCCGCTGACCCTCTCCGAGTGTTCGGTCAGCGGTAGCCGGTGACGTCGGCCGGTTTGCCGGCGTCGACCACCTCGGTGATGTAGCGGTACGCGTCCGGCTGGCTGCCGTCGACGTCGGTGAAGCCGTACACCTTGGCCAGGTCGCCGGCGGAGACGGAGTGCCCGCTCCACCGGGCACGGTCGGGGTCGGCGGCCAGGGCGGCGACCGCCCGGCCGACGAACGCCGGGGTTTCCGAGATGAGGAAGTGCGGGTCCTTGGCCGCGCCGTCGCGCCAGTTGGCCTCGGTGACGCCGAAGTGCTCCAGCATCGCCTCGGAGCGCAGCCAGCCGGGACTGAGCGCGACGGCGGTGCCGCCGTACGGCTTGAGTTCGTGCGCCCAACTGAAGGCGAGCCGGTTCACCGAGGTCTTGGCCAGGTCGTAGAAGACCGACAGGCGGTAGTTCTGCTCGTTGTACGCCCGCGTGCCGTCGCCGATCTCCACCACCAGGCCGCCCGGGCGGCGGATCAGCAGCGGCATCGCGAAGTGGCTGGTGATGATGTGGGTGTCCACCGCGAGCCGCAGCGTACGGAAACCGGCGTCCAGCGGCTGCTCCCAGACCGGCTTCTCCCAGGTGATCAGTGGGTCGGCACCCCACACGTCGTTGACCAGCACGTCGAGTCGGCCCTGTTCGGCGTCGATACGCGCGATGAGGTCGCGTACCTGGTCGGGCACGAGGTGGTCCACCCGGACGGCGATGCCGGTGCCACCGGCGGCGGTCACCAGTTCGGCGGTCTCCTCGATGGTCTCCGGCCGGTCCAGCTCGGAGCGGCCGGCCCGGCTGCTGCGGCCGGTCGCGTAGACGGTGGCGCCTGCGGCACCCAGTTGCACGGCGATCTGTCGGCCGGCGCCCCGGGTCGCCCCGGCCACCAGCGCCACCGTTGCGGTAAGCGGTTTCGTCATGGTTGCCACGCTGCCAGCGAAACGTGACAACCGATGTCAGGTTTCGCAGACGACCGGTGATCCGTCATGCTCCCCGCATGCACCTGCTGCTCTCCGGCATCGTCGGCTCGGTGGCGTACGGGCTGGCGGGGCCGGGCTCGGACGTCGACCGGATCGGCGTCTTCGCCGCGCCCACTGTCGCCTTCCACGGTCTGCACCCGCCGCGCGAGTCGGTGGTCACCACCGACCCGGACACCACGCTGCACGAGGCCCGCAAGTGGTGCCGGCTGGCGCTGAGCGGCAATCCGACCGCCAGTGAGCTGGCCTGGCTCCCCGACGACTGCTACGAGACCCGTACCGAGTTCGGCGAGCGACTGATCGGCATCCGGTCGGCGTTCCTCAGCGCACCCCGGGTCCGCGAGGCCTACCTCGGCTACGCCGCCCAGCAGTTCCGCAAGCTGGAGTCCCGGGGCGACGGGACCTTCTCGTCGGAGACCCGGCGGCGCACCGCGAAGCACGCCCGACACCTGGCCCGGCTGGTGCACCAGGGCCGACTGCTCTACGCCACCGGGATCTTGGAGATCCGGCTCGCCGACCCGGAGTGGTTCCGCGGCTTCGGGAACCGGGTCGCCGAGGGCGCGCTGGACGAGGCGCGCACCCTGCTCGCCGAGGCCGAACTCGACTTCGACCGGATCCGGACGCCACTGCCCGACCGGCCGGACGAGAAGCCGGTGGAGCGCTGGCTGCTCGACGTCCGCGCCGCCCACCTGCCCCGCTGACCGGGCACACCTGCCGGGTCGGTCCGGCCCGGGTCAGTCGGCCAGGCGGATGCGGACCCGACGGTTGGCCCGGCCCTTACTCTCCACCTTGACCACCCGCACCTTGCCGATCTGGGCGGTGGAGGCGACGTGCGTACCCCCGTCGGCCTGCACGTCCAACCCGACGATGTCGACGATGCGGACCTCCGCCTCGTCGGGCGGGATCAGATTCGACTGGGTACGGATGATGTCCGGCAGGGCCAGCGCCTCCACGCGCGGCAGCACCCGGGTGGCGACCGCGCGGTCGGCGGCCACCTCCGCGTTGACCAGCTCCTCGATCCGGCTCTTGAAGTCCGACGGCACCTCGGGCAGGTTGAAGTCCATCCTGGCCTCGCCGGGTTCCATGTTGCCGCCGGTGACCAGGGCACCGAAGTCGCGGAACACCACCCCACAGAGCACGTGCAACCCCGAATGGGTACGCATCAGCCGGGTGCGCCGATCATCCTCCACCGCACCGGTGACGGTGGTGCCCGTCGGCGGCAACGGGTCCCCCTCGGCGGGGATCAACCACAGGTCGTCGGCCTTGCGGGTGCCCACGATCCGGGTCTGCACCCCCTGCCAGAGCAGTACGCCGTGATCCGGCGGCTGCCCACCGCCACCCGGGTAGAACGCCGAGCGGTCGAGCACGATGCCCTGCTCGGGGTCGCTGTGCAGCACCGTGCACTGCCACTCGCGCAGGCTGGGATCAGCAAGATCGAGCCGGTGCGTACGGCCATGGTGTGTGACGCCCATGACAGGGCAGGCTACCCGTTGAGGAAGTCGGAGATCCGGGCCCGTACGTCGGCGCGTTCCGTCCAGAGCACCCCGGGGCGGGCGTACCGGTGCAGGGTCGCCTGGGGCAGCGCGGCGGCAAGCTGCTCGGCGACCTCCACGGGATGTAGGTCGTCGCCCTCGCAGGCGATGATCAGCGCCGGAGCGGTGACCGCGCCGAGCGCCCCGGCATCGGTGACGGGTGCCTGCCCGGGCAGATCGGCCAGGCCTGCGGCGAGACCGTCGCGCAGCAGGTGATCGAGCCGCTGCCGCAGGTACGCCCATCCGGCCGGCGTGTTGCGTACCGCCGGTGGCATCTCCGCCGCGACCACCTCGGCCACCGCCGAGGCGTCCCCACTCTCCACCGCGGACAGCAGTTCGAGCAGCCGGGTCCGGGCGACCGGCGGCCGCGGCTTGTCGAGCGCCGCAGGCAGGAAGAAGACGAGCCGCTCGAAGCGTTCCGGGCTCTCGACGAGCAGCCGACACAGCGCACCCGCGCCGAGACTGGCACCGAACGCCCGGGTCGCACCGGACAGATCGGCGACCGCCCGCAGATCCCGGGACAGGTCGAGATAGCTCCACAGACCTTCCGGCGCGTCCGAGCGACCGTGTCCACGGAACTGGAAGAAGACCTTGCGGCCGGTGACGCCGCTGCCGAAGGGGCGGGTGACGGCGATGCCGTTGCCCAGCCCGTGCGCGAACACGGTCACCGGATCACCGGTGCCGGTGACCAGCCTTTCCAGCCGTACGCCGTGCGGCGTGGCGACCAGCTCGGTGTCCGGCTCGGGTAGCGCCGGTCGTCCGCTGCGTGGCCCACCCGGGCCGGGCCCCCAGGTGCGAGGCCCGCCGTCAGGTGGAGGTGGCCAGCGGAACGCCCTCACCACGATCCTCTGTTGTCACCCAGTTCGCGTAGGCCGACCCGGACGTCGAGCAGGTAGATCAGGGCCGCCGCGATGCCGATCAGCCCGAAGATGCTGAGCGTGGTCTGGGTGAGCAGAGTCAGCAGGAGAGTGACCGCGAGAATCGCGATCCAGCCGCCCTTGGGCAGAGTGCCGATGGCGGGGAAGGCGTCGGAGCGCTGCGTGATGGCGTGCACGAGCGCGACCCCCTGCACGATCAGTGCGAACACGAACAGGATCAGGTCGATCACGAGGCGAACATCGAAGGCGAAGATCGGCGCGGCGTAGGCCATGACGGCAAGCTTATGCCGACGACCCCGGATCCGTCCGACAGGACGGTCACCGGGGTCGCCGGCAGGTGGTCACTCGGCGGCCGGACGGGTCCGCTTGGTGGCTCCGGGCAGCTTCGCCGACGGGGTTGCCGTCCGCTTGGCGGCCGGCTGCCGGGTCGTCGCCTTGGCGCGGGTGGCCTTCTTGGCAGCGGCCGGCTTGGCCTGTGCGATCTCGGCCACCTCGGCCGGGCTCGGCACCTCGGCCGACTCGACACCGGCAGCCGCCTTCTTCGTCGCGGCCGGCTTCTTCGTCGCAGCCGGCTTCTTCGTCGCGGCCAGCTCGGTCGTGGCCGCGGCCTCGGTCGTGGCCGCTGCCTTGGTCGTCGCGGTTACCTCGGTCGTCGCGGCGGCCTCGGTCGTGGTGGCCATCTCGGTCGTCGCGGCGGCCTCGGTGGTGGCGGGCGCGGCCTGGACGCTGGCCTGGGTGGCCTCGATGTCGGCGTTGACCGTGTCAGCGGCCTCCAGCACGCCGGTGCCGACCGCCCGCTCGCCCCGGGTCACCAGCTTGCTGTAGACGGCCATCGCGCGCTCCTGCGCGGCATGGGCACCGGCGACGACCACGGCAGCGTTACGGGCCGCCAGGCCACGCAGCCGGTCCAGATCGGCCGCCTCACGCAGACGGTTGAAGTCGGCGCTCTCCCGCAGCCGATCCAGGTCGGCCGCCTCCCGAAGACGGTTGAAGTCGGCGACCTCACGCAGCCGGTCCAGATCGGCGGCCTCACGCAGGCGCTTGAGATCGGCGGCCTCGCGCAGGCGGTTGAGGTCGGCGTTGCGCCGCAGCGACTCGGCGGTCAGGTTGGCGTTGCGCAGCTTCTCGTTGGCCTTCTGGCGCAGCTCGAACCCGGCCACGACGGCCTTGCCACCGAGGTCGTTGGCGACCCGGCTGCCGTCACTGGCGACCCGTTCGCGCAGCTCGGCGACCACCGTGGGCAGTTTGCGCAGCTGCTCCAGGGCGAGGTCACCGGCACCGGCGGCAGCGTAGATCGGAGCGGGGATACGGTTCGTCTTCGGCTGAGTCACGACTTCTCCTCTTCGGCCGCGACGGCGGCCTTGCGGACCACCTTGCGGGCGGCCTTCTTGGCAGGGGGGCGGGCCGGTGCCGGAGCGGGACCCGCCTCGGTCACGGCGACCGATTCAAGGACGGCCTCGGTGGGGGCGCCCTCAGGGGTGGTGGGGCCGGTCGCGGCCAGGTTGGCCACGTCGGGCGCGGTGATCGGCACAATCTCCTCGCCGCTGGTGTCCGTACCGTCGACGGGGCCGACCGGGGCGGACCCGGTGGTGGCGGTTCCGTCCGGGGTGGCGGTGGCCGGTCCACCCGGGGCAGCATCGGCCGCGGCAGCGGTGGCCTCGGCGAGCCGGGCGTTCTCCCGGCGGAAGGTCTCGTAGATCTGGGTGAGGGACTGCTTCTGCGCCATCGTCAGGTCCGGATCGACCGCGATGGCGGCCAGCACGCCTTGGCCTTCCTTGTCATCGAGCAGGCCGGCCCGCAGATACATCGCCGGCGTCGAGACCCGCAGCGCGCTGGCGAGTTGCTGGAGCACCTCGGCACTTGGTCGGCGCAGCCCTCGCTCGATCTGGCTCAGGTAGGGATTGCTGACCCCGGCCTGCTCGGCAAGCTGCCGCAACGAGATTTTCGCGTTTCGCCGCAGGTCACGAATGAACCCGCCGACGTCGGGAAGGTCCTTGGAAGTGGCCATGACTCAACGCTAGCTCGCCCCGCTAGCACCAGCAAGCAATCCGCTAGCCACAGTTAGCAGCCTCACTCCACCCACCCCAAACCCCCTCCAACCCCCCACCCCGATCTCGACCCGCACCCGCACCCGCACCCGCACCCGCACCCGCACCCGCACCCGCACCCGCGATCTTGCACTTCCTGCCGGGGCAAACGCCACAAACAACGCGAATCAGCGACCAAAAGTGCAAGATCGCGGGCAACAGGGCGCGCCGACAACAGCGCCGCGGGCGGGGCGCGGAGGAGTGGGGAAGGAGGGGGTTGGGTTACCAGAGGGGGCGGGTGGTGCCTACGGGGAGGCCGCCGCCGAAGAGGGGGATCTCGGCGAACTCGGCCAGCACCGGGGCGTCGATCGCGAGTCGGCGGAGCGCGGAGGTCACCACGGGCATCCGGGCCCGGCCCGCGCCGTCGTCGATCTTCAGCGCGAGAGCACCCACACCGGGCACGGCCGCGGCGATCACGCCCTCCGCGCCCACCTTGGCCAGCAGTCCCGGTACGCCGCGCATCAGCCGGGTGTCGTCCGCCTCGGTGCCGCCGACGATCTCCGGGTACGCCCGCATCGCGTCGGCCACCGTCCGCTCCACGGTTCCGGTCTCGGCCGACACCAACCGCAGGTACGCCCGGGCGAGCCCGGTCAACGACACCGCCAGCACGGGTGCGCCGCACCCGTCCACGCCGACCGCCGCCGCCTGCTCACCGGTGAGGTCTTCGATCGTGTCGCGCAATCGCTGCTGCAACGGGTGCTCCGGCCGCCAGTAACCGTCCACCGGCCAGCCGGCGGATCGGCAGGTCAGCAGCATCCCGGCGTGCTTGCCGGAGCAGTTCATCTGGATCCGGGTGGGGCCGCCGCCGGCTCGCAGCACCGCCTCCCGCGCCTGCTCGCCGACGGGCAGGTCCGGCGGGCAGTGCAACGCTTCCTCGTCGAGCCCGGCATCGGCGAGCAGCCGGGCGACCCGGGCCAGGTGGAACTCCTCCCCCGCGTGGCTGGCCGCCACCAACGCCAGGTCGGCGGGTTCGGTCAGCGGCAGCCCGGCCCGGAGCATGCCGACCGCCTGCATCGGCTTGTTGGAAGAGCGCGGGAAGATCGGCGCACGCACGTCACCGGCCGCGTCGAGCACGGCACCCGTGGCGTCGAGCACCACGACCGAGCCGCGGTGCACGCCCTCCACGAAGTCGGACCGGACCACCTCGGCGAGCGGCACCCCGCCCGCGTACGTCATTCCCACGCTGTGGACGGTACCGACGGTTGATGGCGTACCGACGTCGGGGTGAGCAGGGACTCCCCCTCCGGGTGTACAGCAACGCCGGGTGGGTCAGCCCTTACAGGCCGAGCAGTTCGCGGGCCTGGGTGGTGTTCAGCGGCGGACGCTGGGCGAGCTGGGCGAAGCCGACCGCCCGGGCGACCAGTTGCATGTTCGACTCCACCGGACGGCCCTTGGCGTACGTCACGGTGTCCTCCATGCCGACGCGCAGGTGGCCGCCGGCCGACAGCGAGGCCAGCATCACCGGGATGCTGCTGCGCCCGATGCCGGTCGCCGAGAAGGTGGTGTCCTCGGGCAGATCACGCAGCATCTGCTGGGCCGCGACCAGGGCCGCCGTGGTGCCGGGCATCCCGCCGGGTACGCCCATCACGAAGTCCACGTGCACGTGACCGCCGTGCGGCAGGCCGTACTTGTCGAGCAGGCGGCGCAACGCGGTCAGGTGACCGAGGTCGAAGATCTCGTACTCCGGCACGATGCCGCGTTCCTGCATCCGGGTGTGCAGGCCGACGATGAACTCCCACCGGTTGAGGAAGACGTCGTCACCGAAGTTGACGGTGCCCATCGTGCAGGAGGCCATGTCCGGGGCGGCGTCCAGTACGGCGAGCCGGTCGGCCTCCGGGTCGGTGACCGCGCCGCCGGTGGAGAGCTGCACGATCAGGTCGGTGCTCTCCCGCAACGCCGCCACGGTGGCCCGCAGTCGTCCCGGGTCGAGGGTGGGTCGGGCGTCGTCGTCGCGGATGTGCACGTGGATGATCGAAGCGCCGAGCGCCTCGCACTCCTTGGCGGTGAGCAGCAGCTCGTCCAGGGTCACCGGCAGCGCCGGTACCTCCGTCTTGGCCGACTCCGCGCCGGTGGGGGCAACCGTGATCAACGTCCCTGTTGTCATGCCGGCGATCCTAGAACGCCCGCTGAAGGTACTGGTGTTAACAGGGGGCCCGGCCTCTACCGGAGGCGTTAATAAGGTGCCCTTCCTTACATGGGGTCGATGGCGGCGGCGCTCTCGCCGACGCGCAGCTCCGCGTCGTCGGGCACCGAACGCTTGATCACCGCGAGCGCGACCTGACCCAGCTCGTGGTGGTGCACGGCGGTGCCGACGAAGCCGACCGTACGCCCCGCGAGGTCGACCGGGGTGCCGGCGACCGGCAGCTGGTCGGTGGTCACCCCGTCCAGGTGCAGCAGGACCAGCCGACGCGGCGGGCGGCCCATGTTGTGCACCCGGGCGACCGTCTCCTGCCCCCGGTAACAGCCCTTGTCCAGGTGTACGGCCGGGGCGATCAGGTCGACCTCGGCCGCGATGGTGCGATGGTCGGTGTCGGCACCGACCCGGGCCCGCCGGGCGGCCACCCGCACCGCCTCGTACGCCCACAGCCCGGCGACCCCGACCCCGCCGTCGCGCAGCCGGGTGACCACCTGGTCCATCGCGGTCCGGGGCACCAGCAGGTCCACGCCCAGCGGCCCGCGTCGCGCCCACCCGCCCGACGGCAGGGGCTTGACGTCGTAGCGGGCGGTGGGCCGGGGCGGCACCTCGCCGGAGCGGAACTTGGGCCCCGGCACGCCGCTGACGTCCGGTGCGTTCAACGTGGGCACGTCGAGCAGGGCCAGCGCTTCGTCAACCCGGGGCCCGACCAGCGACAGCAACGCCTGATCGGCGGTGACGTCACGCGGCTCGACCCGGCTGAAGAACCGCATCTTCTCCAGGTAGGTCAGCAGGCCCTCGGTCGCACCCGGCTCGGTGTCCAGCCAGGTGGTGTCGCCGTCCTCGGCGACCATGGCGTGCTGTTCGATGTGCCCGTTCGGCGAGAGCACCAGCAACTCGGTGCCCTGCCAAGGGCCCAACTCGGCCAGATGTTGCGTGGTGAGGGTGTGCAGCCAGGAGATGCGGTCCGCACCCGGCACCGCGATCACGCCCCGGTGGGATCGGTCCACCAGGCCGACCTCGGTGTCGAGCAGGCGCTGCTCGCGCATCGGGTCGCCGTAGTGGGCCGCCACCGGGCGCACCCCGGCCGCCGCGTGCGCCGGCTCCGGCTGGTCGCGGCTGGACTCGTCGATGCTCTCCACGGCCACCGCACCCGCGATGTCGATCATTCCGGACTCCCGTCCCCGCACCGTGCGCAGTTGCCGAAGAAGGAGACGTGGCCGATGTCCATCCGGAAGCCACGTTCCTGCGCCAACTGCTCGGCCAGCGGGCGCATCAACTCGGGGTCCATCTCGTCGATCGCGCCACACTCGCGGCAGACCAGGTGGACGTGCTGGTGCTCACCGGCGGCGTGGTAGGTCGGCGACCCGTGCGACAGGTGGGTGTGGGTGACCAGGCCGAGCCGTTCCAGCAGTTCGAGCGTGCGGTAGATGGTGGTGATGTTGACCCCGGCGGCGACTTCGCGCACCGCCGTGTGCACCTGCTCCGGCGTGGCGTGCCCCAGGTCCAGCACCGCTTGCAGGATCAGCTGCCGCTGCGCCGTCAGCCGCAGGCCACGGGAGCGGAGCAGTTCCGCGAGGGAGGATTCGGACACCCTCCGATCATAGTTCGGCCGTCTCCGAAGCGTTCGACGGAGACCACTGCCCACTATCCTGCCCAGTTGTGGAGGTCACACGGATCGGCGTACTCGGTCGGGGGTTGCTACCGGTCACCGAGCCGGTGCTGCGCGGCGACGACCTCGGGGTGCTGCGCGGCGACGGGCTGTTCGAGACCATGCACCTGCGGGACGGGCGGCCCTGGCTGCGCGAGGCGCACCTGGCCCGGCTGCGGGCCGGTGCCGCGGCGGTGGAGCTGACCCTGCCCGACGACGCGGCGCTCGTCGAACTCCTGGAGACCGTCGCCGCCGGGTGGCCGACCGAGGTCGAGGGCGCCTTGCGGCTGGTCTGCACCCGCGGGCCCGAGGGCGGCGGCCCACCGACGGTGTACGCCACCCTCGCCGCCGTCCCGGCCGCGGTCCGGCAGGCCCGACACGACGGGGTACGGGTGGCCACGCTGCACCTGGGGGTACCCGCCGACGCCCGCCCCGAGTTGGACTGGCTGCCGGCCGGCATCAAGTCGACGTCGTACGGGGCGAGCACGGCGGCCCGCCGATGGGCCGCCCGAACCGGGGTGGACGACGTGCTCTGGATCTCCTCCGACGGCTACGTGTTGGAAGGGCCGACCGCCAACGTGCTCTGGTCGACCGGCGACACGCTCTGCACGGTGCCGGCCGCGCGCACCGGCATCCTGCCCGGCACCACAGTCGCCTGGCTGCTCGCCAATGCCGCCGAGGTCGGCTGCCGCGCCGCCGAACGCATGGTCACCCCGGCCGAGCTACGCGACGCCGACGCCGTCTGGCTCACCTCTTCCGTACGCGGTCTGGTGGAGGTACACACCCTCGACGGCGAGCCGCTGCCCCGCAGCCCGCGTACCCACGCGCTGCGGGACCTGCTCGGCTTTCCGCTGCCCTGATCGTCGGGTCAGCCGGCGACCCGGATGAGCCGGGCGGACAGGTGCGGCGACAGCGGCTGGCCCACGGCGGCCATGTCCTGCGCGTACAGCAGGGCGCCCTCGACGATGCCGAAGAGCCGGTGCCCGGCGGTGACCTCCTTGGCGGTGGCGGTACGCACCACCGCGTCGGTCACGAACTCGATCTGGGTGCCCTTGCGCCGACCGATGTGCAGCTCCATCACCCCGGTCGGGACGGTCAGCAGCGCCTCCAGTTCGTCGGTGACCCGGTCACCGTCGAGTACCGGCCGCCACCAGCCGACCTCCCGTCCCGCCGGGCGCACCGGGCGGGACTGCTCGTCGAGGATCCACGCCCGCGACTCGTACGACAGGAACGGCCGTCCGTCGTGGCTGATCCGGATCTCCTGGGCGAAGTCGAAGTCCTCGATGGTGGGGAAACCACCCCGGCCCCGACCCCGCCACACCCCGATGTACGGCAGCAGGCCGTCCAGGCTCGGGTGCAGCTTCGGCCCCACCCGCAGGTCGTGGCTCTCCTCGTAGGGGTACGGGTCGACCGGCGGCGCGTTCAGCCACGGCGGCGGTGCCAACGGATTGTCGTCACTCACAGCATCACCTTTGTTCACGACTGCGGGGCTCGCAAGACCGGCTCACTCCTCGCGCTTCACTTGCCTCTTGAGATGCGGACGGCCAGGTAGATCAGGCCACCGGCGAGCGCGCCCAGGCCGGCGACCAGCAGGCTGACGAACCCGATCTCGGTGACCATCCGGCTCATCCTATGCTGGGCGCCATGGCCCGCTCTCTCGTCGTCAAGGCCACCGCCGGTGCCGATTCGCCCGAGCGTTGTGCCCAGGCGTTCACGGTGGCGGCCACCGCCGCTGCCGCTGGTGTGCACGTCTCGCTCTGGTTGACCGGCGAATCGACCTGGTTCGCGCTGCCCGGACGGGCGCAGAATTTCGAGTTGCCGCACTCGGCGCCGCTGGCCGAGCTGCTGCACGTGATCCTCACCACCGGCACGGTGACCGCCTGCACCCAGTGCGCGGCCCGCCGGGACATCGGCACCGACGACGTCATCCCGGGAATCCGGATCGCCGGCGCGGCGGTGTTCGTGGAGGAGACGATGGCCGAGGGAGCGCAGGCGCTCGTCTACTGAGCCGGCTGCTCGATCGTCAGTAGCCAAAGCCGGCTTCGGCAAGGCGACAGAACCCGCCCGGCAACCCGGACGAATGCCTACGATTCGGATGTGACCGAGGCGATCGAGCAGTTCTTTGCAACCTTGCCCGACCGCGCCCCGCAGGTGCTGCACGCCCCGCTCACCGGCACGCTTCGGATCGACCTCGCCGACGACGGCCGCACCCAGCACTGGGTGCTCCGCATGCGTCAGGGCGCTGTCGACGTCGACCAGGGGCCGGTCGACGCCGACGCCATCTGGTACAGCAGCATGGACCTGTTCGACCGGCTGGTGACCGGCCGGGCCCATGCGTTGGCCGCGCTGTTTCGCAACGAGAGCACGTTCAGCGGACGGGTGGTGCTGTTCCTCGCGTTCCGGCAGTTCTTTCCGTCCCCACCCGGCACCAGGGACCCGCGCGAGGTGGCCCGGGAGAAGGTCAGGCGGGCCCGGTGAAGGAGCTCGTCAGCATCCTGGACGGCAACACCTTCCTGGTCAGTGATCGCTGTGGGGACATCGAGCCCTCCATCGACTTCCCCACCGGCCTGTTCGCCTTCGACACCCGGTTCCTCTCCACCTGGCTGCTGCTGCTCGACGGCGAGCGGCTGCAACCCCTGTCCGTCGACGACGCGGAGTCCTACCGGACCCGCTACTTCCTCGTGCCCGGCGAACCCACCCACTTCCTGGACACGAAGGTCTCGATCATCCGGAGCCGGGCCATCGGTGACAGCTTCGACGAGGACCTGACCGTGCTCAACCACTCCGGGGAGGAGATGACGTTCACCGTCCGGCTCGAGATCGCCGCCGACTTCGCCGACCTGTTCGAGATCAAGGACGTGCAGCGCAAGCAGGGCGACCTCACCGTCGCGGTCGAGGATCACGCGCTGCGCCTGACGTACCGACGGGAGGCGTTCCACCGCGAGACGGTGGTCTACAGCAGCGCACCCGCGGCGGTGGACAAGCGGGGAATGACCTTCTCGATCCGGATCGGTCCGCACGGCGAATGGACCACCAACCTGAGGATCTCCACGGTGATCTACGGTGCGCGTGGCCAGGACGTCCGCACCGGGCTGCCGATGGCGGGCAGCCGCAGCACGGCGGCGATTCAGGCCGAGCACGCGGAACTCGTCGCGAACGCACCCAAGCTCGTCTGCGACTGCGAACCGCTGGCCACCGCGTACCGGCGCAGCCTGGAGGACCTGGCCGCGCTGCGGTACGAGTCCACTGCCCTCGGCGTCCGGCTGATGGCCGCCGGGCTGCCCTGGTTCATGACGCTGTTCGGTCGGGACAGCATCATCACCTCACTGCAGGTGCTGCCGTTCCTGCCGGACATCATCCCGCCCACGTTGATCATGTTGGCCGGGCTGCAGGGCCACCGGATCGACGACTTCCGCGACGAGGAGCCCGGCAAGATCCTGCACGAGCTGCGTTACGGCGAGACCGCCGGGTTCGAGGAGCAGCCGCACTCGCCGTACTACGGTGCCGCCGACTCCACCCCGCTGTTCGTGATCCTGCTCGACGAGTACGAGCGGTGGACCGGCGACAGCCAGCTCGTCAAACAGCTGGAGTACCCCGCCCGGGCGGCGCTGACCTGGATCGACACGTACGGCGATCTGCTCGGCACCGGCTACCTCTGGTATCAGACCCGCAACACCCGCAACGGGCTGGAGAACCAGTGCTGGAAGGACTCCTGGGACGGGATCTCCTACTCCGACGGGCGGCTGCCGGGCTTCCCCCGCGCCACCTGTGAGATGCAGGGCTACGCCTACGACGCCAAGCGGCGCGCCGCCCGGATGGCCCGACTGTTCTGGAACGACCCGCAGTACGCCGACCAGCTGGAACTCCAGGCCGCCGAGCTGAAGGAACGGTTCAACCGGGACTTCTGGCTGCCGGACAAGGAGTACTACGCGCTGGCGCTGGACAGCGACGGCACTCCGGTGGACGCGCTCAGCTCCAACATGGGGCACCTGCTGTGGAGCGGCATCGTCGACGAGTCACGGGCCGCCCGGGTCGCCGAGCACCTGGTGGGACCGCGCCTGTTCTCGGGTTGGGGGGTCCGCACCCTCGGCGACGACCAGGGACGTTACAACCCGATCGGGTACCACGTGGGGACGGTCTGGCCGTTCGACAACTCACTCATCGCCTGGGGCCTGTGGAAGTACGGCTTCCGGCAGGAGGCCGGGCAGATCTGCGAGTCGATGCTCGGCGCCTCGCGCTACTTCGACGGTCGGTTGCCGGAGGCGTTCGCCGGCTACGAACGCGACCTCACCGAGTTTCCGGTGCAGTACCCGACCGCGTGCAGCCCGCAGGCATGGTCGGCGGGCACTCCGCTGCTGCTGGTCCGGGTCCTGCTCGGGCTCGAACCCGAGGGCGAACACCTGATCATCGACCCGTACGTGCCGCAGGGGATGGGTCGGGTGGAACTGCTGGACATCCCCGGCCGGTGGGGCCGGGTGGACGCGCTGGGCCGCAGCCGCAACCGCGACGACGAGTGAGAGCGCGGCGGCTCAGCCGGCGCATCCGGTGGTGGCCGCCAGGACCGTTCGGTCCTCGTACAGCTCGACCAGCACCGCCACGCCGTCGTGCTGGTAGGCGTACAACTCGTCGGTGGCCATGACGGGCGTCCCACCGGCCAGGGGCGCGAGCGCGGCCTGGGGTGACTGCGCCGCCGCCGCGACGTCGGCCCGGACGGTACGCGCCACCCCGCCACTCGGGCAGGCCGCCTCCACCCGCACGTCCGGCTCTCCGGCCGGCACGCCGAGGGCGGAGAGCGCGGCAGCCAGCGCCGTCGACTCGGGGCCCGGAGGGTACCCCGGCAGGAGCGAAGCGACTACGGCGTCGGCGGGGCGGCAGCCCGTCTCGACGCTCAGGCGCACCCGCCCGTCGGCGACGGTACGACCCGAAACGGTGACGAACTCCCCCGCGTCGGCGCGCAGCCGGGGGCCGTCGGAGGTCAGCCGGACGCCTGCCCGCCAGGTCGAGGGCAGTCCCTCGGCGACCCGCTCCAGCACGGCCCGCTCCTCACCGGCCGGCACGGCCAGCTCGACGTGTCTGCGCAGGATCGCGCCGTCGGCGAACGGGGTGACCCGGCAGCCCTGCTCGAACTCGGTCGGCGTCAGCGCGTACACCGTGCCGGAGGCCGCCGCGACCAGCTCGCCGATCGCGGCGTCCACGCGCGGCGCGGCCTGGGAGATGGTGCGCTGCTCGCGTACGGTCGGCGGATCGTTGCGGGCCGAGTGCCAGGTCAGGCCGGCGAGCAGCACCGCCCAGACCACGGTCAGCGCGACCAGCCACCGCGGCCAGCCAGGGCCGGACTCGGGTGGCGGCGGGCCGGCGGAAGGGGCGTACCCCGTCGGGGCTGTACTGCTCACCGGGCCATGGTGTCACGCGCGGCGACTCTTCCCGGGCCGGGTCAGCGGTGCGGTGTCAGTTCTGGTCCTCGACGGCGTCCGGGGGTGCGGTCAGGCGGTAGCCGACCCCGCGGACGGTCTGCACCTGGGGCCCACCGGGCAGGGCGCGCAGCTTGCGACGCAGTCGCTTGACCGCCGAGTGCAGGATCGCCGTGTCGCCGAGGTAGGCGCCACCCCAGACCGAGGCGAACAGCCGTTCGTAGCTCCAGAGGCTCACCGGCAAGCTGGCCAGCCGGGCGAGCAGCTCCCGCTCGGTACGGGTCAGCCCCAGCGGTACCCCCCGCCAGCTGACCAGGTGCCCGGCCCGGTCGATGACGAGATCGACCCAGCCACCCGCAGCGTCGGCCCGACGTTCAGGAGGTCGGACAGCCGTCAGGTCGGGCTCGCCCGGTGGCTCGGGAAACATCGCTCGCAACTGGGCCAGGTCGGCGCAGATCACCACCGGACCCACACCGTCGAGTCGTTGGACCACGCGCTGCCGAACAGCGGCGTCGGAGCTGACGCAGACCAGGATCGGGATCTCCACACCGGACACGTTGCCTCCCCACGAGCCGGCGCTGACCTGCGACTTCCCATCAATCGACAACGACGGCCACCGATGGCTCCCGGCAATGAGCCTAACGGTCAGGATCGCGCCTCGTCACTGACCGAGTACTGACCGACATCTTCCATTGATCACTGATCGTCGGCGCAGAAGCATGACTCTCAGCGGGCGGGCACCACCACCAGCCACCCACATCGTCCGACCGCTCCGCGGTGTCACGACCCGGCCCGCGGATGCCCGGCCCGAGTCGATCGGGACGACGACGTGGGGGAGGAACCTTTGTTCACACGACCATCCGCACGGTCACCACGATGGCGGGCGGTGGCGGTCGCGACCGCTGCGCTGCTGGCCGTCACCGCGCAGCCCGCGGTCGCCGCGCCGGCACCGCAGCCGGCGCCCCAGCGGGCCACCGTCGACCAGGCGTTGGTGGACCGGCTCGCCACCAGCGACACCACCGCGTTCCTGGTCTACCTGCGGGAGACCGCACCGCTGGCCGAGGCCGCCAGGACGCGCGACGCCGACGAGCGGGCCCGCGCCGTGCACCGGCTGCTCACCAGCACCGCCGCCCGCAGCCAGGCCGACCTGCGCGAGTTGCTCGACGAGCGGAAGGTGCCGCACACGGCGTACTGGATCGCCAACACGATCCGGGTCGAGGGCGACAAGGCGTTGGTCGACGAGATCGCCGGTCGGCCCGAGGTGTCCCGGATCGCGCCGAGTCGCAGCTACCCCCTGCTGCTGCCGACCTCCAGCGAGGCGACCCGGGCGCGTACCGCCGCCGTCGAGTGGGGGCTGACCAACATCGGGGCACCCCGGGTCTGGGAGGAGTTCGGCGACCGCGGTGAGGGCATCGTGGTGGCCAACATCGACAGCGGTGTGCAGTACGACCACCCGGCGCTGGTCGCCTCCTACCGGGGCAACCTCGGCGGCAGCTTCGACCACGCGTACAACTGGTTCGACCCGGCCGGGATCTGCACCGGCACCGCGCCCTGCGACAACAACGACCACGGCACCCACACGATGGGCACGATGGTCGGTGACGACGGGGCCGGCAACCAAATCGGGGTGGCACCGGGCGCGAAGTGGATCGCCGCCAAGGGCTGCGAGGCACGCAACTGCTCCGACGCCTCCCTGCTCGCCTCCGGCCAGTGGGTGCTCGCCCCCACCGACGCCAACGGCCAGAACCCCCGGCCGGATCTGCGTCCCGACATCGTCAACAACTCCTGGGGCGGCGACGGCGGTGACCCCTGGTACCAGCAGACCATCGCCGCCTGGCGGGCCGCCGGGATGTTCCCCGTCTTCTCCGCCGGCAACGACGGCCCGAGCTGCGGCAGCGCCGGTTCCCCCGGCGACAACGCCAACGCGTACGCGGTCGGGGCCTACGACGTGAACAACGCCATCGCCAGCTTCTCCGGTCGCGGCTCCGGCACCGACCTGATCAAGCCGAACGTCGCGGCACCCGGCAGCAACGTACGCTCCAGCGTCCGCAACGGCGGGTACGCCTCGGCCAGCGGCACCTCGATGGCCGCCCCGCACGTGTCCGGCACCGTGGCGTTGGTCTGGTCCGCCGCGCCGAGCCTGCGCGGGGACATCGCCGCCACCGAGGAACTGCTGGACCGCACCGCCCGCGACGTCGACGCGACCACCTGCGGCGGCACCCCGGCCGACAACAACGTCTTCGGCGAGGGTCGGCTGGACGCGTACGCGGCGGTCCGGGACGCGCCCCGAGGCTCGATCGGCCGGGTCACCGGCCGGGTGACCGACGCGGCCGACGGCGACCCGATCAACGGGGCGACCGTGACCGACGGCACCCGTACCACCAGCACCGGCCCCGACGGTCGGTACACGCTGAGCGTGCCGGCCGGCGAGAGCACGGTGACGGTCAGCGCCTACGGCTACGCCGGCCAGTCGGCTACCGTCACCGTCGCCGAGGGCGGCGCCGTCACCCGCGACTTCGCGTTGACCGCCAACCCGACGGTCACCGTCAAGGGCAAGGTCACCGACGCTTCCGGCCACGGCTGGCCGTTGTACGCGCGGATCGAGGTGGCCGGTCGACCCGGCGGTCCGATCTTCACCGACCCGGTGAACGGGCGCTACTCGTTCACCGCGCCGGGTGGCACCTCGTACCGGCTCACCGTCACCGCGCGGTACCCGGGCTATCAGACCGTCACCCGCGACGTGGCGGTGGCCGCTCGGGACGTGACGGCCAACATCGCCGTACCGGTCGAGGCGAGCTGTGTCGCCGCCGGTTACTCGGGCCAGTTCGGTGCCCCGCTGCTGACCCAGAGCTTCGACGGCACGAGTGCGCCGTCGGGCTGGACGGTGACCAACCGCACCGCCTCCGGTGGCTGGGTCTTCAACGACCCGCGCTCGCGCGGCAACCTGACCGGCGGCTCGGGCGGGTTCGCCATCATCGACAGTGACGCCCTGGGCAGCGGCAACACCCAGGACACCGACCTGGTCGCCCCGCCGCTGAACCTGTCCGGCGCGACCGCACCGGTGCTGCGCTTCCGCAGCGACTGGCGGGCGGTCGGCATCACCGACACGGCCGACATCGACGTCTCGACCGACGCCGGAGCGACCTGGACCAACGTCTGGCACCAGACGTCGAGCCGGCGTGGGCCCCGGGTCGAGGAGGTGCCGCTGACCCCGGCCGCCAACGCCGGGTCGGCGCTGGTCCGATTCCGGTTCAACGGCACCTTCGCCTGGTGGTGGCAGGTGGACGACGTGGAGGTGGTCAACCGGGAGTGCACGCCGCTGCCGGGCGGCCTGGTGGTGGGCAACACCACCGACCGCAACACCGGTGCGGCGATCAACGGGGTGACGGTGGTCAGCGACGAGCAGCCGCAGGACAACGCGGTGTCGGCGGCCACCCCGGAGGACGACGCCCAGCCGGACGGCTTCTACTGGATCTTCTCCACCCTGACCGGCACCCGGCCGTTCACCGCCAGCCGGACGCCGTACCAGTCGGTCACCAAGAATGTCGCGGTGGTCGAGGACGGGGTGAAGCGGACGAACTTCGCCCTCGGTGCCGGGCGGGTGACGGTCAGCCCGACCAGCATCGAGTCGCACCAGCGGCACGGCCTCGTACGGACCACCACGGTGACGGTACGCAACACCGGTAGCGCGCCGGCCGAGGTGGATCTGCTGGAGCGTTCCGGCCAGTTCGAGCTGCTCAAGCAGGGTGCTGGCGCGCCTCTGCAGGTGCAGAAGATGAAGGGCATCAGCAAGGAGCGGTCGGGTATCGCGTACGGCGGTGCCGCGCCGGAGTCCGCTTCGACCGCCGCCGACGACGCGTGGACCGAAATCGCCAAGCTGCCGGCGTCGATCTACGACAACGCGGGGGCGTGGCTGGACGGCAAGGTCTACTCGGTCGGCGGTGGCAGCAGCACCGGCACCGAACGCAAGGCCTGGGTGTACGACCCGAGCGCCAACGCCTGGACCGCCCTGCCCGACCTGCCGGTGGCCCGCTCGAAGCCGGCGGCAGCAGCGGTCAACGGCAAGCTCTACGTGATCGGTGGATGGGGTGGCAGTGGTAACACGGTTGCCACGGTCGACGTCTTCGACCCGGCCGCCGGCACCTGGGGCACTGTCCCGGGTGCCACCAACCCGGCCCCGGTCGCGGCGGCCGGCGCGGCGGTGCTCGGCGGGAAGGTCTACCTGGTCGGTGGCTGCGCCGATGCCACCTGCACCGACAGCAACCGGGTAGTGATCTTCGATCCGGCCACGGGTTCCTTCCGTACTGGTGCCAACTACCCGCATCCGGTGTCCTGGCTGTCCTGCGGCGGGATCGGATCCTCGGTCTACTGCGCCGGTGGCACGGGCAGCACCGAGTACACCGACGCCTACCGGTACGACCCGGCGGCCGACAACTGGAGCCCGCTGCCGAGCATGCCGCTGGAGCTGTGGGGCTCGCAGTACGCGGCGGCCGGCGGGCTGCTGGTGCTGGCCGGTGGGGTGACCGACGGGTCGACGGCGGTCACCAACCGCTCCGTCGCCTTCGACCCGGCCACCGGGGCGTGGCGTGACCTGCCGAACGCCAAGTTCGGCAGGTACCGGGGCGCCGCCGCCTGCGGCGCGTACAAGATCGGTGGTTCGCCCAGTTCGTTCGTGGGCAGTCCGGACAGTGAGCGGCTCGGTGGCCTGGACCTCTGCGCGGCCGAGGCGGACCTGCCCTGGCTGAGCACGTCGCCGAGTACCTTCACACTCGCTCCGGGCGCGTCCCGGACGGTGACCGTGACGCTCGACGCCACCACCGAGGCGGGCGTTCTCCAGCCGGGCCGGTACGCCGGTGAGCTGGCGATCGCCTCGAACACCCCCTATCCGGTGACCCCGGTGTCGGTGGAGATGAACGTGTCTCCGCCGAACAACTGGGGCAAGATCCAGGGCACGGTCACGGGCACCACCTGCGGCGGCGTCACCGTCGGCATCCCGGCGATCGTGCGGGTGAACCTGATCTCGGCCGGCACCGGCACCACGCTGACCGCCGACGCCAGCGGTAAGTACGCCTGGTGGCTGCCGCGAGGCCGGTACGAGGTGATCGTCGCCAAGGACGGTTGGGTTCCGCAGGTGCAACGTCACCAGATCGAGGCGGGCATCGTGGGCACCCTGAACTTCGCCCTCGACCCGGCTTCCACCTGCACCAGAGCCACCGGCATCTGATCCGACAACCTTCTGGTGGCCGCCGGTCGTTCATCGACCGGCGGCCACCGCTTTCTGTCTGGGGGTCCGCGCGGAACGGCCGGGGTGGGGTGGCGGGTGAGCCGTGGCGGAATGGTGGGTCGTGGTGGGGTGATTTGCGCGTGGGGTGGCGAAGACCACTTCGGCGGGGAGCGTCTGGCCGCGGAGGGTTCTGAACCCGGTCAAACGGGCGGCTCGGTGGCACTTCGGGCAGCCCGGCCAGCCAGCCTGGCCTGCTGGTTCGCGGCTCCGCGCCGCCGCGAGGACATTCACGGATGGTCCGATCGGCCGAATTTGATCACCAGACTTGGCGATCTATCAAATATCACTTAGCGTTATCGGCGAACCCCCAACGCGAGTAGCGCTCACCTCCCCCTCTACCTGCGAATTGACCCCCTATGCCCGAAGTTCTGCTGACCGTATCGATTACTGTGAGTAGTCTCGTACTGCTCCTCATCATCGGCTCCTTCGGGTACGGCTTCCTCCGTCCGGCCGTGGGCTACCAGCCGCGCCACGCCGCCCGCCCCCCGCTCTACGGGCCGGTACGCGCGGACGAGGTCGCCATCCTGATCGCCTGCCGCAACGGCGCCGCCACGATCGCCGCGACGGTACGCGCGGCGCGGGCCACCGGCAGTGACGTCTACCTGGTCTCCGACGCCTCCACCGACGACACCGCCGAACTCGCCGCCGGGGCCGGCGCCTGGGTGCTGCCGTTGACCCACAACGTCGGCAAGCCGGCCGCCCTGCATACCGCCTACGAGGCCTTCGAACTCGGCCGTCGCTACCGGGCAGTGGCCATCCTCGACGACGACGTGGTGGTCGCACCCGACTTCGTCACCGCCGCACTGGACAAGATGACCGACGAGGTCAGCATCGTGGTGGGGCACAACGCCACCTGGTGGCCGCCCGAGCGACGCTGGAACCCGTGGCTGGCCAAGCGGGCGTACAGCTACTGGATGTACCAGGCGGTGATCCGCCGGATCCAGAGCCACTTCAACGTCATGAACTGCATTTCCGGCTCGAACTCCATCTACCGGACCGAGCTGCTCGACGTGGTGCTGCCCACGCAGCCGCCGTACATCGTCGACGACACCTACTGGGTGCTGGAGACCCACCGGCGCAACCTCGGCCGGGTCGTCTACGCACCCCGCGCCCTGGCCCACCTGCAGGACCCGACCAACCTGCGCGACTGGTACCGGCAGAACCTGCGCTGGATGTGGGGCACCTTCCAGGGCGTCATCGGCCACCGCGTCGGCCGGTACGCGACCCGCTTCGACTACGCGTACCTCCTGCTGATCCTGCACTGGCTGCTCTACGTGGCCGGTGGCCCGCTGACCCTCTGGCTGATCGCCACCGCCGGCCCCGGGCTGCTCCCCGGCCTGCTGTTCCTGCTGGCCGGCCACGGCATCTGGGTGGGGATCGCCGCCTGGCGGCTCCGCCACCCGCAGCTTCCGCTCTTCCTACCAGTGATCATCGTCGCTGACCTGCTGTACCGGGTGATCCTCGTGCACGCCCTGGTGAAGGCGATCCGTCAACCCACCGTCGAACGATGCGTCTGGGACTCCCCGGCCCGCATCGCCGTCGGTGCGAAGGGGTGAGGGAGGTGAGAACATGTCCGCAAACCAGGACCTCCCGCTGACCGGCGCCTCGACGGCCGCCGTCGGCCTGGTCGGCAGCATCCTGCTGGGGCTCGGCGCCCTGCTGGTGACCGTCGCCAACCTCGGCGCCAAGGCCCGCCGCAAGATCAGCTGATCGCGCGAGCGCCAGCTCGAAGAGCAACAACCACACACCGTACGGCCGCCGGGTTGCCCCCGGCGGCCGTATGCGCTTCCCGATCACGCCCTACGCAGCCGGTCCCCGCATCAGCCCCGGCCACCCCCTCGCCCAGCCCTCCTCGCCCCCCTCTCGCCCAGCCCTCCTCGCCGCCGCTCGCCCCGCCCGCCCACTGCGCCAGACACCTGCCCAGCGTCGGGTGGAGGTGGCCGACATGGGTGAGCGACCAACTTCGGCGATGGTGCGCCATCACCCCGGCCCGCACTCCGCAACTTCGGCGATGTTGCGCCATCGCCCGGCCCAGGCCCAGCAACCTCGGCGATCTTGCGCCATCACCCCGGCCCACACCCAGCAACCTCGGCGATCTTGCGGAGCCGGCGCCAGCCCAGCAGGAAGCCCTGTTGCAGCACTGCCCCGGACCACGCCCAGCAAAAACGGCGATGTTGCGGTATCGGCCGGGCCCGCACCCAGCAACTTCGGCGTTGTCGCGGCGTCGACCCGGCCAGCACCCAACAACTCGGCGTGGTTGCGACCCGTCGCCCACCCCGGCTGAGCAGTGCGGCCCTATTGCGGCCTCGCCCCGAACACGCCCAGCAACTACAGGGATGCTGCGGCATCAGCACGGCCCATACCCAGCAACTTCGACGTTGTTGCGACCCCCCGACCGCCCAGGCCAAGCAGGTGCGGCTCTACCGCGGCCCGCCCCGGACCACGCCCAGCAAATACGGCGATGTTGCGGTATCGACCGGGCCCGCACCCAGCAACTTCGGCGTTGTTGCGACTCGCCGGCCGCCTAGGCCAAGCAGATGCCGCCCCACCCCAGCCCCGCCCTCAATCACGCCCAGCAAGTACAGGGATGTTGCGGCATCAGCACCGCCCACACCCAGCAACTTCGGCGTTGTTGCGACCCGCCGACCGCCCACGCCAAGCAGGTGCAGCCCCACCGCAGCCCGCCCCCAATCACGGCCAGCAACCACAGGGATGCTGCGCCCCATCAGCACGGCCCGCACACAACAACTCCGGCGTTGTGTGCGCGGCTGGGCAATCGAGGGCAGGGGCACCGGCCTCCGTGGGGTGAGTGGTGGCAGTGGAGTTGGCCTGACCCGCCGAGGGGGACAGCGCGACTGCCGCTGATCACCGACGCCGTCTCGGCCAGAGAGGTGAGCGCGGTGTGTGATCTTGTCGGTTGCTGGGCTTGCCGGGGTGTGGGTGCGGTTGTTGTCGTCGGGGCAGCAACAGATGCACCCGGAGCCGACCGACGATCCTCGTCGAGGGGCGGGAACGGCGCGTGGCCCGGGTCCCCCAACGGATGGGAGGGACACGGGCCACGCGGCCAGTGGTACGGGGGTCAGTCGCCGACGGTGACGGTCACCTCGGTGATGCCCCGACCGGCGGTGACGGCGATGTCGCCGTTGCCGTGGCGGGACAGGGCCCGCAGGGTCCAGTTGCCGGGCGCGGCGAAAAAGCGGAACTGGCCGGCCGGCGAGGTCACCACCTCGGCGGTGAACTCACCGGTGGAGTCGAGCAGTCGGACGTACGCACCCGGCACCGCCTCGCCCTGCGCGGAGTGGACGACACCGGTGATGACGGTTTCCTTCTCCAGGTCGATGCTGGCGGGCAGCGGCGCGGCCTGGTCGGGTGCGGCGCAACCAGCGGCGGTGGGTGCGGTCATCTCAGGCCTCCCCGGGCTCATCGCCGAGCGCGATCGGCACGCCGATCAGCGAGCCGTACTCGGTCCACGAGCCGTCGTAGTTCTTCACGTTGGGGTGGCCGAGCAGCTCCTGGAGGACGAACCAGCTGTGCGAGGAGCGCTCGCCGATCCGGCAGTACGCGATGGTCTCCTTGCCGTCGTCCAGCCCCGCCTCGCCGTAGAGCTTGCGCAGCTCGTCGTCGGACTTGAAGGTGCCGTCCTCGTTGGCCGCCTTGGACCACGGCACGCTGATCGCGGTCGGGATGTGGCCACCGCGCTGCGCCTGCTCCTGCGGCAGGTGGGCGGGGGCGAGCAGGCGGCCGGCGTACTCGTCGGGGCTGCGTACGTCGACCAGGTTCTTGGTGCCGATCGCGGCCACGACCTCGTCGCGGAAGGCCCGGATGCTGTTGTCCGGCTCGCTGGCGACGTACTGGGTGGCCGGGCGGGTCACCGTGTCCTTGACCAGCGGCCGGGCGTCCAGCTCCCACTTCTTGCGACCGCCGTCGAGCAGCTTGACGTCGCGGTGGCCGTAGAGCTTGAAGTACCAGTACGCGTACGCGGCGAACCAGTTGTTGTTGCCGCCGTAGAGGATGACGGTGTCGTCGTTACTGATCCCCTTCTCGGAGAGCAGCGCCTCGAACTGGGCCTTGTTGACGAAGTCCCGCCGGATCGGGTCCTGCAGGTCGGTCTTCCAGTCGAGCTTGATGGCGCCGGCCAGGTGGCCGGTGTCGTAGGCCGAGGTGTCCTCGTCGACCTCGACGAAGACGACGCCCGGGGCGTCGAGGTTCTTCTCGGCCCAGTCGGCCGAGACGAGTGCGGTGTCGCGACTCATCAGATCACTCCCTGGTGAGGATGGATGGTGAGCCAGCGCGCGGAGGCTGTGGGATGTTCAAGTTGTCGCACCACGCGCGGGACCCATAGCTAGGAACGGATCACGGGTTTGTGCGACGGCGCCGCTGCCGGGCGTCCGGTGGGTGCACCGGGATGGAGTACGCAAACCCCGAGTGCCGATGGCCGCTATGCGGCCGGAAGCAGCCCCGCCGTCAGATGACGGGGCGACACAGGCAGGTGGCCACGCGGCACAGGTCGACCGCGCGCCGTTTGGTGAGGAGCGTCCCCATGACCAGGGAGCCTACCAGTGATCCCAATTTTCTCCAGGGGCCCGACCAGCATCCGGGACGTTGAGCCCGAGGTCAGCCAACCGAGTTGATCGGTACGTCCCGCGCATCGGCGGTCACCGTCAGCCCCTGGGGCTGCGGGAGTACCTCCCGGACGGTGAGCTGGAACGGCAACTCCGGCAGCGGCACGTCGACGGAGATGCTGCGGGCGAAGTTGTTCAGCAACGTACGGGCCAGCGGGGCGCTGGGCAGCCCTTCGGCGTCGAGGTCCGCGAACCGCAGGGCGATCTGCCCCTCGTCGCTGACCACGATGTCGGCGACGCCGGTGACGGTGAGCTGCTGACCGAGGACGTCCAGGGGGGCGGTGACGGCGAGTTGCCCGTTGCGCTCACCGAGGGTCAGCCCTTCCCGGTCGAGCAGGGCGGCCAGGCTCTGGTAGCTGATGGTGGCGGTGCCGTTGACCGTCTCGGCCACCACGTCGCCCTGACCGGTACGCAGGGTGTCCAGCGAGGCCCGCACGTTGCGGGCGTCCACGTCGAGGCTGGGCAGCGAGATCGCGTCGCCCTGCACCGCGCCCTGCACGTCGCGCATCCGGATGGTGATGCGCTCGTACCGCCCGTCGACGACCTGGGTGAGGAACGGGAACCCGCCCACCTCGACCTCCGGCGGCGAGGACTGCGCGTGCTGGCGAGCCACCTGTTGGCGAACCTCGTCGGCGATGGTGCGCTCGGCGACGCTGGCCGCCACCCGGTCGGCGATGACGACCAGCCCGGCGAGGACCAGCAGCAGGACGACGAACCCGATCAGTAGCTTGCGGCCCCGTCGCCGCGGTCGCCGGTCGTACGTCTGCTCGTGGTCCACGCCGCCTCCTGTCTTCACGGACGCCGGCGCGTACGCCGACTGTCTCTGACGTACGCCGATGCCGGCGCACGAGTGTTACCCGGAGCCCGAATTGCTCAATCACCGCCCGTGCCGCAGCGGTCGGTCACAGCAGGAGCCGGCACATCAGGTACGCGGCCGGTGCCACCATCGCCAGCGCGCCCAACGGCCCCTGCACGTGCCGGGCCGCCCACACGGTGGGCTGTTCACCCGCCATCAACCGACCGGCCTCGGCGTAGCTGACCGCGAGGTCGGCCAGCACGGCGACCACCGCCGCGACCAGACCGAGGATCGCGGCCCTGGTCGGAGTGAACGGGGTGACCAGGTAACTGCCGAGCACCGCGCCGACCAACGTACCGACCATCGCCCCGCCGACCACACCCGCTGCGCCCCGGGGCACCTGGGGTGCGAGGCGGGGCCAGGCGGCGAAGGCGTCGGTCGCGCGGGCGACCGCCACCGTGACCGCGCCCGCGGTCAGGCAGACGACGATGGCCTGGGTGCCGGCGGGGATCCGGCTCAGCACGATCAGCGTGGCGAAGGCGACCGTGCCGAACATGATGGTGGCGGTGGTCCGCAGCGAGTCGGTGACCCGGACCCGGTCCACCCGGCGCACCAGTTGACCGAGCACCGTGGCGAGCACCGCGCCGATCGCGATGTAGAGCAGCGGTCCGAGTCGCGCCTCGGAGCTGCGTACGGCCACCGCGTCGGCCGCCAACGCGGACAGTGCGCCGACGCCGAGCACCACCGGCAGTGCGGGTGGTCGGGTGACCATCGTCCAGCCCAGCAGGAACAGCATCTGCACGGTGAGCACCACGAACGTGAAGGGCAGCCGGTGGTCGGGCCCCGACGTGTGCGCACCGAGGACCAGGCCGAGGCCGAGGAGCGCGGCGAACCCGGCGATGGCGAGCGAGAGTTGCCGGCTGACCTCGACCGGCGGCTCCGTCTCCTCCTCGTCGTCACCGTCGAGCGCCTCGTCGGAGCGGCGTGCCGAGCCGCCACGGCGCAGGCGTCGCGGGCCGCCGGAGCGACGCGCCTCGTCGTTCTCCACGGTCGGGCCGGTCGACGGTGCCGCGCCACCGGCCGGGGGCGGGTCGTCCGCCCACGGCTCGCGGCCGGTCTCAGGTGAGCTGGAGGGAAACACCCACCGATGGTGCCAGACCGACCGCAGATCGCGGGTGCCAGCGTTTCCGCCAGGTTAAAACCTGAGCCGCGATCGAGGGCAGATGGGGCAAACGGGAAATCGCGCCCGGGCTCGGCGCAGTCGATCGGTTACGCTCATGCCGAAACCCGCCCGTCAGCGACGCCGGGACCCACGGATGTTCCCAGCGCCATATCCGCCAAGGAGTGCCGCTGGTCGCGCGCGGCCGCACGGGGCCGCCGGGACGGAGGTGATCGTGGAGATCCTGCTGCTGGTGACCGCACGAGCCGGCGAACCATCTGCAGTGCTGCCGGCACTGGACCTGCTGCCACACTCGGTACGCACCGCACCTCGCGACGTTCGCACCCTGGTCGCCGGGCCGAGCCCGGACGCCGTCCTGGTCGACGCCCGCTCCGAGTTGAGCGAGGCGCGGGCCACCTGCCGGATGCTGCACGCGACGGGCCTCGGCGTACCGCTGGTCGCGGTGGTGACCGAGGCCGGCCTGATCGCCCTGAACGCCGACTGGGGAGTGGACGACGTCATCCTCGCCTCCGCCGGCCCGGCCGAGGTCGAGGCCCGACTGCGGCTCGCGGTCGGTCGGCTCAGCAACGCGACGGCCGGTGTCGGTGGTTCCATCCGGGCCGGCGAGCTGATGATCGACCCGGACACCTACGCCGCGAAGCTCAAGGGTCGCCCGCTCGACCTGACCTACAAGGAGTTCGAGCTGCTCAAGTTCCTCGCCCAGCACCCGGGCCGGGTCTTCACCCGCGACCAGCTGCTGCGCGAGGTCTGGGGGTACGACTACTTCGGCGGCACCCGGACCGTCGATGTGCACGTCCGGCGGCTGCGGGCCAAGCTCGGCTCGGAGTACGAGTCGATGATCGGCACGGTGCGGCAGGTCGGCTACAAGTTCGTCGTGCCGTCCTCGCGCAACTCGCTCTCCGACGCCGTCGAGTCGGCGTCCCTCGCTGCACGCCCCCTCACCGTCGAGGGCTAATTTCGCATATGCCCCTTTTGGGCGGCTTGGCAGTCATATGGTGACTGCCGAGTTGGCCAGCGGGAGGGGCAGCGGTGCGCGGTTATCACGGGGGCACGGGCCGAGTGCTCGGGATCATCACGCTCGTCGTGACGGCGGTGCTCGGCTCGGCGTACCTGCTCGGCCGGAGCCTGGTCCCCGATCCACCGCGCCACGACTCGGCGGTCACCGCCACCGGCGCTGACCACCCCGAGTACGCCGACCAGTCCGCCGAGGCCGACCCCGGTCACCCGTCCGCCAGCCCGTCGAACCCGCCGAGCCCGCCGGACGGGACGGACCCGAACTTCGGCCCGATGGGCACCCGGCTGAGCACCGGCACCAACGAGGTGGCGCTCACCTTCGACGACGGCCCGAACCCGGACTACACCCCGCAGGTCCTCGCCATCCTGCGCGAGTACCACGTCACGGCCACCTTCTGCGTGGTCGGGCAGAACGCCCAGGCCTACCCGTGGCTCGTCCAGCAGATCGTCGACGAGGGCCACACCCTGTGCAACCACAGCTGGAACCATGACGTGAGCCTGGGCGGCCGGTCGCCGGATCGGATCCGCGACGACCTGCTGCGTACCAACGCCGCGATCCACGCCGCCGCGCCGGACGCCCCCATCACCTGGTACCGGCAGCCCGGCGGCGCCTGGACCTACCCGGTCATCTCCGTCTCCCGCGACCTGGGCATGACGCCTCTGCACTGGACACTCGACCCGTCGGACTGGCGGGCGCCCGGCGCCACCCGGATCGCCTCGGTGGTGCTGTCCGAGGCCCGCCCCGGATCGATCGTGCTGCTGCACGACGCGGGCGGTGACCGACAGGGCACCGTCGACGCGCTCTACCGCATCCTGCCCGACCTGACCGCCCGCTTCGACCTGCAGGCCCTGCCGAAGCACGGTACGTGAGGGACCCTGCCGGGTGCGGATACCGTTTCGGGGATGAGCGAGCGAACGCAGAGCGCGGGTATGACCGGTACGCAGGTGAGTCGGCTGGACCGGCTCGATCCCGCACAGATCGCCGAGGTCGTCGACCTCGCCCGGGCGGCCGGCGACACCGACGGCGCCGACCCGCTGGACGAGCAGATCCTGCTTCGACTCCGCGACGAGCGGGCCCCGGCGATCCACCTGGTCGCCCGCGGCGCCGACGAGACGCTGACCGGGTACGCGCACCTCGACACCACCGACCCCGACTCGGGTGTCGGGGTCGGACTGGTGGTGCATCCGGCGTACCGGCGACGGGGCATCGGGCGGGCGCTGGCACAGCAGGTGCTGGCGAATGCCGCCCGACCCCTGCGGGCGTGGGCGCACGGCGACCACCCCTCCGCCGCGGCACTCGCCGTCGACCTCGGCTTCCGTCGCGCCCGCGTGCTCTGGCAACTGCGTCGGCCGCTCTCCTCCCCGCAGCCCGAACCCCACCTGCCCGACGGGGTGACCCTGCGCGCGTTCCGTCCCGATGCCGACGACGAGGCCTGGCTGGCCCTCAACGCCCGGGCCTTCGCCGAGCACCCCGAGCAGGGCCGGTGGACCGCCGACGATCTGCGGGTACGCCTCGCCGAGCCGTGGTTCGACCCGGCCGGCTTCCTGCTCGCGGTCGAGTCGGCGACCGGCCGGCTGCTCGGCTTCCACTGGACGAAGGTGCACGAGCGTCCCGGCTCGGCCCGCATCGGTGAGGTGTACGTGCTGGGTGTGGATCCGTCCGCGCACGGCGGCGGGCTCGGCCGCGCGCTGACCACGGCCGGGCTGACGTACCTCCGGGAGCAACGCGGCCTGGACCGGGTGATGCTCTACGTCGACGAGTCGAACACCGCGGCGGTGGCGCTCTACGAGCGGATCGGTTTCGCCCGCTGGTCCGCCCACGTCAACTACCAGCTCGGCTGAGGGCCCACCGACTCAGGTCAGGTGGAACCGGGGGTCGCCCGGGTCGGACAGATCCAGCCGGGGAGTGATCGGCGTGGCCGCGTCCCGGGCCGAGGCGGCACGCGCCACCGCGTCGAGGTCCGGGCAGGCGGCCACCTCGCCGAGCGTGACCAGGGTGGGCGGGAGCATGCTCAGCTCACCGGCCCCGGCACGCGCGCAGGCGTCGGCGGGCCGGATCCAGAGCGTGTGGTCGGCCTCCCCGGAGACGTCCCGGGTCCGCTGCCCCTCGGGCAGCAGCGCCACGAAGAAGTACGTGTCGAACCGACGCGGCTCGAACTCCGGCGTCACCCACCGGCTCCACGGCAGCAGCAGGTCCGACCGGAGGGTGAGCCCGCGCCGGGCGAGCAGTTCGGCGAAGCCGGTACGGCGCTGCTCCAGGTCGGCGCGGGCGCGTTCCCAACTGTCGTCGCTGACGTCACCGACGACCCGGCTCGCGTCCGGCCCGGCGAGCAGCACCCCGGCCTCCTCGAAGACCTCGCGGGCCGCCGCGCAGACGACCGCCTGTGCGGCGGCCGGTGCCAGGGCGAGGTTCTCCCCCCAGCTCGCCGGCGTCGGGCCCGCCCAGTCGACTCCGGTGGTGGAGTCCGAGGGGTCGACCCCGCCGCCGGGAAAGGCGTACATGCCGCCGAAGGCCATCGCGGCGACCCGACGGATCAGGTACGCCTCGAAGCCCTCCCCGGCGGGACGCAGCAGCAGCACGGTGGCCGCCACCCGGGGCACCGGCGGCTGGTCGCCACTGGTCCAGAACCGGCGGGCGTGCTCCACCAACGCAGGCGGGGCGGGGTATCCACGGTCGGTCGTCATCGCCCAGCAGCCTAGCCGGGTGCTCGTCGCGGTCTCGACGGGTGGATCAGCCGTACGACGCAGTGGTGATCTTCGGTAGCGTCACGCCATGACTCGTTGGGGCATCCTGGCCACCGGCCACATCGCCGCCCGCTTCGCCGAGGACCTCCGGCTGGTGCCGGGGGCCGAACTGGTCGCGGTCGGCTCACGAACCGCCGAGAGCGCGCAGCGCTTCGCCGACCGGCACGGCGCTGCCCGGGCGTACGCCTCCTGGGCGGAACTGGCCGCCGACACCGACCTGGACGTCGTCTACGTGGCCACCCCGCACGTCGCGCACTACGAGGCGGCCCGCACCTGCCTGGCCGCCGGCCGGGCGGTGCTGCTGGAGAAGCCGTTCACCCTCGACCTGCCCACCAGCACCGAACTGGTCGACACCGCCCGCGCGGCCGGGGTCTTCCTGATGGAAGCGATGTGGATGCGCTGCAACCCGCTCATCCTGCGGGTCTGCGAGCTGATCGCGGACGGCGCGATCGGGACGGTGACGAACGTCCGGGCCGACTTCGGCCTGGCCGGCCCGTTCCCGCCCGAGCATCGGCTGCGGGCCCGCGCGCTGGGTGGCGGCGCCCTCCTGGATCTCGGCATCTATCCGGTGAGCCTGGCCCACCTGCTGTTGGGGGTGCCGCAGCACGTGCGGTCGTGGGCGAAGCTGGGCCCGGAAGGCACGGACGAGAACACCGGCCTGGTCCTCGGGTACGACTCGGGCGCGATCGCCACGCTGAGCTGCGGCCTGGTGGGAGCGACCGGCGTCACCGCGTCGATCACCGGCACCGCCGGGCGGATCGACCTGCCCGAGCCGTTCTTCCGGCCGGATGCCTTCCACCTGCACCGGGAGGGTGCCGAGACGGAGACGTTCACCGCCGAGCTGGTCGGCTCGGGTTACCAGTACGAGGCCATCGAGGTGCAACGTTGCCTGGCCGAGGGGCTGACCGAGAGTTCGCTGGTGCCGCACTCCGCGACGCTGGAGATCATGGGGCTGCTCGACGAGGTCCGCGCGCAGATCGGCGTCTCGTACCTCTGACGGTGCCGTAGCGAAAGGGCCCCCTCGCGACGAGGGGGCCCTTTGCGCACCGCTCAGCTGAACAGGGGGCGGACCAGGAAGTACATCAGGGCACCGATCGAGCCGGCGGCCGGGAAGGTCAGGATCCAGGCGCCGACGATGTTGCCGGCCACGCCCCACCGGACGGCGGAGAGCCGTTTGGTGGCACCCACACCCATGATCGCCGAGGTGATCGTGTGGGTGGTCGAGATGGGGGCGCCGAGCACGAGGGCGTTGAAGTAGAGCACACCGCTGGCCACCGTCTCGGCGGCGAAGCCCTCCGGCGGACGCAGGTCGATGATCTTGCGACCGAGGGTGCGGATGATCCGCCAACCACCGGCGTACGTACCGGCGGCGAGCACGGCGGCCGAGGTCCAGAACGCCCACTCCGGGATGTGGGTCGGGTCGCTCTGGTAACCGCCAACGAAGAGGGCCAGCACCACGATGCCGATGGTCTTGGCCGCGTCCTGCATGCCGTGACCGACCGACATGGCCGCCGCCGAAGCGGTCTGGGCCCACCGGAAACCGCGGTTCAGCTTGCCCGGGTGCCCGTTGCGGAACAGCCACTGCACACCGATCATCACGATGTAGCCGAGGATGAAACCGACCATCGGCGACAGGATCATCGGGATGATCACGCTCTCGCCGATGCCCTTCCAGAGCACCGTGCCGGACGCCGCGACGGTCGAGCCGACCAGACCACCGATCAGGGCGTGCGAGGACGACGAGGGCAGCCCGAAGTACCAGGTGATGAGATTCCAGACGATCGCGCCGATCACGCCGGCGAAGACGATGCCGAGGCTGGACACGCCGGTCGGCAGCTCGACCAGGCCGCTGCCGACGGTCTTGGCCACCTCGGCGCCGAAGTGCGCGCCGATGAAGTTGCCGACCGCCGCCATGCCCAGGGCGACCCGGGGGGTGAGCGCCCGGGTGGAGATGCTTGTCGCGATCGCGTTGGCAGCGTCGTGGAAGCCGTTGGTGTAGTCGAACACCAAGGCCACCCCGATCACCGCCAACACCGCGATGAGCTCGGGACTCACAGGCTCAGGACTCCTTGACCGCGATGGTCTCGACGGTGTTGGCCACGTGCTCGAAGGAGTCGCAGGCGGCCTCCAGTTCGTCGGCGACCTCCTTCATCTTCAGCACGGTCAACGCGTCGTACTCGCCGGAGAAGAGACGCACCAGCAGCATCCGGTACGCCTGGTCGCCATCGTTCTCCAGCCGGTTGATCTCGATCCAGTAGTCCTCGAGATCCTTCATCGACTTGAGTCGGGGCATCGCCTCGGCGGTCAGCTTCGCCTGCTGGTCCAGCACGTGCACCAACTCGTGCATCTCCCGCGGCAGCGACGGCAGCTTGGTCAGCCCGTAGAGGTAGAGCAGGTTGCCCACCGCCTCCAGGTGGTCCATCACGTCGTCGAGCAGCGAGCCGAGTCGGTATATGTCCTCCCGGTCGAACGGGGTGACGAAGGTCGAGTTGATCTTCTTGTACAGCTCGTGTGTGATCTTGTCGCTGTCGTGCTCGACCTCGGTGAGCCGTTCGCTGACCGACTGCACCTCGACATCGGGCAGGGCAAGTTCGTTGAGCAGCTCGGTACCCCGGACCAGGTTCTGCGCGGCCCTGGTGAAGAGCTCGTAGAAGGCGCCCTCGTTGGGGCGGAAGGAAAACTTCACAGCACGGACCTCGTCGTGTCGGCGGAAGGGGTGTCAGCGCGCTGTCCGGCGCTCTGCTGAGGGAATGCTAGGGAACGGTTCGACCGGCGATTCGGCGGCCCACCCCTGGCCAGGTGCCATTCACCGGTCGTTCAACTTCCGTTCACCTTCACCGCTTCCACCGCAACCGACAGCGCGCCTTCGCACGCCCACGTGACGTCGAAGCCGGGCGGTGGATACCCCCCGAGAGCAGAGTGTCGAACGTCTCACGCCGTCGTGCTCCATCGCTGCATCATCACCCGTCGCCGACGCGTTCGCTCGGCGTCCGGGCAGATGTGCGCCGGGTCGACCCCGGCCTGACCAGGACCTTCGCCAGGTCAGACCACCAGGGCGAGCCACTTACGGTACGAGGTGGCGAACGGCTCCGTGCCATCGCCCAGCGCGGTGAGCAGCCAGCGGGACGCCGCCTCGGCCTCGACCACCAGATCGTCCGGGTAGCCGAACCGGGCCCGGTGCTCGGCGAACTCGTCCTCGTCGCGCAACTCGACCAGGCCGGTTTCCCGGCGGCGGACCACGTCCAGGTCCAGGTCGACCAGGTGTACGGTCTCCTCGCCCTCCCAGCGTGCCGGGGTGGCGATGTCGCAGTAGACCTCGCTGGTCCGCGGCGGCGGGTTGAACATGCCCGTCCACCAGGCCTGATGCGGCACCAGCAGGACGAAGGGGATCTGCTCCACCGAGGGGCGACCGTGATAGACCGAGCTGGTGCCGGCCGGTACACCGAGCCAGATGCCGAGGTCGTCCTCTGCCAACCGGCGAGCCGGATAGTCCCGGTGGGCGCTGCCGTCGTACTTGCGGTAGATCACTCGGACCACGTCGCTCGGCATGAGTCGCACCCTAACCGATTACGCCCACGCCGCGCCGTCGGGAAGTTACCGGACGCAAGGGCGGTATCCGCTGCGTGAACCGCAACACGGTCCGATCGGTACCGCCCGCGTCGGTCCCGGCGGGTACCGTGCCACGGTGACCCCGCCCCGCACCGCCACCGGCTCCGCCTCGACCCGCAGCAGGGCCCGTCGGTCCGGTGATCGCCCGGGTGGGGCCGAGTTGCTGGCCGCCGCGGTCGGTGCGGTGCCCGGTGGCACCGCTCGTCCGGGTCAGCAGCAGATGGCCACGGCGATCGAGGAGTGCGTGGCCTCCGGTGAGCACCTGCTGGTGCAGGCCGGCACCGGCACCGGCAAGTCGCTTGCCTATCTCGCTCCCGCGCTCACCGTCGACGGCCCGGTGGTGATCTCCACCGCCACCCTGGCGTTGCAGTCCCAGCTGGTCGAGCACGATCTGCCCCGGCTCGCCGACGCGGTCGAGCCGCTGCTGGGACGACGCCCTACGTACGCCGTACTCAAGGGCCGGCACCACTACCTCTGCCTGGCCCGGCTGGACAACTCGACCGAGGACGAGCCGGCGGACACCCTCTTCGACGCTCCGGCCGAGCGGCCCGGTGGCGGCGCCCGCTGGCTCGGTGAGGCGGGCCGCCTCGGCAAGCAGATCCAACGCCTGCGGGACTGGGCGTTGGAGACCGACACCGGCGACCGGGACGAACTCGACCCGGGCGTCGACGACCAGGCCTGGCGGCTGGCCTCGATGCCGGCCCGCGAGTGCGTCGGCGCGGCCCGCTGCCCGTACGGTGCGGAGTGCTTCGCGGAGGCTTCCCGCGCCCGGGCCCGGGAAGCCGACATCGTGGTGACCAACCACAGCCTGCTCGCGGTCGACATGCTCGCCGGACGACACATCGTCCCGCCGCACCGGCTGCTTGTCGTCGACGAGGCGCACGAGCTGGCCGATCGGGTCTCCTCGGCGGCGCAGGCGGAACTGACCCCGGATCTCATCGACCGGTCCGCCCGGCGGGCCCGCCCGTTGCTGCGTCCGGAGACGGCCGAGTTGCTGACCGAGGCCGGTGACGCTCTCGCGATCGGGCTGGCCGAGGCCCCGGCCGGACGGATCACCAGCGGCCTGCCCGGTCCGTTGCGGGAGGCGTGCACGTTGCTGGACGCGGCGACCCGGGCCGCCCTGGACGCCATCGGCGACATCAAGGCCGACGACCCGGACCCGGTCCGCAAACAGCAGGCCAAGGCCGTCCTCGACGAGATGTCCACCACCGCCCAGCGGCTGCTGGAGGAGGCGGAGCACGACGTCGCCTGGGTGGAACGCAACGACAACACCGGCCGGCGGGCGCTGGTGGTGGCGCCGCTGTCGGTCGCCGGTACGCTCGCCACCCACCTGTACGACGAGCGGACGGTGGTGGCCACCTCGGCGACGCTCGCACTGGGCGGGCGCTTCGACACGGTGGCCCGGGCGCTGGGCCTCGAAGCGCCACCGCCCGGCCCGCCGTCGCCGGCCGCCGAGGCGCTCGCCGCCTCGACCGTACGACCGGGCGGCACCGCACCGACCGCCGGCGGCAGCGCCAAGGACTCCCCCAGCCAGTACGCCGACTCGGGGCCGGGCTGGCGTTCGCTGGACGTCGGCTCCCCGTTCGACTACCCCCGCCAGGGGATCCTCTACGTGGCCGCGCACCTGCCCCGCCCCAGCGTCTCCGGGCTGCCCGACGCCGCCGGGGAGGAGTTGATCGAGCTGGTCACCGCGCTCGGTGGTCGTACGCTCGGGTTGTTCTCCTCCCGGCGGGCCGCCACCCAGGCCGCGGAGCTGCTGCGGGCCCGCACCGACCTGCCCGTGCTGTTGCAGGGTGAGGAAGCCCTGCCGCTGCTGGTCCGCCGGTTCCGGGAGGAACGGTCGAGCTGCCTGTTCGGGGTGATGTCCCTGTGGCAGGGCGTGGACGTGCCAGGTGACTCGTGCCAGCTAGTCGTGATCGACCGGCTGCCGTTCCCGCGGCCCGACGAGCCACTGGCAGCCGCCCGGGCGGCGGCGGTGGACGCCCAGGGTGGGTCCGGGTTCGCCGCGGTCAGCGTGCCCATCGCCGCGGTCCGGCTGGCGCAGGGCGTCGGGCGGCTGATCCGCGCCTCCGGCGACCGTGGCGTGGTGGCCGTGCTCGACTCGCGGCTGGAGACCGCCCGGGGCTACGGCCCGTTCCTGCGCCGGTCGCTGCCGCCGTTCTGGTACACCACCCGCCGGGAAGTGGTCCGGGGTGCGCTGACCCGGCTGGCCGACAGCTGACCGACCAGCGCGGTCAGGGTGCGCGGGAGGCGACGACGACCGCGTCGGGCGGGGTGTCGGGAACGGTACGGGCGGCGAGCCGACGTACCGCGGTGTTGAGTACCGCGATCAACGGGACCGCGACCAGCGCTCCGGTGATCCCGGCGAGGACCACACCGGCGGCCAGCCCGATGATCACCGCGAGCGGGTGGATGGCCACCGCCCGGCCCATGATCAACGGCTGGAGGATGTGCCCCTCGACCTGCTGCACCCCGATCACCACACCGAGGATGATCAGCGCGGTGACCGGCCCGCTGTCGACGAGGGCGACGAGCACCGCCACGCCGCCGGAGAGCGTCGCGCCGATGATCGGGATGAACGCACCGAGGAACACCAGGGCGGCCAGCGGGAAGGCGAACGGGATGTCGAAGATGACCAGGAAGATGCCGATGCCCACGGCGTCGATGAAGGCGACCAGCACCGTCGCCCGGACATAGGCGACCAGGGTGGCCCAGGAGGCGCGCCCCGCGTCGTCGACCTTCCAACGGGCGGCGACCGGCAGCAGCCGGACCACGAAGCGCCAGATCATGTTGCCGTCACGCAGGAAGAAGAACGCCGCGAACAGCACCAGGATCGTGCCGGTCAGCACCTCGGCCAGCGTCGTCGCAGTGGAGAGCGCGCCGCTGGTGAACTGCTCGGTGTTGTTGTTGACCCACTGTTGGGCCTCTTCGAGATAGCGGTCGAGGTCGTTGTCCGACAGGTGCAGCGGCCCGGTCTTGAGCCAGTCCTGGATCTGTTGCAGGCCCTGGCTCGACTTCGCGGCCAGCTCCGGCACACCCTTGATGAACTCGTTGACCACCAGGGTCAGCGTGCCGACCACCGCGGCGAGCCCGGCGACCAGCACCACCGCGGTCGCCAGCGACTTCGGCAGCCGGGCCCGCAGCAGCCAACCCACCGCCGGTGCCAGCAACGCCGAGAGCAGCATCGCCACCGCGAGCGGAATGATCACGATGCTGATGGTGCTGACCAGCTTCACCAGCGCCCAGAACACCACGCCGACGACGATCAGCCGCCACGACCAGGCGGCGGCGATGCGCAGCGCGTGCGGCACGTCCGCGTCGTCGCGGCTGGAGGTGGAGTGGTGCAGGGCCGGGGACGGTGGCTCCGCGCCGACCACGGTGGCGGCCGGCGGTGCCACCGGCCCCGGTTCCGACGGCGAGGCCGCCCGGGCGGGCGTGGGCACATAGGGCGGCGTGCTGCGGGCGGCGCGGACCGTGTCCCGGCCCGACTCGTACGCGCGGCGCAACCGTCCACGTAACCGCTCGAATCGGCTCAAGCGCACCTCCCGGCAGAATTCGGCCCGTGCACGGCGCCAGGGCGGACAGGATACGCCCGGCGACTCGACAGTAGGTCAGGTTTGCACCACACATTGCCCCGCCGACGGTCCGGTGAATCGCAGACCACCGGCGGCTTGCCGGAAACGACACGGTAGCGTCTGCGACGTGACAGCCGACCACGACCTCGACTCCGGCCTCCCCATCCGGCTGCTGCATGACCGGGTCCTGGTGCGCATGGAGGGCAGCGAGGGGGAGCGCCGCTCCACCGCCGGCATCGTGATCCCGGCCACCGCAGCCGTGGGCAAGCGCCTGGCCTGGGCCACCGCCGTGGGCGTGGGGCCCAACGTCCGCTCCATCGTCTCCGGCGACCGGGTGCTCTTCGACCCCGACGACCGTTCCGAGGTCGAGTTGCACGGGCGCGGCTACGTGTTGTTGCGCGAGCGCGACGTGCACGCGGTGGCCGCCGAACGAGTCGAGGAAGACGCCACCGGGCTCTACCTCTGAGCCTTCCCGGCACCGCACCGACACGGTCCGCGTCGTTTGCCACGCTCCCCGGCGGGAAGCCAGCCGCACCACCGGCCCTGGGGAGGGACGATGCCGGTATTCGTGAAGAAGGTGTTGGCCTGGGGAAGCCTCGCGTTCCTGATCTACTTCATGGCGTTCCGCCCGGAGGGCGCGGCGCAGATGTTCAAGGCGATCGGCGGCGCCCTGGTGATGATGGCCCAGGGGTTCGGGGACTTCCTCACCAGCCTGATGACCTGACCACGCCCGAGTTCGACCGGCAGCCTCGACGGACCGGTCAGCGGTGCGGTGGCCAGGGTGTCACCGGGCGCGGTCCGTACCAGCCCGGCGGAGGGTGGTGACCCGGGTACGGCGGGGGCGCGGCGAGCACCACCGGGATCGGGACCACCGGGTCCTCCGGCGCGTCCACCGCACGCTGCGATCCGTCCGGAAAGCGCAGATGGTAGCGGTGACCGTCCCAGACGCCGACAGGTGTCTGCGGGTCCCGCCCCACGAAGAACGACCGGTAGACGCTTATCGAGTCCAGCAGCTCCCGTTCCTCCCGCGCCGTCCGCTCCCGGTCGACGGGCCGACGGTCCAGTCCGCGCAGGGAGCCGTCGCGCAGCAGCGCCAACCGGGTCGCCGCGAACTGGTAGCCGCGCATGGCGCGCAGACCGGCGTCGCCGGCCACCCGTCGGGCCCAGGCCCGGGCCGCGTGCCGGCGGCCGAGACTGCTCAGCGCCGCCACCTCCGGTGGCGTGAG
Organism: Micromonospora fiedleri; assembly: GCF_016774385.1. NCBI lineage: Bacteria > Bacillati > Actinomycetota > Actinomycetes > Micromonosporales > Micromonosporaceae > Micromonospora > Micromonospora fiedleri. The sequence continues at coordinate 171,332 of NZ_JAETXL010000007.1, forward strand.
CCAACCGGCGCGCACGTAGTCCGGCAGGATCCGCTCGGTGAGGCGACCTTCCCAGGCCCGTAGCCAGACTGCCAGGCCGACCATGCCGAAGAAGATCGGCACCATCACGCCGACGAAGCCGAAGAGCGAGATCAGCACCTGGCCGGTGGCCTGGGTGAGCGTCGGGATCAGGTTCCACGCCCCGTGCAGCATCATCGCCAGCAGCAGACCGGCGATCGGTGCGAGCACCCGGACCCGGCGGTCCGCCGTACGCGCGGCGATGCCGAGCCCGATACCGGTCATCGCGGTGAACAGGGGATGGGCGAACCCGAACAGCAGGATCCGGACGATGAAGATGGCGATCACCTGCTGCGCCCCGGTGGCCGGGCCGTACTGCTCCGCGCCCGAGGCGTACCCGTGCCCGCCGAGGTAGAGGATGTTCTCCACCATCGCGAACCCGATCGCGGACAACCCGCAGTAGACCAGGCCGTCGGTGATGCCGGACCACTCCCGACGCCGGAACACCAGCAGCAGGATCGGGGCGATCGCCTTGGTCAGCTCCTCGATGAACGGGGCGACCAGCACGGCGGTGAGCGCCACGGGCAGGCCCTGATCCTCGAACCACCCGGCGGCGGTCTCGTTGACCAGCAGGGATGCCGCGGTGGAGACGAAGGCACCCCAGCCGAAGCAGAAGATCAGGTATTTGAGCGGCTCCGGTTCGTACCGGTCCAGCCAGAGGAAGCAGGCCACCAGCACCGGAACCGGCAGAATCGCGGCGGCGGCACCGATCAGCAGCGCCTCCGTACCGAGGTTGGTGCCGAGCGTGAAGAGCATGAAGATCGCGCAGGCCGCGATGAGCAGGATCGCCCCGCTCAGCACCAGGGCACGGCGCCAACCCAGCCGACGACGGGGCACTCCAGGCGCCCCGATCCCCCCGGGCGGCGCGGCGGGCACGGGCGGCGACGGCGGCAGGGGACCGCCGGACGGGGTGTCGGCCATGCGGTCAGCGTAGTCATGTCCGGCTCGCCGGGCCGCAGACATCGGCGGCAACGCCGGCCACCTGCGTGCTCCCGACTCGGACGGGCGCGCTCCGGGCTCGGACGGGCGCGCTCCAGACCTGGACGGGCGTGCTCCACACTCGGGCGGCGTGCTCCAGAGCCGGGCGGGCCGTGCTCAGCCGACCGGCGGCGCGGTGGGCTGCTTCACTTCCGGCTCCGGGCCGGCCGGGGAACCGGGCCGGTCGGTCTCGCCGAAGGACCGCCGGACCAACCGGTTCGCCTCCTCCTGGCTGATCCCCGAGGCCACCATCAGGTCGCTGGCGGTGGTACGCACCTGGGCCACCACCACACTGCCGGAGAAGCCGACCCCCTCGGCGTACGCCCGGCCGGCATCGCTGACCGCGCGCAGCGAGCGTTCCCGGGCCCGCTCGGGCTCCTCACCCTGGGCGAACTCGCGCTTGAGCAGGCGGACCGCCTCGGCGAGATGGGCGACCGCGTCCGGCATCGGCTCCGGCACCGGTTCGGCGTCCTCGATCAGGGTGACCGCACGCCGGATCAGGGTGCCGCTGTTACGCATCGTCCGATCGATCGGGTCGGCCGCCTCGGCATAGTGGGTGAGTTCGCTGCGCCGGTGCCAGCGCGCCGGGGAGAGTAGGGCGGTCTCCTTGGCGCCCTCGATCGCCTCGGTGAGGGTGGCCAGTTCCGCCTTGTTGTCGCGCAGCCGGTCCAGTGCCGCCTGGATCTTCTCCCGGTCCCGCTCGCGCAACCCGTCTGCGGCGGCGTCGAGCTGGTCGGCGAGCAGGTCGAAGGCGGGTCGAGCCGCCCGGTTGAGCACCCGCAACGGGTTGAGCGGCAGCAGGATCGCGGTGACCAGCAGCGCGATGCCACCGCCGACGAACGCGTCGACGAACCGGGGGATCTCCAGGGCTTCGACCGTCGGGCTGAGGGTCACGATCAGCACCGCCGTGGCCGCGGCCTGAATGACGATGGCGACGCTTCCCCCGGCGAAGATGGTCAGCAGGATGGCGACGGTGACGACCAGCGCGAGCTGCCACGGACCGGTGCCGAGAAAGTGGACGAGGATGTCGCCGACCGCCACCCCGACCGCCACTCCGATGATCAGCTCCACGGTCCGCCGGAATCGCTGCCCCACCGAGACGGCGAGGGTGCCCACTGCGGAGATCGGGGCGAAGACCGGCTGCGGGTTGCCCAGCAGTTCGTGCGCGGCCACCCAGCTCAGTCCGGCCGCAAGACCCGCCTGTACGGCCAGGGCGAGCGACATCCGGACCCGGTGCAGGCGGTCGTGCAGGGTCGCTTTGCCCCGTTGGCGCACCTGCGCTGCGGTTTCGGTGATCCGTGCCGTGCCCACGTCGGACAGGCTCTGGCGTATCCGGTCACGGCGCAGCACTCGAAAACGTCGCTTCCGGGCCTCCACCATGGCCGCTACTACCCGCCGCGCGCCGGGACAATCCTCGCGCAGCGGTACCGATCGCACCGTCGGGCCGACGATGTCCCCCGATACGGCAGACTGACCGGATGGCGGGACTGATCGAGCGGTGGCGTACTACCGTCCGGGCCGCCGGGGCGAGTGACCCTGCGGCGATCGAGGCGACCGGGAGCGAACTGCTCGAACGGTGGCGGGAGCCGCACCGGCACTACCACACGGTCGACCACCTGACCGCCGTACTCGACGTCGTCGACCGGTACGCCTCGGCCGGGCAGCGCCCGGACCTGGTCCGGCTCGCCGCCTGGTGCCATGACGCGGTGTACGACCCACGGGCGCCGGGCGACCGCAACGAACGCGACAGCGCCGCGCTCGCCGACACCCTGCTCACCCGCGCCGGGCTGCCCGGTCCCGAGGTGGCCGAGGTGCGCCGGCTGGTGCTGCTCACCGCCGGGCACCAGGTGGATCCGGCGGACGCCGACGGGGTGCTGCTCTGCGACGCCGACCTGGCCGTGCTGGCCGCAGCCGAGCCGGAGTACGACAGGTACGCGAGCGCGATCCGCCGCGAGTACGCCCACGTGCCGCCGGCCGCCTACCGGATCGGCCGTGCCCAGGTGCTCACCCACCTGCTCGCCCTGCCCGGCATCTTCCGCCTGCCGGAGCCGGCCACCCGCTGGGAGCCCCGAGCCCGGGCCAACCTCGCCCGCGAACTGGGCACCCTCCAGGCGGCGGATCAGGACGTCACGGCCGACTGACCGGCTGACTCGGCACCCGGTGCAGGTGTTTGGGGCGGCGGAGGTTCGCCGCGTACAGCAGGCGGACCAGGTCGCGGCTGGGCCGTACCTCGGCACCGAGCCAGACCGCCATGTCGAACCGGTCGGCGGGGATGTCGTAGTGGTCGCGGTCGAAGCCGCGCCGGGGTGCGCCCAGTGCCTCGGCGAAGACGTGCAGTTCGGCGAGGGAGACGTCGCTGATCAGGTGTGACCAGAGACGACCACGCGCCGGCCAGGCCGGCCGGTCCAGGTAGATCACGGCAGCCACGGTACCCGGGACCGGGCATCCGTTTGATGATCACCGGCGGCCGGCCGTAGCCTCGGCGACATGGCCGCCTCCCTCCTCCTCGACGACCTGCGCGCCGCCCTCGGGCCGGACGCGGTGCTCACCGATCCGGACCTGCTGCGCGGGTACGAGCGCGACGAGGCCGACCTGTGCGCTTCCGGCACGCCAGTGGTGGTAACCCGGCCGCGCAGCACCGAGGAGGTGGCCGCCGTGGTCCGCGCGGCCGGGCGTTACGGCGTACCCGTGGTGCCGCAGGGGGCGCGGACCGGGCTGGCTGGGGCGGCGAACGCGGTCGACGGCGCGGTGGTGCTCAGCACCACGGCGATGGACGCCATCCTGGAGATCGACCCGGTGAGCCGGATCGCCGTGGTGCAGCCCGGCGTGGTCAACGCGGCGCTCACCGCCGCGGTGGCCGAGCACGGGCTCTGGTATCCGCCGGATCCGGGCTCGTGGGAGTCGTCCACCATCGGCGGCAACGTCGCCACCAACGCGGGCGGCATGTGCTGCGTCAAGTACGGCGTGACCACCGAGTACGTGCTCGGGCTGGAGGTGGTGCTCGCCTCCGGCGAGGTGCTGCGCACCGGACGACGTACCGCCAAGGGGGTCGCCGGATACGACCTGACCCGGCTCTTCGTGGGCTCGGAGGGCACCCTCGGGGTGATCACCGAGGTGACGGTGGCGCTGCGACCCGCCCCGGCGGCATCGCTGACCCTGGTCGCCGTCTTCGGCTCGACCGGCGCGGCCGGCGAGGCGGTGGCCCGGATCGCCGCCCAGGGCCTCTCCCCCAGCCTGCTCGAACTGCTCGACCGCACCCATCTGGTGGCGATCGAGGCGTACCGGCCGATGGGGTTGCGGACCGACGCCGAGGCGCTGCTGCTGGCCGCCGCCGACACCGGCCCACGGGCCGCCGAGGACCTGGCCGAACTGGCCGCGGTCTGCACGGCGGCCGGCGCCGAGGAGGTGTACGCGGCCACCGACGCGGCGGAGGCCGCCGCCCTGTTGCAGGCCCGCCGGCTGGCCCATCCGGCGATGGAGAAGTACGCCGCCGACACGTACCCGGGCGGCAACGGCGGCTTGATCATCGACGACCTGGCCGTGCCCCGGGGCGCGTTGGCCGCCCTCCTCGACGGGGTGGCCCGGATCGCTGCGGAGTGTGCGGTGCCGATCGGTGTCGTCGGTCATGCCGGCGACGGCAACATGCACCCCAACATCGTGGTGGACCGCAACGACCCGGCCAGCCTGGAACGCGGCCGGCGGGCCTTCGACGAGATCATGCGCCTCGGTCTGGAGCTCGGCGGCACCTGCACCGGGGAGCACGGCGTCGGTCTGCTCAAGCGGGACTGGTTGGCCCGGGAGATCGGGCCGGTCGGCGTACGGGTGCACCAGGCGATCAAGAACGCGCTGGACCCGGCCGGGCTGCTCAACCCCGGCAAGGTGCTCTGAAGCGGTCGACCCGGGCCTGTCGGCCCGCTCCGCCTAGGACGAGGTGAGCTGCGCGGGAGTGTTCTGGGTGAGCAGCAGCAGGATCTCCTCCGCCACCGGCGGGCGCTCCTCACCCGGGCAGTCCTGCGAGGTGATCAGCCCGGCGGTGGTCAGCAGGCTGGAGGTCAGCGCGCCGATGCAGGTGACCTTGTAGCCGCGCGCCTCGTCGGTCTCCATCACCAACGCCGGGTCGGCCAGCAGGAGCTGCAGCCGCTCCGAGTGCTCCTGACTCAACGCGCCCGTGGAGGTCACCCCGTCGCCCGCGCAGTCGACGCACTCCCAGCGCCCGTCCGGCTCCACGTTCAGGGTGCGCAGCGGGCCGTCCGTGCCCTCGTTCTGCAGCAGACTGACCCGGTACTTGCCGCTGCTGCCGGCGGCGTTACCGGCCGCCGCCGGTTGGCCCGCCGGGTCGCGCTGGTCGCCGAACGGGGCGCACCCTGTGACAGCAACCGCCAGTAGGGCGGAAGCGCAGAGGTGAGCCAGCCGTGACCAGGAAAGCGCCATCACGCGCGGAACTTACCCCACCGTAGGTAGCGAGCGGAACCCGTCATGTGGACATCTACCGCGAACAATGCCCGAAGCGGACTGCTCAGCGTGGAAGTCCGGCATCGTCGGCACCCCGGTCGGCGGCGTAGCCGCGCACGTCCGGCGCACCGAGCCGGGCCGCGTCGGCGGTCGCGTCGTCCGGCATCAACTGCGACTGCCGTTCGGCCATCACCCGGGCCCGGTAGTGCGCCACCTCCCGGGCCCGCCGGTCGGCGTCCCACCCGAGCACCGCGCCCATCAACTCGGCCGTGTGCTCGGCCGACTCCAGGCCCCGGTGGGTGGTCTCGAACGAGATCCGGGTACGCCGGGTCAGCACGTCCTCCAGGTGCAGCGCGCCCTCGGCCCGAGCCGCGTAGGTCACCTCGGCCGCGAGGTACTCCGGCGCCCCGGCCAGCGGAGAGGCCAGCAGCGGATCCGCGTCGATCAGGGCGAGCAGATCCAGGGTCAGACTGCCGTACCGTTCGAGCAGGTGTTCCACCACGCCGACCGGCAACCCGTGCCGGCGGGCCAGGTCGGCCCGGTCCCGCCACATGGCCGCGTACCCGTCGGCGCCGAGCAACGGCAGGTCGGCGGTACGCGACGGCCGTGGCCAGCCGAGCCGACGCGCGGCCTGGTCGACCACGTCGGCGGCCATCACCCGGTAGGTCGTGTACTTGCCCCCGGCGACCAGCAGCAGGCCGAGCATCGGCTCGATCACCGCGTGTTCCCGGGACAGCTTGGAGGTGGAGTCCGCCTCGCCGGCCAGCAGCGGGCGCAGCCCGGCGTAGACCCCCTCGATGTCGGCGGTGGTCAGCGGCCGGTCGAGCACGGTGTTGACCTGCCGCAGCAGGTAGTCGATGTCGCTGGCGGAGGCCGCCGGGTGGGAACGGTCCAACCGCCAGTCGGTGTCCGTGGTCCCGATGATCCAGTGCCCGCCCCACGGGATGACGAACAGCACGCTTGTCGCCGTCCGCAGGATCAGCCCGGTGTCCCCGGTGATCGCCGAGCGGGGCACCACCAGGTGCACGCCCTTGGAGGCCCGTACCCGGATGCCGGGGCGCAGCCCGACGTCGTTGAGCATCCGGGACATGTCGTCGGTCCACACCCCGGTCGCCGCGATCACCGATCGCGCCTGCACCTCGAACTCGGCGGCCGGCGCCTCCAGGTCACGGATCCGCACCCCGGTGACCTCCCGGGCCTGCCGGATCAGGCCGACCGCCTGGGCACTGCTGACCACTGTCGCCCCCAGGCTCGCGGCGGTGCGGGCCAGGGTGACCACCAGCCGGGCGTCGTCCACCTGTCCGTCGTAGTAGCGGATCGCACCGGCCAGCCCGTCGGCGCGCAGGCTCGGGAAGATCCGGCGGGCCCCCTCCCGGCTCAGGTGCCGGTGCAACGGCATGCCCCGACCCCCGCCGAACAGACCCGCGAAGGCGTCGTACGCGGCCACCCCGGCGCCGTAGTAGGCCCGCCGAACGATCCGGGCGGGCAGGCCGCGTACGCCGTCACCGGCGGGCAGCGGCACCAGGAACGGCACCGGGCGGACCAGGTGCGGCGCCAACCGGGTGGCCAGCAGCCCTCGCTCGGTCAGCGCCTCGTGCACCAGGTTGAACTCCAACTGTTCCAGGTAGCGCAGGCCGCCGTGGATCAGCTTGCTGGACCGGCTGGAGGTGCCGGCCGCGAAGTCCCGCGCCTCCACCAGGGCCACCTTCAGCCCTCGCGACGCGGCGTCGACGGCCGCGCCCGCACCGGTCACGCCGCCGCCGATGATCAGCACGTCGAAGCGCTCGGCCCGCAGCCGACGCAGGTCGCCGGCCCGGCGGGAGGACGAGAGTTGTCCGGCGACGGACCGCAGTACGTGTGGATCGCGCATCGCTCCACCGTAGCCGTCCCGCCGTACCCGCGACCTTCGCCGCCAGGGCGGACCCGGTCCCCCTTCGCGCCGAGCGCACCGGCCGGGTACGGCAGGCGTCGTACTGTGTGCGGATGCGGGCGGACTACTCATCCGGCAGTGCCAGCAGCCCTGGAGCGGTCGTCGCCACGGTGCTGATCGGCTGCTGGGCGGTCGGGGTCACCGTCGTGTCGCAGACCGGCGGGTGGGCGGTCGATGAGGTGCTGTTGATCACCGCGCTGGATCGGCTGGCGCTGCTCTGGCCGCTGGTGAGCCTGTTCACCGTCGTCGCGATCGGCACGGCCGCCCTGCCGCTGGCCCTGGTGCCCCGCTCGCCGTCGATCCGGGGCACCGGCCGGGCGTGGCTGGCCGGGGCGCTCGCGTTGGGCGTACTCGGGCTGTTGCGTGCGATCCCCCCGGTGCACCACGAGGCGTACCTCGCCGCGCTGGCCGTCACGGCCACCCTGCTGGCGCTGGTCGCCAGGTGGGTGTCGGGCCGGCTGGCCGGGGCCGACCGGTGGCCGGCACCGGCGCAGCCGCGCGCCCTGCGGCCATCGGTGGCGACCCGGCTGGCGCTGGCCGCCGGGCTGGCCCTGCTGGTGCCCTGGGTCTGGCTGGGCGCGCTCGGGGGTCTGCTGGAAACCGTCCTCGCCGGGCTGGCCGCAGCGGCCGTCGGAGCGCTGGCGGCGGCGTTGCTCGATGCCCGGTTCTGGGGCCACTTCACCGGTGGCCAGCCGCCCCGGCCGGCTCGACTGGTCCTGCTGGGTGGGCTGGTCGCGGGGGTGGTGCTGCTGCTGGTCGGTGCCGGCACCGGCCAGTCCGGTGCCCAGTTGCCGCTGCTGGTGGCGCTGCCACCGGTGGGCTTCGCGCTGGCCGCGCTGCACGCGCTGACCCGCCGACACCCCCGGACCGCAGGCCGCACCTCCACCGCCTGGCTGGTCGGGCTCACCGTGTTCGGTCCGCTGGCGTTCACCGACCCGGAGGAGATCAGCCTGCTGCTCGCCAGCACCCGGGACGTGCCGTTCTGGGTGGCGGTCGCCACCGGTGCCGGGCTCGTCGTCGCGCTGGTGCTGGCCATCGCGTACGGCCTGCTGCTGGCCCGTCCGGCGGCGCGCCCGCCCCGCCCCGCACTGGCCGGGCTGACCACGCTGGTCCTGCTGGTCCTGCTGGTCGCGGTCGGCGCGATCGGTGTCGGGGCCGGTCAGCCCGGCCTGCACGGCGAGCGGCTCTTCGTGCTGCTGCGCGAACAGGCGGATCTCGCCGACCTGCCGGCCGGTACGGGTAAGGCGGGCCGCGACGCCCGTGCCGAGCAGGTCTACCGGCGACTGGTCGCCACCGCCGAGCGCACCCAGGCCGAACTGCGTCGCGACCTGCGCCGGCTGCGACTGGACCACCGGCCGTACTACCTGGTCAACGCGATCGAGGTGGACGCTGGGCCGGCGGTACGGGCCTGGCTGTCCGGCCGGCCCGAGGTGGCTCGGGTGCTGATCAGCCAGCGGTTGCGCCCGTTGCCCGCGCCCGCCGCGCCGGCGGTCGGTGACGCACCGGCACCGGACGGCCCGCCCTGGAACATCACCATGATCGGCGCTGACCGGGTCTGGTCCGAGCTGGGCGTCACCGGGGCCGGGGTGACCGTGGGCAGTTCCGACTCCGGGGTGGACGGGCGGCATCCGACGCTTGTCGAGAACTTCCGGGGCGGCGACGATTCCTGGTTCGATCCGTGGAACGGCACCCGTACGCCGACCGACCGCAGCGGGCACGGCACCCACACGGTGGGCAGCGCGGTCGGCCGGGGCGGCATCGGCGTCGCGCCGGGGGCGAACTGGGTGGGCTGCGTCAACCTCGACCGCAATCTCGGCAATCCGGCCTCCTACCTCGACTGCCTCCAGTTCATGCTGGCGCCCTTCCCACCCGGCGGTGACCCGTTCACCGACGGCCGGCCGGCCCGGGCACCGGAGATCCTGACCAACTCGTGGGGCTGCCCGCCGATCGAGGGCTGCGATCCGGGAGCGCTACGACCGGCCACGGACGCGCTGGAGGCGGCGGGGATCCTGGTCGTCGCGGCGGCCGGCAACAGCGGACCGCTCTGCGATTCGGTACAGGACCCGCCCGCGCCGTACCCGGACGTGCTCACTGTCGGCGCGGTGGACCGGCGACGTCAGGTCGCCGCCTTCTCCTCCCGGGGCCCGGCGCCCGGCGGGGTGGCCAAACCGGACCTGATGGCCCCGGGAGCGGACGTGCTCTCCGCGATGCCCGGCGGCGGGTACGCCACCCTCGACGGCACGTCCATGGCCACCCCGCAGGTGGCGGGCGTGGTCGCGCTGATGTGGTCGGCCGATCCGGAGCTGATCGGCGACCTCGATCGGACCCGGCAACTGCTGCGCGACACGGCCACCGCCGTGCCGACCGGTACCGATTCGGCGGAGCGGACCGACGCCTGCGGTGGTACCCGCAACGTGATCGGCGCCGGCCTGGTAGACGCGTACGCGGCCGTACGCGCCGCCCGCGGCTGACCTCACGCAATGTGAGCAACTCTCGCCACGGGGTCACAAAAGGTCCGTGGACTGCTATCTTGCAGGCTCATGCACGGTCATTCACCCGGGGCTCCCCTGGCGCCGTCGGTTGCCCGGTGGCGCGGCATGGCGCTGCTGGTCCTGCTGGGCGTGCCCGCCCTCGTCGTGGCCCTGTGCTGCGGAGTGATCCAGGTGGTCACCAAGTCCAGCGTCGACGACCCGTTGAGCGTCCGAAGCGGCATCAGCATCTCACCATGAGCGCGCCTGACACCGGATCGGCGGCGCGGTCGAGGTGCTGCTCGCCGGGAATCCGCCGCACTACGCCTGGCCCGGGGTGGACGTCCGGTACACCCCGGCGGTCTGCCTGGCCCTCGCACTGGGCTACACGCAGGACCGTACGGCCTGGAACATGACGGCCGACCTGTCGTCCGACGGGTCACCGGCGCTGCGCTCCACGGAGGCCGCCGAGACCCGCCTCGCCGGGCAGGGGGTGACCGTACGCCGTGCCGAACCTGGCGACCTGCCGGCGCTCGCCGCCTTCGCCCGCACCACCTTCGGCGGCTCCTGGGACGCCGAGTTGGCCGGCTCGCTCGGACGCCCGGACGCCGGCTGCCACCTGGCCGAACGCGACGGCAGGCTGCTCGGCTTCGCCGCCTACGGCTCGGCCCGGCCGAGCTGGTTCGGGCCGATGGGTACGGCACCCGCAGCCGAGGGATCCGGCATCGGTGGCGTCCTGCTGCGGCGCTGCCTGGCCGACCAGCGGGCCGCCGGGATCGAGGCCGCGCAGATCGGCTGGGTCGGTCCGGTGCCGTTCTACTCACGCAGTGCGGGAGCCCGGATCGAGCGGGTGTTCTTCCTGTATCGCAAGAGCCTCGGCTCGGCATAACCGGGCGAAAGGCGCATAGCCGCCGATAGCGCCGTTCGCCCGCCCGGGTCATCGACGCCCCTTACCGTTCGGTATAGAGGAGGCAGCCATGACCACGGACGACGATCAGGCCTCGGAGGCGTTGCCTGCCGGCTGGGCCCCGGTCCACGACCTGCCGGGCACACTGCCGATCAACCGGCTGGACTACGGCGACGCCGAGCAGCTGGCGGAGATGACCGGGACGACCGAAGCACCCGAGGAGCCACTCATCCTGGTGGACGAGCCGGTGCCACACCGTCCGCCGTACGACCGGGCGCAGAAGCGGCGCAACCAGCGCCCGTTGCCCCGATAGCGAAGTTGCCCCGATAGGAAAAGGGCGGACCGCTGACGCGGCCCGCCCTTTCAGGTTGGAACTGGACTCAGAAGTCCATGTCCCCGCCACCCGGGCCAGCCGGGGCGGCCGGGGTCTTCTCCGGCTTGTCCGCCACCACGGCCTCGGTGGTGAGGAACAGCGCGGCGATCGACGAGGCGTTCTGCAGCGCCGAACGGGTCACCTTGGCCGGGTCGATGATGCCGGCGGCCAGCAGGTCGACGTACTCGCCGGTCGCGGCGTTGAGGCCGTGACCCGCGTCGAGGTTGCGAACCCGCTCGACCACGACGCCGCCCTCAAGGCCGGCGTTGACGGCGATCTGCCGCAGCGGGGCGTCCAGCGCGATCTTGACGATCTGCGCGCCGGTCGCCTCGTCGCCGGTCAGGTCCAGCTTGTCGAAGGCGGTCTTGCCGGCCTGCACCAGCGCGACACCACCACCCGGGACGATGCCCTCCTCGACGGCGGCCTTGGCGTTGCGCACCGCGTCCTCGATGCGGTGCTTGCGCTCCTTGAGCTCGACCTCGGTGGCCGCGCCGACCTTGATCACCGCAACACCGCCGGCCAGCTTGGCCAGGCGCTCCTGCAGCTTCTCCCGGTCGTAGTCGGAGTCGCTCTTGTCGATCTCGGCCCGGATCTGGTTCACCCGGCCCTGGATCTGCTCGGCGTCACCGGCACCGTCGACGATGGTGGTCTCGTCCTTGGTCACCACGACCTTGCGGGCGCGGCCCAGCATGTCGAGGCCGACGGCGTCCAGCTTGAGGCCGACCTCCTCGCTGATGACCTGGCCACCGGTGAGGATGGCGATGTCGGTCAGCATGGCCTTGCGGCGGTCACCGAAGCCCGGCGCCTTGACGGCGACCGACTTGAAGGTGCCCCGGACCTTGTTGACCACCAGGGTGGCCAGGGCCTCGCCCTCCAGGTCCTCAGCAATGATCAGCAGCGGCTTGCCCGACTGCATGACCTTCTCCAGGATCGGGAGCAGGTCCTTGACCGAGGAGATCTTGCTGTTCGCGATCAGGATGTACGGGTCGTCGAAGACGGCCTCCATACGCTCCGGGTCGGTCATGAAGTAGGCCGAGATGTAGCCCTTGTCGAAGCGCATACCCTCGGTGAGCTCCAGCTCCAGCCCGAAGGTGTTGCTCTCCTCGACGGTGATGACGCCTTCCTTGCCGACCTTGTCCATCGCCTCGGCGATGATCTCGCCGACGGTGTTGTCACCGGCGGAGATGGAGGCGGTGGAGGCGATCTGCTCCTTGGTCTCGACGTCCTTGGCGAGCTTGAGCAGCTCCTCCGAGACGCTCGTGACCGCAGCCTCGATGCCCCGCTTCAGGGCCATCGGGTTGGCGCCGGCAGCCACGTTGCGCAGACCCTCGCGAACGAGAGCCTGGGCCAGGACGGTCGCCGTCGTCGTGCCGTCACCGGCCACGTCGTCGGTCTTCTTGGCGACCTCCTTGACCAGCTCAGCGCCGATCTTCTCGTACGGGTCCTCGAGTTCGATCTCCTTGGCGATGCTCACACCATCGTTGGTGATGGTGGGGGCACCCCACTTCTTCTCGAGCACCACGTTGCGGCCCTTGGGGCCGAGGGTCACCTTCACGGCGTCGGCGAGCTGGTTCATGCCCCGCTCGAGGCCGCGGCGCGCCTCTTCGTCGAACGCGATCATCTTGGCCATACGGCGTTGTCCTCCTGGACACTCACGGGCCACCCGAGTGTGTGCCCCGGATGAACCGTCTGGTGTACGCACCTTGGGACGTCGCCACCTGGCGACGACGACGTCTCCTCGGCCGGGCCGGATAGCCCGCGACGACCGGCCACGTGCCTCACCCGCGGTTATGCCACGAGCGCGGCCGCAGCCCCACCGTCCCGACCAGTTGGCACTCACGCTATGCGAGTGCCAATGACTTGTTTAGCACTCTCACCTGCCGAGTGCAAGCACGATGGCCCGGTTCAGCCGAGTTCGGCAGCCAGTTGCCCGCTGTTCACCGGGGCCTCGTGAGCCCGCTGTTCGGCGTACGTGACCACCAGCCCGACCAGCTGAGCGAGGTGTGCCGGCAGCCCCACCAGCGCCGCCCCGACGATCACCAGGACCGCGCCGACGGCGGTGTCCACGGCTTCGAGCGGCGCGGTGCCGAACGGCACGAGCACCAACCCCTCCACCAGGCCGGCGACGAACCCGATGCCGATCACCACCCCGACCGTCAACGCCACCCGGCCGAGCAGCAGCCCCAGCCGGTCGCGCAGCATCCGGTGCGAGCGGCCGATCGGGTCGCGGCGTTCGAAGAGGTAGACCGGGCCGGCCATGGCCAGCGCGAAGCCCGCGTAGACGCCGGGCAGGAAACAGAGGCAGAAACCGAGGAGCACGATCAGGGTGAGCAGCAGCGTCCAGCCCCAGAGGCCGAACGCCCGGCGCATGCCGTAGCCGAATGCGCCCCCGAGGCTGACCTGCGCACCGGCCGCCTGCCGGGCGATCACCCACGTGCCGGCGGCCCAGCCGACGCACTGCACCAGACCGAAGATCAGACTCCCGGCGACCAGCACTCCCATCCACTTCGCCAGGTCGACACCGAAGTTGGCGGGCAGGGCCGCAGAGTCGGCGGCGAGTTCGGCCTCCCACCGGGCCGACGGGTCGAAGATCAGCCCGAGCACCGACAGCGCCGCCGCCGGCAGCACCTGGGTCAGCACGACGATCGGCAGCAGCAGGCTCCAGCCCCGGCGCACCGCACCCCAGCAGCGGCTGAACCAACCATTGAGACCCGCACCCGGCGGAGTGACCAGGGCATCGGCGGGATCGAACCCGTACGCCGCCGGGTCGTACCAGCCGTGGAAGGGCTGGCCGGGATAGACCGGCGCCGACTGTTGAGGATGGCCGACCGGCTGGCCGGGATAGGGGGGATATCCAGCCCAGGGCGGCGGACCACCCGGCACCCCGCCCGGCGGCGGACCGTACCCGCCCGGCGGCGGGGCAGCAGGCGGGCCGTACCCGCCGGCTGGCTGGCCGTATCCGACCGGGGGCTGGCCGTGCCCGGGTGGCGGCTGGCCGTGCCCGGCTGGCGGTGCGGCAGCGGGCGGGCCGTATTCACCCGGCGGGGTCGTTGGGGCCGGGCCGTACCCCTGCGGCGGAGGGGACGGCGGGCCGGCGGTGGCCGGGTCTCGTTGCGGCGAGGCAGGTGCCGTCGGGTCGGTGGGCTGCCAGCTGGAAGCACCGACGGACGGGGCCGATTCATCTGGTGACGAATGCGGTGGACCTGCCGGGGGTGGCTGGTCGGACATGAACCCTCCTCAGCGACAGCTGGTTCCGGCTCACGATCTTCCCTTGTGAGGTATCCGCACCGCAGCCCCCCTCCGGCCGCGACCACGCCACCCGTACCGGCGGTCTGCCGGCGTGGGTGGAACGCACTCAGGCGATGACGCGTACCCGCTCGGCCTGGGGGCCCTTCTGACCCTGGGCGATCTCGAACTCCACCCGCTGGCCGTCGTCCAGCGCCTTGTAGCCGTCCATCTCGATCGCGGAGAAGTGGACGAACACGTCCTGCCCGCCGTCGACGGCGATGAAGCCGTAGCCCTTTTCGGCGTTGAACCACTTCACGGTGCCCTGTGCCACGGTGTTGTCCTCACTCTGCGCGGCGTTCCACTACCTCCGGGCCGGGCCGGCGGCACGCCGGACGGCCCGAAACTCACCGTCTTCGGCAGTCATCGACGACCACGGAATAGGGTGACCGAAATCGCACGGTACACGAGGCGTGACGGCGGCGCACGACCACAAATCGGACATATTCTGACCAGCGACATCGTCGCTCGTCATTGTGATAGGTATGCGACATGATCAGCGCTCCGGGCGATGAGGCCCCCCCTGCGGGCCGAGGTACGGCGGGTCCGCCCCACGGACGCCGCCCGGATGCGCGCGCTGCGTCTGGAGATGCTCGCCGACGCGCCGCTGGCCTTCCTGGAGACGCTCGCCGAGGCCGCCGCCCGCCCGCACACGGAGTACGCGGCCCGGATCCGTCAGACCTCGGCCGGCCCCACAAATGCCCAGTTCGTCGCCGATCCGGGCGGTCGCCTGGTCGGCCACATAGGCGGCGTCGCCCACCCCACCGAGCGCGGGGTCACCCTGATCTACGCGGTCTACGTGACCCCGATGTGGCGCGGCACCGGCCTGCTCGCGGACCTGGTGGCGGCGGTGGCAGCCTGGTCCCGAGCCGAACGGCGCGACGACCTGATGCTCGAAGTGGTGGTCGGCAACGACCGCGCCTACCGGGCGTACCAGCGACTGGGCTTCGTCGACACCGGCCTACGCGTCCCGCACCCCACCATCCCCACCCTCCGCGAACTCCAAATGCGCCGCCCCGCCTGACCCCCCGGCGAGCCCAGTCCTCACCAGCCGAGCCCCCGCCACACCAGCCCAGCCCCAGCACTCAGCGCCCGCCACCCGCCACCCGGCACCCGGCACCGCCGGACACAGCCCAACCGGCAGGGGTTCCGGGGCAGCCCGACCCGCGCAGGGATCAAGCCTGACCGCCCGGAGCGGGTCGGGCTGCCCCGGAACCCCCACCGCAACCACTACGACCTACGACGAGTGCCGACGACTCTGCACGATCCGGAACCGGTTCGCCACGTACGCCCCGTCCGTCAACGCCGCATTGGCCGCCGCGTTCGCCCCACTGCCGTGGAAGTCGGAGAACGCCGCCGACTGGTTCACGAAGACCCCGCCGGTGAGGTTGGCCGACAGGTGCACGCCGACCTCGATCGCGGCGCTCTCGGTGGCGTCGAGCACCGCCTCGTCGGTGGAGTAGACCGCCGCCGTCAAGGCACCCTTCTCCCCCACCGTCGACCGCAGGATCTCCAGGCTGTGCGCGGTGGAATCGGTGGCGATGGCGAAGGAGATCGGCCCGAACCACTCCCGCGAGTAGGTTGCGGTGTCGCCCGCGTCCAGCTTGACGAGCGTCGGCGTACGCACGACAGCGCCGGGGTAGGCCGGGTGCTCGACGGTACGGGATTCCAGCACCGTCTCGCCGACCTTGGTGACCTCGGCCAAGCGCTCCAGGACTCCGTCGTTGACGATCGCACCGGTCAGCTCGACGCCCCGCGCGGGGTCGGCGGTCAGTTTGCCGACAGCGGCGGCGATTCCGGCGGCCACCTCGTCGAAGCTCTTGTGCCCCTGGTCGGTGTCGATGCCGTCGCGGGGGATGAGGATGTTCTGCGAGGTGGTGCACATCTGGCCGCTGTAGAGGACGAGGGTGAAGCCGAGGTTGCGGCACATGCCGGCGAAGTCGTCGGTGGAGTCGATGACGACCGTGTTGAGGCCGGCCTTCTCCGTGTAGACGGCCGCCTGCCGGGCGTTGGCTTCGAGCCAGTCGCCGTACTCGGTGGAGCCGGTGAAGTCGACGATCTTCACGGCCGGGTGCAGGGCCAGCGTGGTGGCCAGCTTCTCGTCGGCGGCCTCGGGGGCGAGCAGCACCAGGTTCGGGTCGAAGCCGGCCTCGGCGAGCACCTCGCGGGCGTACCGCACGGTGATGGCCAGCGGCAGCACGGCACGCGGGTGCGGCTTGACGACCACCGGGTTGCCGGTGACCAGTGAGGCGAACAGACCCGGGTACGAGTTCCAGGTCGGGAAGGTGTTGCAGCCGATGACCAGGCCGACGCCCCGGGGCACGACGTGGAAGGTCTTGGTCATCCGCAGCGGGTCGCCCTTGCCGGCGGCCTTCTCCCAGCCGGCGGTGCCCGGGTGCCGGGTCATCTCGGCGTAGGAGTAGGCGATCGCCTCCAGGGCCCGGTCAAGGGCGTGCGCGCCACCGGCCTGGAAGGCCATCACGAACGCCTGACCGCTGGTGAACTGCACCGAGTTGGCCAGCTCGAAGACGTTCTTGTGCAACCGGGCCAGGATCTCCAGGCAGACGCCCGCCCGGGTCTGCGGGCCGGCGTCACGCCACGCGGGCAGCGCGGCGGACGCGGCGGCGACCAACTGGTCGGCGGTGGCGTGTGGGTAGGCGACGTTCAGCTCGACGCCGAACGGGCTGCTCTCGGTGGTGATCCACTGGCCGTCGGTGGGCTGGTCGAGCGGGAAGTTCCCGCCCAGGTACGCCTCGAAGGCGGCCTTGCCGTCGGCCGCCGCGGTCTCGCCGTACACCCGGGGGCTCGGTGATTCCGGGTAGGCGGACCAGTACCCGCGCTCCGTGATCGCGGTCAGCGCGCGGTTGAGGGTTTCGGCGTGCCTGTCGTAGTGGGGGTGCGGGGTGTCCGTCATGCCCGCCATCATGCAACAGCAAGCCCCGCGATCAGTAGAGGCGTGTCACAAACTCAGAGGGTCAACTGCCAGTCCGCTGCGCTTTCGGCCACCCGGTAGCCGAGCTGTTCGTTGATGCTGACCATGTGGTCGTTGACCGCAGCGTTCCAGGTGTCGATCACTCGCAGCTCCGGCTCCTGCGCCAGCACCTGACGCAGGTTCTCGATCTTCACCAGCAGGCCGAGGCGGTGCCCACGGTGTGCCGGGTCGACGATGGTGATCTCCTGCGAGGCGTACCAGTTCGTGAACGGGCCGGTCTGGATCATCGTCCAGGCGACCAGCCGCCCGGTCTGCTCGTGCACCGCCCCGAGGTGGTAGCGCCGCCGACCGCGCAGCGCCTGGAACCGCTCGATCTCGCGGATCCGCGCGGCGTCCACCCGCTCCGCCTCCATGGCGAGATCGCCGGTAGGGGCATCGACGAGCAGCCGGGCCTCCAGCCGGGCCACGTCGGCCACGTACTCCTCGGGGGCCGCACCCTGCCACGCCACCGTCCGGTAGCCGACCGCCCGGGACCGGGCCTGCTCGTGCAGCGCGGTGAGCGCCGCCTCGTCCAGCCCTGTGGTGTCCAGCCGGCGGCGCACCATCGGCAGGGCGGCCTGCGCGCCGACCGCCGCCGCGAACGCCGCACCGGGCGGCTGCCGGTCCTCTCCCGGCGGCACCCCGTCGACCTCTGCGATCAGGTGTTTGCGGCCGTGCGCGAGGGCCACCTCCCGGGCGTGGGCGAGCAGGGCCCGGCCCACCCCGCGCCGCCGGTGAGCCGGGTCGACGAAGAGCTCGACGAGGACGGTGCTGGTGTTGTCCAACTGCGGCAGGCGTAGCCACAGATATCCGACGGCCTCGCCGCCCCGTCGGGCCAGCGCGCGATGGATCAGGTTGCCGTACGGCGGATGGGCCGCCACCAGGCCGAACTCCGCGCGGTCACCGGCCGGCACGTCAGGCGTGTCGACCACCTGGGCCGCCGCGCGGATCCGGTACGCGTCGTCCAGCGCCGCCTCGTCGGAGGGGTCGAACGGGGCTACGGCGATGTCCATGGCCGCGAGCCTGCCCGCCGCCGCCCGGTCCCGCCACCGGTTTTCGGTCACACCGTCAGCTGCCAGTTGCTCCACCTGTCCCGCACCTGGAAGCCGAGTTGCTCATTGATCGCGATCATGTGCTCGTTGCTGTCCGCGTTGAACGTGTCGATGGCCTGGACAGCCGGCTCGTGGGCGAGCAGGTGACGCAGGTTCTCGATCTTGGCGAGCAGGCCGAGTCGATGCCCACGGTGCTCGGGGTCCACGATGGTGATCTGCTGGAAGGCATGCCAGCCGGTGGACGCGCCGACGTCCAGCAGCGTCCACGCGACCAGCCGCCCGGTCGCCTGATGGCGTACGCCCGCGTGGTAGCGCCGCCGGCCGCGGGCCGCCAGCGCCCGGTCGGTGCCACGCACCCGCTCGGCGTCGATCTGCTCCGGTTCCCAGGCGAGGTCACCCATCGGCGCGTCGGCCAGCAGCCGACCGTCCAGGTACGCCACGTCGGCGAGGTACTCCTGCGGCGTACCGCCCTGCCAGAACAGCAGCTCGTACCCGGCCGTCCGGGCCCGGGCCTCGGCCAGCAGCGCGTCGAGCCGGGCCTGGTCGAGGTGGCGGGTGTCGAGTCGCCGCCGCACGTCGACCAGGGCGTCGGTCGCGCCGACGGTGGTCGCGAAGGCGGTTGCCGGCGAGGGGCGGTCCGGCCGGCCGGGCAGGTGCGCGGCGCTCATCGTGCTCACCCGCACGCGTCCCCGCTCGCGCAGCACGTCGAGGCCCCGGTCGAGCAGCGCGCGCCCCACCCCCCGGCGACGGTACGCCGGATGCACGACCAGATCGGCGGCGGCGTTCTCGGTATTGTCCAGCTGCGGCAGGTCGAGCAGCAGATAGCCGACGGGCGCACCGTCGAGGTGGGCCAGCAGGTGCACCGCCACGTCGCCGGGCATCGGGTGCCGGATCATGCCGAAGAACCGTTGCCGGCAGCTGGGCAGGTCGGGCACGTCCACCGCCCAGGCGGCGGTGTCGATCTCGTACGCCTGCTCGATGGCGGTGTCGTCGCCGGCACCGAAGGGCGCGATGGTGAGGGTCATGTCGGCAGCCTGCGCGAGGAAAAGACGAACGGGCCAGCGAATTTCTCGCTGGCCCGTTCGGACGCTGGTCGGGAGGGTCGATCGCACAACGCCTCCGGCGTTGGGTCGTACAGACTGAAAGTCTACGGCGATACGCCCTCCCGCACGGAGCATCTTCCGCTGTGCGGTTCTTGCCGTCAAGTCCTCGTCGGCGTGTTTTCCGCATTTCTGAAGAAACGTGAATCCACTTCGATCACCAGCGATCCCGCTTGATCATTCACCGCTGGTCACGGCATTTCCGCTGATCATGTGCCCGATGGTCAACTCAGCCGAGCAGGCCGGCATCGCGGGCGGCCCGCAACGACGGCTTGATCCGATGGGTCGGCCCCACCTCGCCGGCCACCGCGTCGAGGGTCTTGAGCCCTTCGCCGGTGTTGAACACCACCGTCTCGGCGGTCGGATCCAACCGGCCGGACTCGACCAGCTTGCGCAGCACCGCCACGGTCACGCCACCGGCCGTCTCGGCGAAAACCCCTGTGGTACGCGCCAACAGCCGCACTCCGGCGCGGATCTCGTCGTCGTCGGCGTACTCCATCCAGCCGCCGGTGCGGCGTACCGCCTCCAGGGCGTACAGACCGGCGGCCGGGTCGCCGATGTTGAGCGACTTGGCGATGCCGGTCGGCTTGACCGGGGTGATGACGTCGCTCTCCGCGTGCAGGGCGGTGGCGATCGGGTTGCAGCCGGCCGACTGCGCGCCGAACACCTTCCAACCGCCCGCGGGCGCCTCGACCAGCCCGATCTCGACCAGTTCGGTGAATGCCTTGTCAATCTTGGTGAGCAGTTCACCGGAGGCCATCGGGATGACCACCTGGGCGGGAATCCGCCAACCGAGTTGTTCGGCCACCTCGTAGCCGAGCGTCTTGGAACCCTCCGCGTAGTACGGCCGGACATTGACGTTGACGAAGGCGGTGTCCTCGAACTCGTCGGTCTCCACCAGTTCACCGCAGAGCCGGTTCACGTCGTCGTAGGAGCCGTCGATGGCGACCAGGTCACCGCCGTAGACGGCGGTGGTCACCACCTTGCCCTGTTCCAGGTCGCTGGGGATGAAGACCACCGAGGGGACGCCGACCCGGGCCGCGTGCGCGGCGACCGAGTTGGCCAGGTTGCCGGTGGAGGCGCAGGCGAACCGGGAGAAGCCGAGCGCCCGGGCGGCGGTCAGCGCCACCGACACCACGCGGTCCTTGAACGAGTGGGTGGGGTTGGCGCTGTCGTCCTTGACCCACAGCGGGGCGGTGATGCCCAACTCGGCGGCGAGCCGGTCGGCGGCGACAAGTGGGGTGAACCCCGGTTCCAGGGTGACCCGGGTGGCCGGGTCCTGACCGGCGGGCAGCAGGGCGGCGTACCGCCAGATGTTGCGCGGTCCGGCCTCGATCTGCTCCCGGGTGACGGCGGCGAGGGCGGCCGGGTCGTAGTCGACCTCCAGCGGGCCGAAACACTCGTAACAGGCGTGCTGGGCGGCGAGGGGGTAGCGGGCCGAACAGGCGCGACAGACCAGAGCGCGGGCCGGGCTGGTGGCGGTGTTGATGCCGGAGGGGGCGAGCGTCGACGTCATGTCGAAGTCCTCTCATCTTTCCCCGCATCGCACTCTGCGGCGGGGACGGAATTGGCACCTGCCCCGCCGGACGCTCAACGATGAGCGCGCGAGGTGGTTGCCGGGGCGTCGTCGGGCCGTATCCCTCAGCCCCTCTGGATGAGGTATGCAGTTGTGCTGCCGATTCTAGGCAGTAGCGCCGGGGCCGTCGCCTGGCTGTCCCAGCTTGTGAGCGAGATCGCGGGTTGATCCGCAGGTCACGCTCATTCCTGGATCGAGCGGCATCAGCGCCGCCGGATGACCACTCGATCCAGGTCCGAGCATGATCGCGACTCTCGCACGGAGGGTCAGGCCGGCACGGAACTGCGTGCTTCTGCGTCGAGGGCGAGTTCCCGCCCGCCGCGCTGACCGAGCAGGTTGTCCAGCGCCCAGCTTCCCGGGCCGAGGATCGCGATCAGCAGGAACGACCAGCAGAACATCACGGACAGCTCGCCGTGGTTGCGCAGCGGCAGCAGCGCCTCGGGCTGGTGGACCACGAAGTACGCGTACGCCATCGAGCCCGATGCCAGCAGCGCGGCGGGTCGGGTGAAGAGGCCGACCAGCACCAGCGCACCGCAGAGCGCCTGGATCAGGGCGGCCCACCAGCCCGGCCACTGACCGAGCGGCACGGGTTCACCAGTGCCCCGGTTACCGCCGAAGACGCCGAACAACGAGGCCAGGCCGTGACAGAGAAAGAGCAGGCCGACAACCATGCGGAACAGGGACAGTGCCGGCCCGCCGAACCGGTCGATACGCATTCGGATACCTCCGTAGTAGATCCCGATGGGGGGATCCAGAATGCGAGATGAATAGATAGTTGTCGATGCAATCTCTGACTGTGGGAACGCTCCCAAGCCATGCTAGCGGCTGAAACTTCCGGGCGCTGTCCCGCCACTCAGCGTCCAACCGGTTCGCGGAAGGCTCGCGCGGCGGGAATCCCCTTACTGGGGCGGGTGTGCTCCTCGATCACGATTCCGGGACGTCGGGGCCACGCGCGGTATCGGGCGATGTGACGATGTCCCGATGTGCGGGACACGTAGGACATCTCCAGCAATGGCCACCACGCGCCGGACCCGGTCGTATCGCCGGTCGGTCGCGGCGCTCGCGACGCTGGCCCTGCTCGCCGGGTGCGCCCCGACCCCCGACGCCGGCGACACCACCGCCGGCGCGACCGACGCCCCACCACCGGTCGCCACCCCGTCGACAGGTACGCCGCCGACCGCCGACACCGCCGCACCGGGCCCCTGCCCGGCCGAGGGGGTACGGATCAGCTCCCTCGGGGTGAGCGCGGCGATGGGCCTGCGGGCGATGGGCCTGGAACTGGTCAACTGCGGCAGCCGCCCGTACCGGCTGCACGGCTATCCGCAGCTGCGGCTGCTGGACAGCGACGACAACCTGATCAGAGTCCGGGTGATCGCCGGGGCCAAAGGGATCACGTCGGGCTTCGACGACCCGCCCCGGCCCCTGACGCTGGCGCCCGGAGAAGCCGCGGGCGCGGCGGTGCTCTGGCGCAACCTGGTCGACGACCCGACCGTGGTCGCCACCAACGCGCAGCGGCTGGAGGTGGCCCCGGCGGAGGGAGAGCCGACGCAGGAGGTCGCCGTCGAGGGGCCGATCGATCTCGGCAACACCAACCGGGTCGGCGTGAGCGCCTGGAAGAAGCAGCCCCCCACCTCGGCGCTGCCGCCCGCCATACCGCTCGCCCCGACCACGGTCCCACCGCAGCACTGACTCGCCGCGAGATCCTGGTGCGACGACGCACTGGGACAGGGCGCACCGACCAGGAGCTCGCGGCGCGGCCTGGCTACGAGACGACGTCCTTGCGGGTGAAGCGCCAGAAGGCCAGTCCCCAGAAGGCGGTGGCGTAGCAGATCGCGGAGACGGCGCCCCGGACGATGTCGTCGGTCTGCACCGGGGTGGAGAGCAGCCCCAGCCAGGCGGTGCTGTAGTGGGTGGGCAGGAAGGACCGGATCGCGCCGAGCGCGGTGATCTGGTCCAGGATGCTGGACAGGATCCACAGCAGCACCGCACCGCCCACCGCACCGAGCGCGGCGTCCGTGATGACCGAGAGCAGGAACGCCAGGCCGGCGACGACCAGCAGCACCACCGCGAGGTAGCCGAGGACGGCGAGCAGCCGCAGCAAACCCTCGCCCGGCTCCAACTGGGCGGCGACCGTGCTGCGCAGCGGCGACCAGCCGTACCGGAGGGTGCCGATGAGCAGGGCCGTGCCGGCGAGCAGCACCAGCGCCAACCCCGAGTAGGTCAACGCGACCAACAGCTTGATCGTCAGCAGCCGGGCCCGCGGCACCGGAATCGCCAGCAGGTAACGCAGGCTGCCCCAGCTCGCCTCGCTGGCCACCGTGTCGCCGCAGAACAGCGCCACCACCACGACCAGCAGGAACGACGCGGACACGAAGATGG
This sequence comes from Micromonospora fiedleri, assembly GCF_016774385.1. Lineage (NCBI taxonomy): Bacteria > Bacillati > Actinomycetota > Actinomycetes > Micromonosporales > Micromonosporaceae > Micromonospora > Micromonospora fiedleri. The sequence continues at coordinate 194,860 of NZ_JAETXL010000007.1, forward strand.
TGAACAGGGTGAAGTTCAGCCCGCCGGAGGTGGCGAAGGAGACCAGGCTGCCGAATTCACCCCGGCCGCTGTCGTCGTCCCCGGTGTCGAACTGGAAGGCGATCAGGATGATCAGCGGCAGCAGCACCATGAAGCCGAGCGCCAGTTGGGTACGCCGCCGCGACGCCTGCCGCCGGAACTCCGCCGCGAACGGCAGGGTCCGCGAGGGTCGGTAACCGGCCCCGGCACCCGAGGCGGCCACCCCGCGGCCGGCGGCCGACGTGGGCTCGCCTCCGCCGCGCGTGGGTTCGACAGTCGATCCCGCCATCACCGGTCCCCGCTTCCCCGAGAGTTCTCCCCCACCAGGGCGAGGAAGGCGTCCTCCAGGCGGCGCCGAGGCACCACCCGGTCCACTCCGATCCCGGCCCGGACCAACTCGGCCACCACCTCGCTGCGGGCGGTGCCGTTCGTGTCGACCACCAGTTGCCCGTCGGTGTCGTCGAGCACCCGTACCCCGCCGAGGTCGGCAAGCACCTCCCGGGCGGCCGCCGGGTCACTCACCTCGAACAGCACGCTGGGCGAGTCACCGACGATCTCCTCGACCGGTCCGGAGGCGACGATCCGGCCCTTGTTGACCACCACGGCGTGGGTGCAGGTCTGCTCCACCTCGGCGAGCAGGTGGCTGGAGACCAGCACCGCCCGCCCGTCGGTGGCGTAGCGCTGGAGCACCCGGCGCATCTCGGCGATCTGCGGCGGGTCCAGCCCGTCGGTGGGTTCGTCGAGCACCAGCAACTCGGGCAGGCCGAGCATGGCCTGGGCGATGGCCAGCCGCTGGCGCATGCCGTGGCTGTACTTGCGTACCTTGCGGTGCACCGAGGAGCCGAGCCCGGCGATCTCCAGCGCCTGGTCGAAGTGTGCGTCGGCCTCCGGCCTCCCGGTCGCCCGCCAGTACGCCTTCAGGTTCTCCAGCCCGGACAGGTGCGGCAGGAAGCCGGGCCCCTCCACAAGTGCGCCGATCCGCGAGAGCACCGGCGAGCCGGGGACCAGTCGGTGCCCGAAGACGTAGATCTCTCCGGCGGTCGGCTGGGTCAGCCCCATCAGCACCCGCAGGGTGGTGGTCTTGCCGGCACCGTTGGGCCCGAGCAGGCCGACCACCTGACCGGGGTGCACCTCGAAGTCCACCTCGGAGACGGCGACGAAGCCGTCGGCGTACTCCTTGCGCAGATGGCGTACGGCCAGCGGCGTGTCCGCGTACTCCGGGTGCACCGAGGTGTCCTGGCGGCGGTGCCGCAGGCGCAACAGGAGCACGAGCACGACGAGCCCGAGCACGATCGCGGCGAGCAGCCCGACCAGGATCCAGCGCCAGAGCACCGCCTCGGTGGGGATCGGCTCGGCGTCGACGGTGGGCAGGCTCACCGGGCCGGTGGCCGCGACCTGGTAGACGGTCGGCTCGACCGGGGTGGTGTACGCCTGGTCCGAGGTGGCCAGGACCAACCGGAGCCGATGCCCGGCCTCGACCCGGTGCACGATCGCCGGCAGGGTGACCGTCACCGGTGCGGCCTCGGCGACCTGGGTCGGCAGGCCGGTCAACCGGATCGGTGCGATCAGCCCGCTGGGCAGCGTGGCCGCCCCTTCCGGGTTGACGTCGTAGAGCTTGGCGAAGAGCACCGCCTCGCCGGTGGGCGACGCCGCGCGGATCTGCACGGTGGGCGACCCGACCACGTCGACGGCCTCGGTCAGCGGCTCGGAGTCGAACCGGGCGTGCTGGCCCGGTATGTCGGCGGCCACCCCGCTGAGCAGCGAGCTCAGCGAGCCGGCGAAGGGCACCGAGGAGATCGCCGCCGGGTTGCCGGCGGGCGGGTTGGCGACCGGCTGGGGCGGCCCGGCGAGCGCCACCTCCTGCCGGGACTGCCCGTTCAGGCCCGGGTAGTCGGCGGTGCGGTAGCCGGTGGCCACCAGTCCCCGGTCCAGCGCGTCGAAGCCGGCGATCCGGGAGAAGGTGAAGCTGTCCGCCGGCGTGGCGGCCGTGCCCGCGACGTAGTGGTCGAGCCACTGGGCGGTCAGGAACTTCACCCGGTCGGAGTCGGTACGCGGCCCCGCCCCGCCGTCGTGGCCGCCGGTGAACCAGGCGACCCGCACCGGGGTGCCGTTGGCGGCGATACCCCGGGCGTTGGCGTCGGCCTCGCCGAGCGGGAAGAGGGTGTCCGCGGCCCCCTGCACCAGCAGGGTGGGGGCCTTGATCCGGTCCAGCACCCCGGCCGGGCTGGACCGCCGCAGCAGGTCGACGGCGGCCTGGTCGGCCTGCCCGGTGACGGCGATGCTCAGGTACGCGGCACACACGTCGGGAGCGAACCGGCCACACGCCGGGTCCGGGATGGCGGCCGTGGTCGGGGCGCCCGGTGCGGTGCCCGGCCCCTGCCCGGGCGCCGGGCTGGGCGGGCCCGGTGCCGGTGCCCCCTCGGGGGCCTCGGCGGTGTTGCCGGAGATCCCCGCCGGACCGGAGCCCACGCTCCCGCCGCCGCCGAAGAAGATGCCGGCCCAGCCGGACTTGAACACCCCCCGGGTCGGTTCCCCGCCGGTGCTCTCCGGCAGGAAGGCGCGGGACAGGTCGTTCCAGGTGATCATCGGGACGATCGCGTCCACCCGCTGGTCCTGGGCGGCCAGCAGCAGCGCCAGGCCGCCGCCGTAGGAGCCGCCGACGACGCCCACCCGCGGGTCACCGTCGCCGTCGGTACGGATCTCCGGCCGCGCGGCCAGCCAGTCCAGCAGGCGCTGGGCGTCGCGTACCTCGTAGTCGGGGTTGTCCAGGTGGATCTGGCCCCCGCTGCGGCCGAAGCCCCGGGCGGTCCAGGTCAGCACCGCGTAGCCCCGGTCGGCCAACTCCTCGGCGTCGGTGCGTACCGAGTTCTTGGTGCCGCCGAAGCCGTGGGCGAGCAGCACCGCCGGCACCTTCCGGTCCGCGTCGGCGTCGTTCGGCAGGTACAACGTGGTGTCCAGGTCGACCGGCTCGTTGCCGCTCGGTCCGGACGCGACGGTGAGCATCGCGGACTCGGTGCGGAAACCCGGGCGATCCGGCCAGGCGGCCCAGACCACGACGGCGGCCAGCAGGAGGACGGCCACCGACACCGCGACGCCCCGGCGACCGGTGGGCAGGGCACGACGCAGCCGCGCGGCCGAGATCGGCGATTTCATTCGCCACACGGTACGGCGCGAAACCTGTGTATTAGCTGAGTTCCGCCGTACGTCCGTTCTGTTCGGCCGAACGTCACCCGGAGGGGGTCGACCGCACAACGTCCATCGGGCCAACCTTTGGGACGACTTCCCATTGTGGAAATTCCTACCTTCCAGCGGAATCCATATGGAAGTACGTCTTATCCCTCACGAAAGCAGCACCCACGGTGATCGATCCGATGAGCCTGCGTCACCTCACGGGAAGTGACGCAAAGCCGACCCGTGAGGCCGGTACCGGACCAACCGTGTTCGATTAGTTTCCGGTCCGGCGCACGGGACCGGCTCGTCGACGCCGCTGCCGCACCTGCGCCGACCGCCCAAGGAGATCATCATGACCGTTCCCGCTCCGCGGGTCCGTCGCCGACCCCGGACCCGGGGTCGGCTGTTGCCGCTGTTGCTCAGCATCGCGCTGCTGCTCCCGGTGGCGCTGCTCACCGTGCAGGCCCACCGGCTCGTCGACGCCGACCGCGAGGTCGTCGAGCGGGAACGGCTGGGGGTGGAGTACCTGCGGGCCCTCGCGCCGGTCACCGAGGCGCTGGTCAACGCGCAGAGCGCCGCCATCGCCCGCAGGCCGCTGCCCCGGCAGGTCCTGGAACAGGCGATCGAGCAGGTCGCGGCGGTCGACGCCCGGATCGGCGGCGAGCTACGCACCGGGGAACGGTGGGCCGGCATCCGGGCGAAGCTGGAGGCGCTGCCGGAACGCTCGCTGACGGACCCGGAGGCCGCCTTCGCCGCCTACCGCGAGGTCACCGACCTGCTGCTGGCCCTGCACACGAAGGTGCGGGAGAGCAGCGGTCTGATCCGGGACGCCGGCGCCGACTCGCACTTCCTTCAGGACGGCGTCGGTGAGGAGATGCCGGAGGCCCTGGTCGCCGCCGGGCGGCTCACCGACCTGGCCACGCTCATCGAACGGCGACCCGCCACCGAACAGCTGCGCTCCTTCGGTGAGCTGGCCGCGCACCGGGTCGCCGCCCTCCAACCCGCCAACGACCTGGTCAACAACCTTCGGGCGGTGATGGACAGCTCGGAGAGCGCCGACCTGGGCGCGAACGTGCTCAGCTCGTTCGACGCCTACCAGCGGGGGGTCGAAGCGATGGCGCTGACCTCCCAACCCGACCAGACCGGCAAGCTCGACGTGGTCCGGCTCACCGGGGCCCGACTGGAGGCGCAGGAAGCGGCCAAGCAGCTCCAGCCGGTCCTGCTCGACGAGATCGACCGACTGCTGGCCGAGCGGCTCGACGAACTGAACCGGGACAACCTGCTGGTCCTCGGCGCGGGTGGGGTCGCCGGGCTGCTGCTGATCGCGCTCGCGGTGACCAGCTGGCTGTCTCGTCCGAGGGACAACCCGGGCACCGTCGACGCGCCCGGCAACGAGCCGGAGCGTGCCGGTTCGGACCGGCCGTCCGGCAGTCACTGGGAGCAGATGGCGGCGCAACGACCGCCGGTGCCGGTCGGACAGGGATCCGACCCGGATCGCTGGAGGCCCTTCGATGCTGCTCGATAGGCTTCGGATCCGGGGCAAGCTCGCCCTGTTGGTGCTCATCCCCGTGCTCTGCATGCTCGGGCTGACCCTGCCGGTGGTCTGGGAGCGGGTCGGGGTGGCACAGCGTGCCGACGACACCGCCGGCACCGTGCAGGTCGCCAGCCGGGTCGGCACCCTGCTGCAACACTTGCAACGGGAACGGATGCTCGCCGTCGGTCTGCTGCTGCGGCAGGCCGATCGCAGCGCCCTGGTCCAGGAGATCGCGGAGGTCGACGACCTGGTCGCCGACCTGCGGGCGGAGCTGGGCGACGACCTGACCCCCGCAGTGCGCGCCGCGCTCGACGGGGTCCGGCAACTGGCCCCCGTACGCACGGCCCTGCTCGCCAACCGCGCCACCGTCGAGCAGATCCTGGGCACGTACGCGCCGGTGCACCTCGCACTCATCGACTCGTTGCGGCTGCCGTACGACGTGGACACCCGCACCTCGGTCGGCCGGCAGGTGCTGGCCCTGGACCGCATCCTGCGCAAGAGCGAAGGGATCAGCGCGGGCGCCGCCCTGATCGTGCTGATCGCCGCCGACCCGAATCCGGGGCTCGCCACCGCCTACGTGGCCAACATGGCCACCCTGCAGGCGGACAGCAACCAGATGCTCGGCCTGCTCACTCCCGAACAGCTGGTGCTGATGGACATCGAGCAGGCCGCGGTGGACGCCCGTGCCGGTGAGGACTTCCTCGAACAGAGCGCCCTGGACCCGGTCACCGCGGCGTCCCGGATTCCCATCGAGGCGCTCTACCCGACCACCTCCTCGCTGATCACCCTGGGTCAGTTCGTGGAGAAGAAGCTGGTCACCGACGTCACCGCCGAGGTACGCGCCGAGCGGCAGGCCGCGCTGTCCGCCGCGTACTGGGTGACCGCCCTGGTCCTGGTGATCCTGCTCGTCGTCGGGCTGCTCGCCCTGTTGATCGGCCGGGCGGTCGCCCGGCCGCTGACCCGGCTCACCCGCTCCGCCGACCGGGTCGCCCGGGTCGCCGAATCCGAGCTGCTGCGGGTCGCCGACGACGAGGCGGACCAGGCCCAGTCGATCCGTCTCGACCGGGTCGAGATCCGGGGGCGCGACGAGATCGGCGACCTGGCCCGGGCCTTCGAACGGGTCCAGACCACGGCCGCCCAGTTGGTGGAACGGCAGGTGGCGAGCCGACGCAACGTGGCCCAGATGTTCGGTCACGTCGGTCGGCGTACGCAGAACCTCGTCGGCCGCCAGATCGCCCTGATCGACCGGTTGGAGCAGCAGGAGACCGAGCCGGGGCGGTTGGAGAACCTGTACCGGCTCGACCACATCTCCAGCCGGCTGCGGCGCAACGCGGGCAACCTGGTGGTGCTCTCGGGCGCGGCCGGCGACGTGGTGCACGCCGCGCCGGTTCCGCTCGCCGACGTGGTCCGCCTGGCCCTCGGTGAGATCGAGGACTACACCCGGGTGGACGTGCAGGTTCCCGGCGAGGTCTCGGCGGCGCCGGCGATCGTCGGTGACCTGGTGCTGGCGCTTGCCGAGTTGATGGAGAACGCCACAGTCTTCTCCCCGCCGCACACCCGGGTGGTGGTCAACGGCGAACTGACTGAGGAGGGTGCCCGGCTGACCGTGGTCGACCACGGCATCGGCATGACCGAGGCGCGGCTGGCCGACGAGAACGCCCGGCTGACCCGGCGCGAGCGGCTGGACCTCGTCCCGACCGAGGTACTCGGGCTCTTCGTGGTGGGTCGGCTGGCCCGTCGACACGGCTGGCGGGTCGTACTCTCCGCCACCCCGGGCGGCGGGGTTTCCGCCACCCTGTCGATCGCTCGGCCGGACCTGGTGCTCGGCACGCCCGAGTCGGATCTCCGGGCTACCCCGATCACCGCCCGGCCCGCCCTGCCGACGCCATCGCAACCGGTACCCGCCAGCCCTGCCCGGCCCGGGGACGGGCTGGCGGCGGCCGGCACCGGCGGGCAGGGCGGGTTCGATCAGCGGCTGCTGACCCGGGCCACCGCGAGCATCGAGTTGGCCGAGTCGTGGGACGCCTTCGCCACCGGCGCCCGCGCCGAAGCCGACCCGGCTGCGACGCCGCAGACACCGGTCCCGCCGGCACCGCCCGGTGCCACCACCCCGCCGCCCGGGATCCGGCAGCGGGTTCCCGGCGCCAGCCTGCCGAGAATCACCCCCCGGGTCGGCCCGGCGGACGCCACCACCGCCGACCCGACCGCCGCGCGCACCCTTGTCGAACAGTTCGAGTCCGGGGTACGCCGGGCCGAACAGGAGCGGGGGCACGCTCACCCCGAGCCGGTGGCTCCCGCCCCGTCCGGCGCTCCGGCCCACCTGACCCGGCGGGTTCCCGGCGCGAATCTGGTCACGACGCCCAACCGGCAGCCGCTCACCGACCACCCCGGCGACCCGGCCGAGGTGCGCGACCTCATCAACGCGTTCGAGAACGGCGTCGCCCGGGCTCTGCGCGATGTCCGTCCAGACCGCAGCAACGACGAAGGAACGCCACTTTGACCAGTCCGCACGTACACGAGAACCTCGACCACTCGAGCCACCCGGCCGGTGACCTCAGCCCCGAGGCCCGCACCTTCAACTGGCTGCTGGACACCTTCACGTCCAGCACGGCGGGCGTGCTGGAGGCGATCGCCGTCTCGTCGGACGGGCTGCTGATGGCCATGTCCGCGATCAAGGACCGGTCCAACGCGGAACGGCTCGCCGCCGTGGTCTCCGGCATGACCAGCTTGGCCGGCGGCGCCGCCAGTTGGTACGCCCTCGGCGGGCTGAACCGGGTCGTGGTGGACATGGCCGAGGGGTACCTGCTGATCAGCGCGATCAGCAGCGGCTCGGTGCTCGGCGTGGTGGCCGACCGGTCGGCCAACCTCGGCACCGTGGCCTACGAGATGACGCTCTTCGCCGGTCGGGCCGGTAGTGCTCTCACCCCGCGCCTGATCGCCGAACTCAAGAATTCCGTCCAGCAGTGACTCACGACGCCGCCGGTGAGCAGATAGGCCCGGAGCCCCGGATCCGGCCCTATCTGCGCGCGTCCTCCCCGGTCGGTGACGCCGAGGGGGCACCGGCGGCGTTCGGGGCGGAGCCGGAGACGGCCGGGCCGACCGGCCTGCGCCCGTTCGTGCTCACCGCTGGCCGGGTGGCCGGGGCGGACCCGACGATCGGCCTGGAAACCCAGGTGACAGCCCGGTCGGACGCCGAGGCGTGGCACCTGGCAGCCGCCCGGCTGGCTCCGGAGCTTCAGGCGATCGTGGCGCTCTGCAGCGAGCCGATCTCGGTTGCCGAGATCTCCGCGAAGACCCGGCTGCACTTCGGCGTGACCCGGGTGCTGGTGGGGGACCTGCGCGCCGCCGGCCATCTCGACGTGCACGTCACCGACTCCGACGACGCCCTCGACCCCGACGTCATCCTGCGAGTGATTGATGGACTCCGTGCAATCTCCTGACTGGCCGGTCGCCCCGCAGGGCGCGCTCTCCGCCAACAGCGCCACCGCCCGCTACGGCGGTCCGGCACCGACCCCGCCACCGGTGGTGGGGCGGGCCAGTCTGCCGCCGCCTCAGCCGTACCATCCGCCGGCCGCCGCGCCGGCCGCAACCGGTACGCCATCGCGCCCCGCGCCACCGATCCCGGTCAAGATCCTGATCGCGGGTGGGTTCGGGGTCGGCAAGACGACCACTGTGGCGTCGATCTCGGAGATCGATCCGCTGACCACCGAGGCGGAGATGACCATCGCCGGGATCGGGGTCGACGATCCGGGACAGCGCTACGACAAGACCACCACCACCGTGGCGATGGACTTCGGCTGCGTCACCATCGACCGCAGCCTCAAGCTGTACCTGTTCGGCACGCCCGGTCAGGCCCGCTTCGGCTTCATGTGGGACGACCTGGCGCGCGGCGCACTCGGCGCGCTCGTGGTGGTCGACAGCGCCCGGCTGGACGACTGCTACCCGGCGATCGACTTCTTCGAACGGGCCGGGCTGCCCTTCGTGGTCGGGGTGAACGCCTTCGACGGGCGGCTGGCGCACGACCTCGGCGCCATCCGTTGGGCCCTGGCGATCGGCGACCATGTACCTCTGGTGCAGTTCGACGCCCGGGATCGACTCTCGGTACGGGACGCCCTGCTGGTCGTCCTGGACCGGGCGCTGGCCCGGGCCACCCGGGACAAGCGGGCCTGAGCCGACCGGCTCGGAGCCCCTCGTGGGAAGGGGTGAGGCGGATGCGAGGCGGGCTGGACGAAACCCTGGCCCGGATGCGGCGGCGCGAGGAGGCACTGCGTCGCCGGTCCACCGAACCGGCCGACGGCGAATCCACCTCGGCGGACGGGACACCCCCGTCCGGTGCCGGCGGACGGAACGACGGCACCGGCTGGGAGCCGCCCCGGGAGGGGGGCGGGCACGTGCTCGACGATGTCGCCGAGGCGCTGCGGGCCGCCGTCGCGGTCCATCCCGGCACGGCGGTCACCGCCCGGATCGACCACGACGGGCAGGCGTACGACCTGCGGGTGGCCTGGACCGGCCAGGAGGTGACGGTCACCGGGCAGCCGGTGGCGGCACCGCCGTCCTGGCCGTTGTCGGCGAACACCGTCGCCGGTTGGCCCGCCCGCGAGGAGTCGCTGACCGGCGACCCGGCGGCCCGGCTGGCCGAGCTGATCCGCCGCGACCCGTCCCTGCTCACCAGCGAGGGTCCGCCGGGCTGACCGCACACAGGATGATCGGGCCGTTTAGGGTCGGGCGATGGGCGAACCCGAGTTGACCTTGACCGCGAGCCTGCGGGCGGCCGCACTGGACGCCCGGCGCGGCATCGTCCGGCTGCACCCCGAGGTGCTCACCGCGCTGGGCCTGCGGCCGGGCGATCCGGTCCGGTTGACCGGCCGGCGGGTGACCGCCGGGATCGTCGCCCCGGCCGAGTCGACCGCGAGCAGCGCCCTGCTGCACGCCGACGACCTGATGCTGGGCAACCTCGGCGTACGCGACGGCGGCCAGGTGCGGGTTAGCGCCGCTCCGACCGTCGCGGCGGCCCGGGTGCTGCTCGCCGGGCCGGCGGAGGTCGTCGCGGTGGTCTCCCCGGAGATGCTCCGGTTGGCGCTGCTGGGCAAGGTGGTCACCACCGGGGACGACGTGTCGCTGCTGCCCCAGGACGTGCTGCCCGACGCCGCGACGCGCAGCCTGGTCGAGGTGGCCCGACGCAGCCTGTCGACCCGGGTCGGCTATGCCTGGACCAGCACGCTGCTGCGGGTCGTCGCCGCCGAACCCGAGGTCGGTGCCCTGGTCACCATGGACACCACAGTCGGCTGGGAGCACGGCGCCCGCACCCACGGCGTCGCCGGCTCGCTGGCCGGTCGCGCCGCGTCCCTGGCCGGTGCCGGTGGCATGGGCTCGCCGTCGCCCACCGACACTTCCCGCTTCGACACCGCCGGCCGGGCCGGTGACATCGATGCCGACGCGGCATCGGCGGGCTGGTCGGGCAGCGGGTCGACCGTCGAAGCGACCGAGCACGTGGCCTCGGTGGACGAACTGCCCGGCCTGCGTTCCCAGGCCGAGGAGCTGACCGAACTGCTCGACCTGGGCTTTCACCACCGCGAGGTGCTGGGCCGGCTAAGCACCACCGTGGCGCTCGGGGTGCTGGTCAGCGGTCCGGCCGGTTCCGGCAAGTCGGCGTTGGTCCGGGCAGTCGCCGCCCAGGTCGGTGCCCGGGTGCATGCCCTCTGGGCACCCGAGATCGCCGCCCTGAGCAACTCCTCGGCCGCCGCCCGGCTGCGGGCGACCACCGCGGAGGTGATCGCCGACGGCCCGGCCGTGCTGCTGGTCACCGACGTGGAGGCGCTCGCCCCGGCGGACACCCCGGGGCCGGTGGCGACCGTGTTCCGTCAATGCCTCGCCCAGATCGTGCAGGCCGGCGCGGCGGTGGTCTGCACCACCAGCCGGCCGGAGGCCCTCGACCCGGCGATGCGCGCCCCGGACCTGCTCTCGTTGCGGATCGACGTACCCCTGCCCGATGCCGCCCTGCGCCGGGAACAGCTGACCGTGCTGACCCGCCCGGTCCCGCTCGCCGACGACGTACGGCTGGACGAGGTGGCGGGGCGTACGCCCGGTTTCGTCGCCGCCGATCTGGCCGCGCTGGTCCGCGAGGCCGGCATCCGCGCGGCGCTGCGCCAGAAGTCGGACGAGAACCCGACGGTACGGATGGCCGACTTCACCGCCGCCCTGGAGGTGGTCCGGCCGACCAGCATGGCCGCCTCCACCCTGGAACTGGCCCGGGTCACCCTCGACGACGTCGGTGACCTGGTCGAGGTCAAGCAGCAGTTGACCGAGTCGGTGCTCTGGCCGCTGACCTACCCGGACACCTTCGCCCGGCTCGGCGTGCAGCCGCCGCGCGGGGTGCTGCTCTACGGGCCGCCCGGCTGCGGCAAGACCTACCTGGTGACCGCGCTGGCCGGGTCGGGCCGGGCGAACGTGCTCTCGGTCAAGGGCGCGGAGCTGCTGTCGAAGTGGGTCGGCGAGAGCGAACGGGCGGTACGCGAACTGTTCCGCCGGGCCCGGGAGGCCGCACCGACGCTCGTCTTCCTCGACGAGCTGGACGCCCTCGCCCCGGTACGCGGCCAGGCCACCGACGGCGGCACCACCGATCGGGTGGTCGCCGCCCTGCTCACCGAGTTGGACGGGGTGGAGGCCCTGCGCAACGTCGTCGTGGTCGGCGCGACCAACCGGCCCGACCTGATCGACCCGGCGCTGCTGCGCCCGGGTCGGCTGGAACGGCTGGTCTACGTGCCGCCACCGGACGCCGAGGCGCGGGCGGCGATCCTGCGCGCCGCCGCGCGCAACGTGCCGCTGGCCGAGGACGTCGACCTCGGTGCGCTCGGCGCCGACCTGGACGGCTTCTCGGCCGCCGACTGCGCGGCGCTGGTCCGGGAGGCGGCCCTGGCCGCGATGCGCGAGTCGCTGACCGCCGCCACGGTCACCGCCGCACACGTGGAGACCGCCCGGGCGCGGGTACGCCCGTCCCTGGACCCGGCCCAGGTGGCGTGGCTGGCCGCGTACGCCGAGCAGCGCGGCTGAGCCCTAGAGTGCCGGTGGGGTCGCGTCGAGGTGGATCTCGGCGTGCACCCGATCGTCGTCCTCGCGCAGCTTCGCGCCGCACTTCTCCAGCACCGACAGGGCCCCGCGATTCTCCGGCGTGGTGTCGGCGACCACGACCCGCATGCCGGCCGCGGCGGCCAGGTTCAACAACTCGCGCAACGCCGCCGCGCCGATGCCCTGGCCCCGGGCGGAGCGGCCGAGCCACATGCCCACCTCGACGACGTCGGGCTCGTCGCGTCGGGTCATCCGGATCATCCCGACCACCTCGCCGCCGGCCATGATCGCGTACATGGCGGTGCGGGTGGCCGCGTCGAGCCCACCGAAGCTGGCCCGGTGGAACTCCCGGAACGCCTCCCGCCGCGCGTGCGACCAACCGGCCGGTGCCGCCACCGGCGGCATCACGTCGGCCGGTTCCGCCTCGGCGACCGCTACGGAGAGCAACGGTTCGAGGTTCTGCTCGTCCACCGGCTCCAACCGGACCGCACCCGTCACGTGCCGGAGTCTTCCGCGCCCGGCAGCGGAAGTCCACCGGGTTGGCGAGGAGGTGCACCTCTGGTGCAATGGATCGGCCGGTCGGGCCGAAATCGGGTACTGCCTCACATTCCGGTGTCGTCCGGCCGGTCGAATTCGCAGTAGACGGCGGAGGCGTCGTCGGCCCGTTTGTGCCGGCGCAACCGGTCGGGATGGTTCCGCTCGGCGGCCCGCACCCGGGCGATCAGCCCACCCGGCCCTTCGGCGGAGACCACGTCGAGCAGGCCAGCCCAGTCGAACAGCCCGAACTCCTCCACGGCGACGGAGGCTCCGTCGCTGAGCAGCACCGCGCGGCGCAGCGCCGACGGGCCGCGCAACGGCAGGCTGCCGACCACCGCGTGGTACGCCGCGTCCGGGTCGGCGGCCGCGACCCAGTAACCGTGCGTACGGTTCATCCGCTCCCGTTGCACCGACACGGCGTGCCGCAACCGGGTGGCCCGGTCGGTCGACTCGGGCAGCGCGGCGGCGGTGTCCCGCAGGCCGGCCGCCGCAGCCGCCAGCCGGTCGTCGACGATCACGTCGACCCGGTCGCCGGTGTCGAGCACCAGCGGGCTGTCGCAGAGCACCAGGTAGTCCACCTGGTCACCGCCGTCGCGCAGCAGGCAGACGGTGCTGGCCGGAGTGCCCGGATGGTCGAGATCGCACTGGTCGCCGTGGTCGGCGCGAACCGCCAGGATCGCCGCCGCCAGGTTGCTCACCAGGGTCGCCGCCGGCCGAGCCGCCTCGGCCAGCCCGAGCCGGGCGGCCAGGTGCCGGACGTACCACTGCGGCCCGTGTACGCAGCCGGTGTCGAAGCCCTCCGGCACGGTCGCCCCGTCCAGCACCCCGACCAGGGGGCCGAACTGGAACACCACGTCCTCGTTGACCGTACTGCCGGGTGGTGGAGCGGACGCGGAGCGTACCCGCATGGTCGGCGCGGATCCGACGGCCATGCCCCGCCGACGCTCGTCGGCCGTCGCCTCGGGCGGCCCGGTGCCGCTGCCCGGGTGCGTCACCTGCATCCCGGTCCGCCTCGATCCGGCGGGGTCTCCTCGGGTCATCGCCGCCACCTCCGCGCCCCGGCTACCCGCCCGACGCCCCGACATGCCCTCGGTGCCGTTTCGGCTCGGCGGGCGGTGGGCTCAGCGGCGGCGGTTGCGGGCCCGGGACGCGCGCAGCCGTCGTAGCCGGCCGACCAGCACCGGGTCGGCGGCCAGCGCCGCCGGATTGTCCAGCAGCGCGTTGAGCAACTGGTAGTAGCGAGTGGCGGAGAGACCGAAGCGATCCCGGATGGCCTGTTCCTTGGCGCCGGCGTGCCGCCACCACTGCCGTTCGAACGCGAGGATCTCCCGCTCCCGCTCGGCAAGAGCGTCGGCCGACTCGGCGGTGGCGGCATCGGGGGTGTTCGGGGGCAGCGACTCGTCGTCGGGGGCCGATCGCGGGGGCGGCACCGCGGCAGTGTCCGCACCGGCGCTGGTCGACACCCGGGCGTCGGGGCTCTCCGCTGTCGGGGTGGCGTCGGCGGGTGGCATGGGGCTCCTCACGGGGGCGGCCGGCACGGGCGACGCCAACCGGGTTTCCCAGCCTAACCACAGGTCACACCCGACGCATCAGCAGCGCGGCGCGCCGATGCCCGTGCCGCGCCGGCAGGTGGCGGGACACGGCCCGTGGGCGCGATCCGGGGAGAGATCGCGCCCACAGGCTCCTCAACGGGTCATGATCATCAGGTGATGTCCCGCCGACGGAGCGTCCAGAGCGCCCCGCCGAGGAACAGCACCACGGCGACCGTGAAAAGGATCGACGAGTGTTGCCAGGTGATGTCCAGGGTGGCGGGGTTGCACTCACCGGTGTACGAGGCGTTGCAGGACCGCCAGTCCTCAAGCGTCAAGGTCTTGGTCATCCAGGCGTACACGTACGTGGGCAACAGCCACGCCTCGCCGAATCGGACCTGGGCCAGGTCCAGCAGGATGGCGAGCCCGGCCTGGCCGACCACCATGACCGCGACCGCCCCGCCCAGTGCCATCGCGGTGTGCCGGCCGAGCGAGGCCAGGGCGAAGCCGACGGTTGCCGCGACCAGCACCAACACGACCCCGCGCAGCCCGGTGAGCAGGAACGACTGCCAGACACCGGAGGTCATCCCGTCCGTTGTCCCGCGCCAGCTGGCGATCAGCCAGAGAATGCCGAACCACGCCACGGAGGCGGTCAGCGCCACGGCGAGCATCCCGGTGAGCAACGCTCCCAGCTTCGTCAGCAGGACGCTCAACCGCTTCGGTCGCCACAGCAGCAGGTTCATCATTCCGCCGGTGTTCCACTCGGCACCGATGAAGGAGGCGCCCACCACGAAGCCGACCATGGCCAGGATGCCCGCGAGAGTGACGAGCATGTCCGGAACGCTGGACTTGAAGACGAAGGTCGACGGGAGGTACCACTCCTCCTGGATGTCCTCCCGTGCCGGTGGGGCGATCGACGCGCAGTCGGCCGGGTAATGGTCGACGTCCTCGCCCGCCGCCTTGGCCCGCTCGCAGTTGGCGCGCTCCTGCTCGGCCCACCGCACCTGCTCGGCATGGCTGCTGTCGGCAGCTCGCGTGGCCTCGGCCCACTGCTCGGTGCCGATCTTCTCGTTGGTGACGAACAGACCGACCACCACGAGGGCCAGGATCAGCAGGCCACCCGCGGTCATCCAGCGGGTGAAGCGCCGCTTGACCAGCCGGCGCAGTTCGGTACGGAAGAGACTCACGCGCCCCAACCTCCCCCGGTGGGCGCGGACGGTGCCGCCCCATCGACTCGTACGGAATGGTCGACCTGCCGGTGCTGGCCGGGGACCGGCGCGGTGTTGGTCAACTCGAGGAAGACGCTCTCCAGGTCGACCGTGACCTGGGCGAGTTCGCTGACGTAGAGGCCCTGTTCGGCCAGGAGTCGGGTGATGGTGGCCGGCTTGTCCACTCCGGAGACCATCAGGTGGTCCTGGTTCGCGGTCACCCGGTAACCGTTGCCGTGCAGCGCGTTCGCGGCGAGCGGCAGGTCCATGACGGCTTCCAGCCGGACCCGGACCCCGCCGGAGGAGTGCTGGGCGAGCACCTCGTCGACCGGGCCGAAGGCGACTCGACGACCCAGCGAGATGATGGTGACCGAGTCACAGATCAGCTGGATCTCGCCGAGGATGTGGCTGGAGAGCACCACGGTCATTCCCGACTCGGCGAGGTTGCGCACCAACGTACGCATCTCCCGGATGCCGCCCGGGTCGAGGCCGTTGGCCGGCTCGTCCAGGATCAGCAGCCTGGGGCTCTTGAGCAGGGCCGAGGCGACGGCGAGCCGCTGCTTCATGCCGAGCGAGTACGTCTTGACCCGCTCGCCGGCCCGGTCGCGCAGGCCGACCAGTTCCAGCACCTCGTCGACCCGCTGGGCTGGCACATCGTCGGCGCTGGCCAGCAGGGAGAGGGTGTCGCGGGCGCTGAAGTGCGGGAAGAACTGCGGGCTCTCCACGATCGCGCCGACCTGACGGGCCACCTGGGGCAGCGCCGCCGGCACCTCCTGGCCGAGAATGGACATCCGGCCGCCGTCGGGTCGGATCAGCCCGAGCAGCGTACGCAGAGTGGTGGTCTTGCCCGACCCGTTGGGGCCGAGGAAGCCGTGCACCTCCCCCGCCTCGACCCGCATGTCGAAGCCGTCCAGGGCATTGCGGGTGCCGCGTCGTCGACTGCGGTACGTCTTTCGTAGACCTTCGATTTCCAGGACAGCTGGCAAGCTGCACCTCCCCCGTTGGGTGTGGGGCGCCCTCCGTTGCGGGGGCGACCACGACACCATACTCGGTATGCACCGGAAGGCAATACCCGGTATGCAGCGCCACGCCGAAGCCTGCCAGAACACGCGAAGTTCTGCGGGAAGGACCCCCTGCGACGCGCCGGAGGCTTGACCAGGGAATGCCTCAGGCGCAGATGACGTGCACGCCGGCGGCGCGGAAGGCGTCGACCACGTCGGGCGTGGCGCCCGAGTCGGTGACCAGCGTCTCGACCCGGTCGACCGGGCAGATCCGGGCGAAGGCGTGACCGCCCAGCTTGGACGAGTCAGCGATTATCACCACTCGCTTGGCCCGGGCCACCATGAGGTTGTTCATCGCGGCCTCGCCCTCGTGGTGGGCGGCGGCACCGAGGTGCGGGTCGATGGCGTCCACGCCGAGCAGCGCGACGTCCAGGGTCACCTCGCGCAGCAGCGCCCCACCCAGGGGCCCCACCAGCTCGAACGACTTGGGTCGCACCACCCCGCCGGCGACCACGACCTTCATCCGGGAGCGGACCAGCAGCTCGTTGGCGATGTTGAGGGCGTTGGTGACCACGGTCAACTGAGCGCCCTCGGCATTGGTGTTGAGATCCGGTCGGACGGCCAGCGCCCGAGCCACCTCGGTGCTGGTGGTGCCGCCGTTGAGGCCGACCACCGTGCCCGGCGTGACAAGCGCCGCGGCGGCGGCGCCGATGCGCTGCTTCTCCGCGGAGTTCTTGGCCGTCTTGTAGCGCAGGGGCAGGTCGTAGGAGACCCCGTTCGCGACCGCGCCACCCCGGGTGCGGGTGATCATCTGCTGCTGGGCGAGCTGGTCGAAGTCCCGCCGGATGGTGGCCTGGGAAACGTCCAGCCGGTCAGCGGCCTCCTCGACGGTGACCCGACCGGACTCGGTCAGCATCTCGAGCAGGGCGTTCCATCTCGCGTAACGGTCCACCCCGGGACCTCCGTGTCTGCACGAATGTGATTGGTTGCGTGCACACTAGTGCTCAAAACGCGGAAACAGCAAAACCCGACACTGCTCGATCAAGCCTGCGGTTGCTATTTCCATCGAGTTTCGCGCAGAATAACGCGCGAAAGACGGGTCAAACGAGCCATATTGCGCAGCCGCTGCGAGGAGTTCTCATGGCGTACGTCCACGCGGAGATCGCAAGCCAGCCGGACTGCTGGCGCCAGGCAGCCGACCTCGCTCCGACAGTCCTCGACCGGCTGCCGCGCGACGGTGAACGGGTCGCCGTCGTCGGCTGCGGCACGTCGTGGTTCATGGCGAAGGCGTACGCGGCCCGCCGCGAGGCCACCGGTCACGGCGAGACGGACGCCTTCCAGGCCAGCGAGTTCCCGACCGGCCGCCGCTACGACCGGCTGCTGGCGATCACCCGCTCCGGCACCACCACCGAGGTGCTCGACCTGCTCGCCGCGCTGCGCGGGCGAATCCCGACCACGGTGCTGGTCGGTGACCCCGCCTCCCCGGCAGTGAGCCTCGCCGACGCCGCGGTGCCCCTGCCGTTCGCCGACGAACGGTCGGTGGTGCAGACCCGCTTCGCCACCACCGCGCTGGCGCTGCTGCGTGCACAGCTCGGCGACAACATCGACGCGCTGGTCGCCGACGCGGAGGTCGCCGTCCGCGCCCCGCTGCCGATCGACCCGAGCCTGATCGAGCAGGTCACCTTCCTGGGCCGCGGTTGGACGATCGGGCTGGCCCTGGAGGCGGCACTGAAGTGCCGGGAGGCGGCCACCTTCTGGGCCGAGGCGTACCCGGCGATGGACTACCGGCACGGCCCCATCTCGGTGGCCGCTCCCGGACGGCTGGTCTGGGCCTTCGGCGAGTTGCCCGACGGGCTGCCCGAGGACGTCGCCGCCACCGGCGCGGCCTTCGTGCACAGCCGCACCCACGGGGTCCGTACCGTGCTGGGTCGTTGGGCCGCCGGACGCAACCCGGTCGACCCGATGGCCGACCTGATCCTGGCGCAACGCTTCGCCGTCGCACTGGCGACAAGTCGCGGGCTCGACCCCGACGCGCCCCGGCACCTGAGCCGGTCCGTGGTGCTCGCGTGAGCGAGCGCGACGGCAGGGTCGTCGTCGCGCTGGACGTGGGCGGCACCGGGATGAAGTGCGCGCTGATCCGTCCGGACGGTGCCGTGGTGCACACCGAACGGCACCCCACCGGTGCCGACCGTGGGGCCGAGGCCGTGGTCGACACGATCCTCACGGTCGCCGACGGGCTGATCGACACGGCGCGCACGGCCGGGCTCACCCCGACCGCGCTCGGCATCGTGGTGCCGGGCATCGTGGACCAGACCCGGGGCGTCGCCGTCTGGTCGGCGAACATCGGCTTCCGGGACGTACCGCTGCGGGACCTGGCGGCCGACCGGCTCGGCCTGCCCACGGCGCTCGGCCACGACGTCCGTGCCGGCGGCCTCGCCGAGGCGCGTCTCGGTGCCGGCCGCGACTGCGGGCACGTGCTGTTCGTGGCGATCGGTACCGGCATCGCCGCCGCGCACGTGGTCGCCGCAGCGGCGGCCACCGGCGCACACGGCGCCGCCGGAGAACTCGGCCACATCCTGGTCCGCCCGGGCGGTCCGCGCTGTGGCTGCGGACGCTCCGGCTGCCTGGAGGCGATCGCCTCCGCCTCGGCCGTGGCCCGCCGCTACACCGCACTCGCCACCGGCACGACCGGCAACGCCGACACCACACCGGACGGCGGGGCCGCCGGACCGACAGTGGTCACCGCCGCCGAGGTCGCCGGCCGGGCGGCGGCCGGCGAGGAACTGGCCACCCGGGTCTGGCGGGAGGCCGTCGAGGCGCTGGCCGACGGCCTCGCGACCGCGCAGGCGTTGTACGACGTACAGACGATCGTGCTGGGCGGCGGCCTCGCCCAGGCCGGCCCCGGGTTGTTCGACCCGCTGCGCACCGCCCTGCGCGAACGCCTGACCTTCCACCGGGAGCCACGACTCGTCCCGGCCGCCCTCGGCGACGAGGCCGGTTGCCTCGGTGCCGCCCTGCTCGCCCTCGACCAGTTGGAGGACTCATGACCGTACGGGTGAACGGCAAGGTGGTGACCCCGACCGGGGTCGTCCGGCAGGGCTGCGTCGAGGTCAGAGGCGACCGGATCACCGCCGTCGCCGAGTACCCGTCGGTACGCGACGGGCACTGGGTCGTACCGGGCTTCGTGGACATCCACACCCACGGCGGCGGCGGGCACACCTTCACCACCGGCGACGCCGACTCCGCCCGCGCCGCCGCCGCGTTCCACCTGGGCCACGGCACGACCAGCCTGCTGGCCAGCCTGGTCAGCGCACCCTTCGAGCTGATGCGCTCGGCCACCACGGCCTTCGCGCCGCTGGTCAACGAGGGGGTGCTGGCCGGCATCCACTTCGAGGGGCCGTACCTGTCCGCCGCCCGCTGCGGCGCGCAGAACCCGCAGTTCCTCCGCGACCCGTCCACCGACGAGCTGACCGAGTTGATCAAGCTGGGTGACGGGGCGGTGCGGATGGTCACCATCGCGCCGGAGCGGGCCGGGGCGCTGGCCGCCATCGAACTGCTCACCGGACACGGCGTGGTCGCCGCGGTCGGTCACACCGACGCCACGTACGAGCAGACCCGTGCCGCCATCGCGGCGGGCGCGAGCGTCGGCACACACGTGTTCAACGGCATGCGTCCGGTGCACCACCGCGAGCCGGGGCCGGTCGTGGCGCTGTTGAGCACTCCGAACGTCATCTGCGAACTGGTCGCCGACGGAGTGCACCTGCACGACGGCACGCTCACCTTCGCCACCTCCACCGCCGGGCCGGAACGCTGCGCGCTGATCACCGACGCGATGGCCGCCGCCGGCATGCCCGACGGCGAGTACGAACTCGGCGGCCAGGCCGTGACCGTCGCCGACGGGGTGGCCCGACTGGCCGGCGACGGTGCGATCGCCGGCAGCACCCTCACCATGGACGCGGCCCTGCGGCACGCGGTGGCCGCCGGCATCCCGGTGCCCGACGCGGTACGCATGGTCTCCACCACCCCGGCGCTCGCCATCGGCCTCGGCGACCAGGTCGGCGCCCTCCAGCCCGGTCTGCGCGCCGACCTGGTGGTGCTCGACAACGACCTGAACGTCGTCCGGGTGATGCGCGGCGGCACCTGGGTCCAGTGACCCCGCATCAGCGGGGTGCGGGGATCTCCACGCCGAGCACCGCCTGCTCGTCGGGGCGGTGCACCAACTCCTCGGTGAGGAACGACTGCACGGCGTGACGCATCCCGACGTCCCGGCCGGCCCGCTCGGAGAGCAGCCACTTGTGCTCGATGATCTGGGCGAACAACTCCTGCGGCTCCAGCTTGCGGCGCAGGTGTGCGGGGACGGCCCGGACCACCGGCTCGAACACCTCGGTCAGCCAGCGGTGGGCGGCCTGCTGCTCGTCGGTCAGGTCGCTCTCCGCCCGGTACGCGTCGAGGTCGTTGAGCAGCTTGCGGGCCTGGTTCTCCTCGGCGTCCAGACCGGTCAGCCGGAGCAGTCGCCGATGGTGGTAGCCGGCGTCGACCACCTTCGGCCGGATCAGGTAACGCCCGTTGCCGATCGTCGACATGGCCACCTCGGCCACGTCGAAGCCCATCTCGTTGAGCCGGCGGATGCGGCCCTCGATGTCGTGCCGGGCCTCCCGCTCGACCTGCTGCTCGTAGGTGATCTCGTGCCACAGCCGTTCGTAGCGCTGCACGACCTCCTCGCAGACCACCTCCGGGTCGATCGACTCGTGCAGCAGACCGGCGGCCTGCAGGTCGAGCGCCTCACCGAAGATGTTGACCCGGGCGATCTCCAGGTCCTCGCCACGTTGACCGTTGGAGAGGCCGTTGCGCAGCGCCCCGGTCTCGGCGTCGACGAGGTAGGCGGCGAAGGCGCCCGCGTCGCGTCGGAACAGCGTGTTCGACAGTGAGCAGTCGCCCCAGAAGAAGCCGGTCAGGTGCATCCGGACCAGCAGCGCGGCCAGCGCGTCCAGCAGCCGACCCATGGTCTCCGGTCGCAGCGTGTGCGAGAACAACGCCCGGTAGGGCAGGGAGAACTGGAGATGCCGGGTGATCAGCACCGGGTCGAGCGGCTCACCGGAGTCGGACTCCCGGTCGGCGACGATCGCCACCGCCTGCACCGACGGGAAGTCGATCCGCTCCAGGGCGCGCAGCAGGTCGTACTCCCGCTCGGCGACCCGCTCCCCGGTCTCCTTGACCGCGTAGACGTACCCGCCGAGGCGGACGAAGCGCACCACATGCCGGGAGATGCCCTGCGGCAGGGCGACCAGATGTTCGGCCGGCCACTGCTCCAGCGGTGTCGACCAGGGCAGGTCGAGCAACGCCGGGTCCACGAGGGCCGAAGTGATCCGCACGGCGTCAAGTCTGACGCTTTCGCCGCCGGAACGCCTCCCCGCGTGGCTGGACACACAGTCACCGTGATCACCGCCCGAACCCGGCCGCCGCGCGCGGCCGGTAGCGTGATCGGGTGCGAGAAACCACGACGGTACGCCGCCGCGTACGCCTGGCACCGGTCCGACCGGCCGGCTGGTGGTTCGACGCGCTGCTGCTGGCCGCCCTCGTCGGGCTGACCGTGGCACTCGCCGCCGGCTGGTTCTTCGGCATCGACCGGTCGGTCGCCGACTGGGCCGACGCGCACCGACCCACCGCCGCCCGGTGGGTTGCGATCATCCTCAACTACCTCGGTCAGGGCACCCCGCTGACCCTGATCGCCACCGGCCTGTCGGTGCTGTTGGCGATCCGGCTGCGCTCGGTACGCCCGCTGCTCGTCCCGGTCACCGCCTTCGTACTCACCCTGTTCACCATCGGCCCGCTGAAGGTGTGGACCGCCCGTCCGGCACCGAGCGCCAGCATCAAGGAACCGTTCCTACCCGCCGAGCAGACTCTCCCGCTGTTCCAGGAGGACCTGCCGGTCCGCTTCGCCCAGTCGTACCCGTCCGGGCACGTGGCCAACGCCATCGTCTGGTACGGCGTCATCGCGCTGCTGCTCGCACCCCTGCTGGCGACCCTCGGCCGGAGGCTGCCGCGCCGGGTGGTGCCGGCGATCCGGGTCGTCCCCCCGGCCGTGGTGCTGTGCACCACCACCTACCTGGGCTGGCACTGGCTGAGCGACTCGGTGGCCGGGCTGCTGCTGGGGCTGCTGCTGGACCGGATCCTGCACCGGGTGCCCTGGGACGAACTGCCGCTGCCGGCCCGGTCACGAAGTTGGGACCGGCCGTTCACCAAGCCTGTCTAGGCTGCCGCCGTGAATCAGCTGGCGCGCCGGTTGGGCGTACCCGATGCCGTGGTCATCGGTCTGGGGTCGATGCTGGGTGCGGGCATCTTCGTGGTCTTCGCCCCGGCCGCAGCGGCGGCCGGTGGGGTCGGCCTGCTGGCCGCGTTGGTGCTGGCCGGCTTCATCGCCTACTGCAACGCGACCAGCTCGGCGCGGCTCGCGGCCCGCTACCCCGAATCCGGCGGCACCTACGTGTACGGCCGGGAACGGCTCGGCCCGTTCGCCGGTTTCATCGCCGGCTGGGGGTTCGTGGTCGGCAAGACGGCCAGCTGCGCGGCGATGGCGCTGACCATCGGGGCGTACCTCTGGCCCGGGCAGGCCCGGCTCGTCGCCGTCGCCGCCGTCGTCGCGGTGACCGCCGTGAACCTGCGCGGCATCGCCAAGACCGCCACCGCCACCCGCATCCTGGTGCTGGTCGTGCTGGCGGTGCTGGCCCTGGTCGCGGTGGCCGGCGCGACCGGCGTCTCGATCGCCCGGATCGACGCGCCCGGCGGCTCCGCCCGGGGCATCCTCACCGCCGCCGGCCTGCTCTTCTTCGCCTTCGCCGGGTACGCCCGCATCGCCACCCTCGGCGAGGAGGTACGCGAACCCGAACGCACCATCCCCCGCGCGGTGCCGCTCGCCCTCGGCCTGGTGCTGGTCATCTACCTGGCGCTGGCCGTGATCACCCTCGGCGTGCTCGGCCCGGAGCGGCTCGCCGCCTCGGCCGCACCACTTGCCGACGTGGTGACCGCCGCCGGGCTGCCCGGCCTGGCCTGGGTGGTCCGCGCCGGAGCCACCGTCGCGGTGGCCGGGGTCCTGCTCTCCCTGGTGGCCGGGGTCGGCCGCACCACCCTGGCCATGGCCCGCCGCCGTGACCTGCCCGCCGCCCTGGCAGCCGTGCACCCCGTACACCGGGTGCCGCACCGCGCCGAGTTGGCCGTGGCAGCCGTGGTGATCCTGGTGGTCATGCTGGCCGACGTGCGCGGCGCGATCGGCTTCTCCAGCGTCACCGTGCTGGTCTACTACGCGATCACCAACGCGGCGGCACTCACCCTGGGCCGGGACCGCGACCGGCACCTGCCGGTGCAGGCGCTCGCCGGGGCCGGTCTGGTCGGCTGCATCCTGCTCGCGGTCAACCTGCCGTTGGGTAGCGTGCTGGCCGGCTTCGGCGTCCTCACCCTCGGCGCCGCCTGGTACGCCCTACGCCCCGCCCGGGGCTGACCCGAGCCGGTCACTCCGTCTCACGCGGATGACCGGTGCCGACATACGTGAGCCAGACCGTGCGGCGCTCGTCGTCGACGAGGTACCAGATCCGACCTCCGCCGGTCACCTCGTACTGCCAGCGCTCCAGTTCCTGGCCCTTCCAGCTGCCGGACGCCAGCGACCCCTTCAGGCGGTGCTGACGCTCAGGCGAGGTGCGCGAACGTGGGGCCTTCCGCAAAGCATCGAAGGCACGTCGCAGATTGCCGGGTGCCTGCCGGGCGAGGTGTTCCCAACCGTCGGCTGCCGCCGAATCGGCGAAACGCAGGTCGAACTCGCCGGGCAAGGCAGGAGGGGCAGCGCGATCGCCTCGTTTGGGACTCACCGCTCCGAACCCGGTGCCGGCACCGGCCCAAGGTCACCAGCCGGTTCGCGGGTCACCCGCTCCAACAGCACCGGGTCGGCATAGATCTCGGCGGTGTGTCGCCACTGCGCCAACAGAACAGCGACCGGCGACAGGTTCTCCAACGAGGCCGCCCCCTGGGCGACCGTGACCAGTTCGCTCAGCAGTTCCGTCACGTCCTCCGGGGGAAGGAAGGCGACCCACGGCAGGGCCTCACCGAGCACCCGACGCACGACGTCGGTCGACTCTGACCGGACGAGACCCGCCAGCAGCCGCGCAGTGAAGTCGATGACCACCGCGTCGCGCTCCATCTGGTCGGCGGACGTCAGGGCCAGGTCGTCCGCACCACGACGACGCAGCCGCAGGGCACGCACCTGACCCAGTCGCTCGGCTGCGGCAGCAGGGCGATGCAGGAACTCGCTGAACGGAAGCTCTTCGTATACCGCCGACACGACCTCCACACTACCTTGGAAGTCCAGCCACCGTGCTCCCGACATCAGCCGTGACGTGGCAGCCCGTGAACTCTCTGCGCCGCTCATCGCCGGAGACAAGGCCGGACGCTGGCAGCAGTGGTACACCGAAGCGATCCCCCTGGCCGAGCAACGCTACGAGATCTACCTGAAGGAACGCGCCAAGGAGGAGAGCCGACAGCCATGAGCAGCTACGCACGCTGGAGCGACATCCGCGCCGCACACGTCGAGCGCGCCGGCGGCGAGCAGTCCGTCGAAGACGGCAAGCGGGAACTACTCGCCACCGTGGTCGGACACCACCTCGCCGAGGTACGCCGCGCCCGCGGCCTAACCCAACAGCAGACCGCCGACCGCATGGGCGTCACCAGAGGCCGAGTCTTCCAGATCGAACAAGGCGAGTTCTCCGGCCAAGACGTCGTCGCCCGCTACGTCGCACGAGCACACGCCCGCCCTCATCGGCCGGCATTCCTGCTCACCGAGATAGCCCAATCTTCGCCGGACCGATGCCAGGTCGTCTCGACCTTCGTCACCTTCCCGTCCTGGTTCTTCGCAAACACCCAATGTCACCGAGCGCAGAACTCAGACAGGCAGATGAACCAGCATATCCGTCAACCGGAGCTGCGCGAATAGGCGAAACTCCGAACATCACTCCACTCGTAATGGAGAGCCTTTCGGCTTGCCCAGGAGGCCATCGCATCAACAAGACTTCGAACATCCGCGCCACGCGGCACGTCAAAAGCAAGGAAACGATCGCCATGCATTTCCATGCCTATCCCCAGATTGGAAGCAATTGCCGTGAGAGATTCGCAAACACTATCCGGATTGACGTCACAACCTTCGCGCCGCTCGTGTACTAGTGCGCGAAGGACGCGGTTGCCGGACAGGCCTACAACTTCACGGACAAAGACACCATCCGGATCGAGGACAACCTCATCCAGGTATGCCAGACCGTAGGCGCAGAACGGTATACACGCGACCCGAAAATGGTCACCCAAGGGGTTCAGCCAGACCTGTTCGAGTTGACCAGGAAGACCGGAGTAAGTCAGATCGACCATGGCAATGTGATACGGAGCATCTCGGCCGAATGGGTCGACATGATTCACATATATCGCGTCTGTCACACACCCTCATTTCTTGCCCCGGCCTGCATGTAGCAGGAACCACTCCTGAGTCATCCTAGCCGGCCAGTGTGCCGGTGGCCACGTGCCCGTGAATCCCGCTGGAGGATTATACGGCACCATCCCATCACGCTTTGAGCTATTGCACTTCGTGCAAATCGGTGTCGTATTTTGATCAGTCAGATCGCCGCCATGAATTCTCGGCTCGACATGATCGACAGCCTGCGCCGGGTTTTGCCTGCAGTAGGAACACAAGGGAGTCGGCTTAGTGGCATCAGCCTGGACGCCGATGTTGTAAGCCTTAAGCATTGGTTTCGGAATTTCCTCACGAGCCCCTAGGCCACCACTCGATCCTCCTGGGATGTCATAGATAGGCTCACCTCGGGGCCCACATATATCCGACCGCGGCTTATTGATGTTGTGGACGAGGACGGGTTGGTCGTCGATGACGATGTAGTACGTGTGGATGTCGGCGACGGTGAGGTCGCGCATCTCTTCGAGGCCGAGCCGGTTGAGCACCGCCACGACCGTGACCGCGCCCTGGCCCTTGACCAGCAGCTTCGTACCCGGCTTCAGGTCCTTCGCGTCGGTCCACTTCCGCTCCGAGGCGTTCCAGAACGGGTGATGCCAGGTCGTCTCGACCTTCGTCACCTTGCCGTCCTGGTCCTTCACCGTCAGGTCGGTCAGGTCCTCGTCGAGGTTGCGGTGCAACTGGGTGACCTGCTTCGGCACCGACACACCCGCCACCGGATCAGTGGCCATGACCTTGTCACCGACGTTGACATCCTCGATCGGCCGACTACTGCCATCAGCCATCAACACCGGCGTCTTCGGATCGAAACTGTGCCGACGACCCGACGTCGAACACGACGCACCAGCCCCACCGACCGAGATACCGAACCCGTTACCACCACCGGAGCCACCGGCGACCGCACCACCGCTACGCGCGCCACCACCGCTCTTACGGTTCAACGCACCCAGGCCCGGCACCATGTTCTCCGCCGCCGTACGCGGGTTGTAGCTGCCCGTCATCGCCAGCTGCGACATCGCGTCCTCGGCACCAGCCTCGGCCGACTCGGTCGCCAACCGACCCAACAGACCCGTACCGGCCTTCTTCGCCACCGCCGCACCGACCCTGGCCGCGATCGCACCACCGGCACCACCGACCAGACCGGTGACCGCGCCGGTGCCCAGCGAACCCAGCGCGTCACCGATGCTGTGGATGTCGCCCTGCGCCGCGTCCTTCGCCAGGTTGATCAACGCCCCGGCACCGACCATGCAGGCGACCGCGCCGGCGCCGGCGGTCACCGCGGTGCAGGCGATGCCGGCGAGGATCGCGCCGCTGATCGCGGCGACCTCCAACAGGACGTCCTTGTGGTCCTTGACCCATTTTTTGGCCGCGTTCGTGGCGTCGCGTACCTGGCTGACGGCCTTCTTGACGGTTCGCTGTGCCTTGGCCGCGACCTTCTTGCCGGCCTGTTTCGCCTTGGCGACCGCTTGCTTGGCCTTCTTCTTGACCTGGGCGACCTTCTTGGTGACGTGTTTCTTGGCCGCCTCGTACTTCTTCTTGACGGTGCGTTTGACCTGGTTGTACTTCTTTTTGACCTGCTGTTTGACCTGGGTGTATTTGCGTTTCGCCTGTTGGTACTTCTTCTTGACGGTGGTCTTGGCCTTCGTCACGGTCTTGGTCACCGTCGACTTGGCCGACCGGTACGCCGAGGAGGCGTAGGACGAGGCGTACGAGTAGGCGCTGGAGGCGTACGACGAGGTGTACGAGTACGCCGAGCGGACCGTCGAGGAGACCGAGCTGACCGCCCGGGAGAAGGACTTCTTGACGCTGCCCCAGCCCCAGTGCCCGGTGGGGTCGGTGACGATCAGCGGGTTCGCGTCACCGTACTGGTAGCGGTTGGCGTTGATCGAGTCCGGGACGGGGCTGTTGTTGGCCGTGTCCCGGGTGTCGAACTGCCCGGTGTCGGTGTTGTACCAGCGGGCGTGCATGTTCACCCGGTTGGTCAGCGCGTCGGTCCACTCCGACTGGTAGCCGAGCTGCCCCAGCAGACCGACCGTGTTCAGCACCTTGCCGAGCGGGTCGTAGGTGACCGAGCCGGTCAGTGCCGTACCGGTCGGGCTGAACTGGCCGACCACATCGCTGTGCAGGTCGGTCCAGACCAACCGCTTGTCACCGCCGGAGGCGGCACCGACCACCTCACCGGACGGCCCACGCACGTAACTCGCGGAGGCGTCGGCGGCCAGGTCGTTGCCGAGCCCGGTGTACGAGTGCCCGGGCCGCATCGCCCGACCGAGACCGTCGTACGTGTAGGTCTGTGTGCCGTTGGTGGACTGCTGCTCGATCACCTGCCCGAACGCATCGGTACGGGTGATGTTGGCGCCGGCCTGGGCCAGGGTGCCGCGTGCGGTGTAGGTGTACCCGACGCCGTCGGCGTTGATCAGCCGGTTGCGCTGGTCGTAGTTGAACAGCTTGCTGCCGTTCTGCACCCGGTTACCGGACTTGTCGTACGCGTACGCGGTGATCGTGCTGCCGTTGTTCCACGAGGTCAGCCGGTCAGCGAGGTCGTAGGTGTAGGTGTTCGCCGCCGAACCGGCGAAGCCGGTCGTGGTCTTGGCGATGATGTTGCCGTTGAGGTCCCAGTCGTACGAGATCTTCGCCAGCGAGGCCCCGGACGGCGACTTGAGTTCGTCGCTGTTGAGCCGGCGCAGCGGGTCGAAGGTGAAGTTGCGGGTGTTGCCGTTCGAGCCGTACGTGATCTTCGTGACCTGGGACAGCGTGTTGTAGGTGTACGCCATCTGCACGCCGGCCGTCGGGTTGGCCAGCGTCGACAGCCGTCCCGCGACGTCGTACCCATAGGAGGTGGTGCCGGCCGCGTCCTGCCGGGAGGCGAGGCGCCCGTCGGCGTCGTAACCGAACGCCGAGTTTCCGGAGGGGCCGGTCACCGACACCGGCAGATCACGGTCGTCGTAGCTGATCGTGTTGGTGCCACCGGGACCGGACAGCGAGGTCATTCGACCGGCCAGGTCGTAGCCGAACTCCCGCTCCTCGGTCTGCACCTCGGCACCGGCACCTGCCTGCCGGATCAGCTGACCCGACTCGTCGTACGAGTTGGTCACCGTGACCCCGCCGGGCAGGATCTGCCGCACCGGCAGACCGCTGTCGTCGTACTCGATGGTGAAGGTGCGGTCGGCCGGGTTCGGGTGGGCGCTGGTGGCCGGTTCGATCTGCGACTCGGGCAGCCCCCACGAGTTGTACGTCGTGTAGAAGGCGTTGCCCCGCCCGTCGGTGAACCGGGTGCGGTTGCCTTCCAGGTCGTAGCCGAACGTGGTGACGATCGAATCCGATGCGGAGATCGGCTGGATCTGCTTGGTCAGCACGCCCGTCGCGTCGTACTCGAAGGTGGTGGTGGTGCCGCGCGCATCCGTGCTGGACACCATGTTGCCGGCCCGGTCGTAGCGGGCCACCTGCTCGGAGAGCAGGGCACCGCCCGGGGCGCGCTCGGTCGTGCGGACCGCCCGCCCGGCCAGGTCGTACTCGACTGTGGAGTACGAGCCGTCCGGCCGGATGCTCCTGGTCGTCCGGCCCTCCGCGTCGTATTCGTAGCGGGTCCGGTTGTTGGCGCCGTCGAGCACCGAGGTCGGCTCACCGAGCACGTTGTACTCGGTGCTGCTGGTCACGCCGGTCGCGCTGGTGACCACCGAGGGCCAGCCCTGCGCGTTGTAGGCGTACTGGGTGGTGTGGTTCGTGCCCTGCTGCCGCACGACCTCCGTCGTGGTGACCGTCCGACCCAGGTAGTCGTACGTCGCGGTGGTGACCGCTCCGGTCGGGTCGGTGGACGACAGCATGTTGCCCAGGTCGTCATAGGTGTAGGTGCTCGCACCGTCGTTCGGCGCGATCGTCTTGGAGACCCGGCCGAGTTGGTCGTACTCGTAACGGGTCACCCGGCCCGCCGGGTCCGTGACGGAGACGAGCTGCCCGCCCGTGTCGTACACCTGGGTGCTGCGCGGGACGATCGGGGTCGAGGAGCCCGGCGGGGTGTACGCCGGGGCCTGCTCGGCCACCACCCGGCCGACCGCGTCGTACTCCACCACCGACCAGTTGCCGTTGGCGTCGCGGGTGTCGGTCGGCTCGTCGAAGGTGTTGTAGCCGACCCAGCTGACCGCGTTGGCCATCGCCGAGACCTGCCCGGCCTGCTCGACCAGGGCCGCCGGGGAGGTGGTCTTCACCGCCCGGCCTTCCTCGTCGTACCCGTAGTAGGTGGTGTTGCCGTTCGGGTCGGTGACGGAGGTGGGCAGGCCGTCGAAGTCCAGGGTCTGCGAGGTCCGGATGACCTGCGCGTCCGCGGCCGGCACGGCACCGGTCCTGACCTGCCCGATCTCGGCGGCGGAGAGCGCCTTCTGGTACGCCTGCACATCGCTCATCGAGCCGGTGAGCCAACCGAAGCCGTCGGCCCCGCCGATGGTGAACCCGGTGGCCGCGTTGTTGAAGTTCTCGGTGGTCGTCACGGTCGCGCGCAGCACACCGTCGGAGTAGAGCTTGAGTGACTTGTCCGCCGGGTCCGCGACCATGGCCAGGTGCGTCCAGGTGCCCGCCACGGCGGAGCCGACACCGCTACCCGCACCGATCCAGGTGACCGTGCCGTCCGCCTTCCGGAACGACATGGCCGTGTACCACTGGTCCTGGTTGGGCGCGTAGTAGAGCTTGAGTGCCGAGTTGCCGATCGCACCTGGCGCGCCGAACACCGACTGCTCGGTGCTTTCGGACGTGAGCTTCACCCAGCCGCTGACCGTGAACGCCCGTGTGGTGTCCACGACCGGGCCGGACTTGAAGTACCCGGTGGTGCCGTCGAGCACGGCGGAGCCACCACGGTCGGTGGACCAGGTGACGCCACCGAGCGCGGTAGCGGGACTGTTGCCGACGGAGTCGGCCGCCTTCGTGCCCCCGGTCTCGCCGAGCTTCCACCGGGCCACCGGCGTCAGCGCGGTGGAGGTGTACTCGGTTTCGGCGATCGCCCGTCCGGCGTTGTCGTACATCGCCTCGGAGATGCTGGTGGGCGTGCCGTTCGCGTCCGAGGAGACGGTGGAGACCACGTTGTCGTCGGCGTCGTAGGTCAGGGTGGTGGTTCGCTTCAGCCCGTCCGGGTCCACCGTCGTGGAGATCGTTCGGCCGGCCGCGTCGTAGGTGGTCGTGGTGGTGGTGTGACCGTTGTTCGTCACCTCCCGCACCACGTTGCCGGCCGCGTCGTAGAAGTTCTCCTCGATCAGGAACTCGTTGCCCGCGTTGTCGGCGCGTACCACCCGCGCTTCAAGACCGTTGTCGGTGTAGGTGTAGCGGGTCTCCCAGTTCATCGAGTCGACCTCGCGGGCCAGCCGGCCCGCCGGGTCGTAGGACCGCTGGGTGGTGACCAGATCGCGGGGCGCGGACGGGTTGTTCGGGTCGCCGGTGAAGCCGACCACCGTCGAGGTGAGCAGGTTGCCCTCGACGTCGTAGGTGCTGGTGGTGACCCCGCCGTCGGGTTCGGTCTCGGTGACGATCCGGCCGTACAGGTCGTACGCGAACTGGGTGGTCTGGTTCGCCGCGTTGGTGACCGACACCTCCTGCCCGTACGCGTTGAAGGTGTGCCTGGTCGTACGCGGTGCGTCGCCGCCGGTCAGGTCGCTGACCGTGACCTCGGTGATGTTGCCGTCCACGTCGTAGGTGGTGCTGGTGTGGGCGGTGTGCACCGCGCCGGTGACCCGGTTGGTCACGGCCGGCTCGGTTTCGGTGATCTCCCGCCCGAGCAGGTCGTAGGTACGGCTGGTGACGAGCCCGGTGGGGTGGGTGTCGGTCACCTCGGTCTCGGTGAGCAGCTGTCCGAGCCCGTCGTACGTGTAGCGGGTGATCTTGCCGCCCGGCTCGACGACCTCGGCGATGTCACCGCTGGCGTAGTAG
Source organism: Micromonospora fiedleri (assembly GCF_016774385.1). NCBI lineage: Bacteria > Bacillati > Actinomycetota > Actinomycetes > Micromonosporales > Micromonosporaceae > Micromonospora > Micromonospora fiedleri. Next base: position 226,329 of record NZ_JAETXL010000007.1, read on the forward strand.
ATGATGCGCTGGATCTGCCCACCCGCCGTGGTCACCGTGTCCGGCAGACCGGGCGGCGCGAACCCGCCGTCCTTGGCCGCGACCGTGGTGCCGTCGGTGTACGTCATGCGGGTGACCCGACCGAGCGGATCGGTGATGGTGGTCTGGTTGCCCTTGGTGTCGTAGCCGTAGCTGGTCAGGTAGGTGTTGTCGGTCTCCGACGCCGACCGGCCGTCCCGCAGGGTCAACATCAGGTCGTTGCGGGCGTCCGGGGTGAGGGTGGTGGTCGTCGCGTCCGGGAAATAGGTGTAATAGACCGACGAGCATCTGCCGGCGGACTGGTCCTGGCAGGTGATCACCTGTTTGGTGTTGCCCCGGGCATCCTGGAGTTCCTGGGTCCAGACACCGCGCGGGTCGTAGGTGAGGTTTCCGTACCCGCCGACGTCGTAGCCGAACTTCGTGGTGTTGCCCAACCCGTCGGTCTGCGCCACCAACCGGTTGCCGTTGACCAGGTCGTAGGTGTAGGACGTGGTCTCACCGGTCGGCCCGGTCACGGTGATGGTGGAGACCGGCATCGGGAAGGCGGTGGCGACCCCGGAGATCATGGTCACCGCGACCGGGGCGGTCTGCTTCGAGGCCAGGAAGTGCGTGGCCACCTGCTCGGGGGTGAGCTGCGAACGGTAGAACGCCACCTCGGCGATCGAGCCGGGGAAGTAGCCGACGTCGCCGGTGCCGTGCATGGGCCAGTTGCCCGCCCACTTGCCCGCCCCGACGTAGGCGTTGACGGCGTCGGTGGTGACGAGCGCGTGGTCGAGCTTGCCGATGGAGATGCCGTCCAGGTAGAGCGACTGGGTGTTGCTGGCGGCGGAGAGCACCACGTGGTGCCACTTGTTGTCGTTGACGGCTATCGGGCTGGTGATCACCCGGGTGGGACTGCCGGTCCAGAAGCCGCCCCGCAGCTTCCCATCGGTGCCGACATAGAGCGATGGGGTCCAGTTGCCGGTCACGGTCGGGTCGTTGATCGGGCTGGCCTGGTAGCCGTACAGGACGCCGCCCTTGTTGTTGCCGGACGGCATCTTGAACCACAACTCGATGGAGTTGGGGCCGGTGGTGGGCATGTCCTCGGGCGGCAGCACCAGATGCGAGGAGGTGCCGTTGAACGATCCGGCCTTGCTGTCGCTGAACGGACCGGCCACCCCGAGGGTGACCTGGTTGTAGGTGGCCGTACCGCCCTGCACCTCGTTGACGGCGTCGGTCACCTCGATCTCGCCGAGGCGCCAGTAGTCCGCCGGCTTGGCGCCGAGCACCGAGGCCGCGTAGACGTCGCTGCTGCCGGAGACGGTCGGGCTGCCCAGCTGCCACACCCCGCCGTTCTCGTCGGTGACCGTGGCGACCCGGCCACTGACCTTGTCGTAGCCGATCTCGGCCGTGACCCCGCCCGACGGGCGGACCACCTTGCTGAGGACCGGATGGCTGGTCCGGCCGACGCTGTTGAGTTCAGCTGCGGTGGTGGCGGTCAGGGCCTGGTTGAAGAACGCGACCTCGGCGATGGAGCCGTTGAAGTAGGTCGCCTTGGCCGGGGTGGCACCGGAGTTGACGTGCGTCGGCCACGAGCCGCCGACGAAGCCCGCGCCGACCAGCACGTTCGCCGACCCGCCGGCGATCTGGGCGATCGTCCCGTTCAGGGTGCCCTTGAGCACGCCGTCGAGATAGAGCCGCTGCACGTTACCGGCACCGGCCAGCACCACGTGGTGCCAGGCACCGTCGGTGACCGCGACGTCAGTGGTGATCGTCGCGACGCTGCCGGTCCAGAATCCGCCGCGCAGCTTGCCGTCACTGCCGATGTAGAGCGACGGGGTGTAGTTGCCGGCGGTGGTGCCCTTGCTGATCGCGTCGGCCTGGTAGCTGAAGAGCACACCGTTCGGGGTGCTCGTCTTGAACCACATGCTGATCGACTGGTACTGGCCGTCGGCGACCAGCTTCCCCGGCAACTGGACGTGCGAGCTGGTGCCGTTGAAGGTCGCCGTGGTCGCGGTCGAGCCGGGCAGCGCGGCCGGCTGACCGAGGGTCACATTGTTGTACCGGGCGTTGTCGACGCCCGCGTTGCTCAGCACCTCGCTGACCGCGGTGGTCGACCCGGCGCCCTCGTCCAGCCGCCAGTACGAGTACGGGCCGGCGTTGAGCACCGCGTTGGCGTACTGCGAGGTGGTGTCCTGCTGGTACGTGGTGCACTTGGTGTGATCGGTCGGCGGGCACACCTTGGTCAGCTGATCGTTGGTGCCGTAGCTGTACGTCCAGGTGGCGACCGTGTTCGGGGCGCCGGGCACGGCCGGATCGGTGTAGACCGTGGCGACGTGCGGCTTGGTCGACCCGGCCGGGGTGGACCAGGTGAAGTGCAACGAGCGGCCGGAGGCCGACGTCGCTGTCGTCAGATTCGCGGACGTGTCGTACGAGAAGGTCATCGCCCGGCCGTTGGCGTCGGCGATCCGGGTGACCTTGAATACCCCGGTGCCGGTCGCCCGGCCGAAGGTGTAGACCGTGGCGTCCTTGTCGGTCAGGGTGTAGCCGGTGACCGTGCCGCCGGAATCCTTGGTCTCGACGAAGGTGGCGAACCGGCCGGACGGCGGACTGAAGGTGCCGTTGGCGTTCCGGCCGAAGGCGACGTCCTGGCCGGTGGGATAGGTGACAAGCACCGACTGCACACTGCCGGCGACGTCCTTGACCTGGGTCGCCCGCACGTCGACCAGGCTCGACCAGCCGGCGCCGAAGGCGTTGTCGCGGCGGGTGTCCAGGCTGTTGTAGCTACGGGTCACCGACAGCGAAGGCCCGACGGTGCTGATGCTGGCGTCGGTGGCCGAGGTGGTGTAGTTGCCGACGCTCGGGTCGAAGCCCTTACCGGCGTTCTGCGCGAGGTTCGTGGTGAGCAACGGCTGCGGTACGGAGGTGGTGAACGCGTACGCGGGATAGACCGCGCTGTAGCTGACCTTGTCGTACACCCGGACGGTGTACAGGTAGGTCTTGTTCCAAGCCAGCTTGCCGGCCGGGACGGTCCAGGTGGGAGAGCTGACCCAGCCGGAGTTCACCACGGCGGCGTTGGTCGCGGCGTCGGTGATCACGTAGTTGTAGGTGAAGCCCTTGTTGGGCCAGTTGTCCGAGTCGACCGCCCGCGACAGCAGTTGCGGGGTGAGCGTGTTGACCACCGCGTTGTTGCCCGGGTAACGCAGGTTGATCTGAGGCGCGACGTTGTTGGAGTAGGTCAACTCCAGGAACGGCTTGTACGCGCCGGCCGAGTAGTTGGCGGCGGTGAAGCGCTTCCAGGCGGTCGAGTCGCTCACCGACGCGGTCAGCGCCAGGCCCTCGTTCATCCCGCCCGTCGACCAGTCGTTGAAGGTGTCGACGGCGAGCGGCACGGTGACCCACTTGCCGGTGCTGCGGACCGCGTTGGTGTTCGTGCAGGCCGGGTAGTTGTCGGTGATCGTCAGCGAGCCGATCGACGACGAGATCGCCGGACCGGGGTAGCTTCCCGTGGTCAGGTTCGCCACCGTCCACGCCTCGTTGACCCGGTGGACGTTGAACGGCTTGTGCGACGTGCAGTCGTACGACCAGGTGTGGAAGAGCTTCAGCTTCGCGGCGGTGATCCGCTTGCCCATCAGGCCGTCGTCGTCGAACTCGTCGAAGTGGATGAATGAGCGGGCCTTAACGGTGCCGCCGTTGTAGGTGCCGACCGGCAGGTTGTCACCGTTGTGGTTGGTCGTGCCGGAGTCGTTGTCGACGTAGACGTCGCCGGTCGTACCGGTGGTGGTGGTCGGGTCCACCCGGACCGGGTACTCCCGCGCCGGGTCGTTGAGCCAGGCCGGGTCGGCGACGACCTTCAGGGCCGGCTGACCGTCGACGGTCACCAGCTCGAAGCCGACGGCCGAGGACTCTGCCGGTGCCCCGGACTGCGGGTCGACCTTGGAGTCCTGCATCGACCCGTGCGGGAACCAGGCGACAGCCTTGCCTTCGCTGTTGAGCAGTTCCACCGAGCCCTCAGCGGTCGGGCGTGGCGTCAGCCCGTCCAGATCCAGGGGGAACACCCAGGTCGAGGCCGCCTCCGGTGACCGCAGGATCAGGGTTTCCTTGATCCCGGCGTCGAAGGTCGTCAGCTCCAGGTCGGTGTGCGGCAGGACGTCGCGGTAGAAGGCGGTGGGTCCGGTGACCTCGGGAGCACCGATGGCGCTGCCCTCCAGCCGGTAGGCGACGGACTCGCCGGTCGGCAGGGTGAGCCGGGCCAGTTCCGTTTCCTGAGCGGTGGCCCCGCTCCTGGCGCCGGGGGCGGCGCTGCGGTCGGCACCGGCGGATGGCTCCCCGGCCACGGAGAGCTTCAGCCGGTTCGCCTTGACGTGCAGGCGTCCGTCGGGGCGGCGGGTCAGATCAGAGTCGATCTTCTGCCAGCTGCCATCGGCGGCCCGGTAGTTGACCGGACGGTTGTGGGTGCGCTTGGTGAACGACCCGTCCGCGTTGACGTAGACGTCGGAGCGGGCGCTGGACCGACGCGCGTCCCGCTTGCTGGTACGGGCGTCGAACCCGGGCTCGGCGACCCCGGTCTCATCCGGAGTGGACTCGATCTGATGCGGCTGGTACGAGTCGAGCGTGCCGGCAGCCGGCTTCGGTGCTCGCCCGGCGCCGCGTCGCGCATCGGTCGCCGCCGCGGGCGACTGCGGATCCACCTGCACCGGCCGACCCGCCTGCTGCACCGGCAGCCCGAGGAAGGCCGCAGAGGCGGACCATGCCGGATGCTGTCTGAACCAACTCAGCCAGGTGAGCGGAAACTCTCCACCGGGCCGCACCACATCAGGCGGTACGGCGACGGTCAGCCCGAAGACCACAGCGACGACCAGCGCCGATCGGCGACCAGCCTTGCTGAAGGATCGGCCCATGGCCGCTCCCTCCCCCGTTGATATTGATGATCCTCGGGAAGTCTGCGGTTTGAGTCGATCAAGCGGCAAGCTGTCCGAACGAACAGATTCTGAAAAAAACCTGAGAGCTCAGGAGGGCGTTCGGGTCAGCGCCACAACCAGGTCATGTGCTTGCTGCCGCACCACTTCCGGGTCGCTATCGTCCACAACCGACACATTCCGACCCGGCTCGATGGCACCGAAGGCAACAAAACGCGCCTGGGGATAGCGGGCAGCGATCTTCGTCACTCCGGCGACCGGGGCCGCGCCGACCGCGAAGATCACATCGCAGCGGTTCTGCACCAGACCGGCCAGAAAGGTCTCCGCCTGCGGCCCGGTCTGTGGACCGTCCACTTCGAGATACTGCACCTTCACCTGCGTGGCGAGAGATGCCTCCTGCATCCCGCTCCACACCGGACTGGCCTCCGGGGAGGTAACCCCCTGAGCGCCGGTGAGCAGGCAGGCGGTCTCGGCTCGGTACTCGCGCTGGCGCGGCGGCGGTTCGTCGTCCGGCCAGAGCAGCCAAGCGGCGGTCAGCACCGCCACGAGACCGGCGGCCACCAGCGCCCACCGCAACACCGGACGTGGCACGAACCCCCACGGCGGCCCGCCCCGGCGGGGCACCTGCCGCACCCGGGCTCGCCGTCCGACCCCACCACCAAGCACGGCCGCACCTTACTCCGCGGCCGGCAGCGGCGAGCGCACCGGCATCCGGCTCGTTCTCGCTGAGGTCTGGGTCGCCTCTGCGTCCCACAGTTCCACGCCCGTTCACCCGCCTCCCATGGTCACGCTCGATCTGGGATCGAGTGGCTTGCATTCACAACGAGACCACTCGATCCCAGATCGAGCGCGATCTTCCGGACAGCGCGCCAGGCTCACTCGTCGGGGTCTCTGGGTAGGGGCGGGGTCCCGATCGGGGGTGGGGCCTCCTCCTCGGGCGGGGCGGCCTCGCGGAGCAGGGCGTTCAGGCCGGCGCGCCGGGCCACCACGGTCAGCCGGTCCCCGGCCACGATCACCAGACGGTGGTCGGGTGACCAGTCGTAGCGCTGGCCGGAGCGGGCGTGCGCGAGCAGCCGTACGCTCCCCGCCTTGTCGACGGCGGCCAGTGGGCGGCCGTCGAGGGCCGACCCGGCCGCCACCGCGACCTCGGTGACCAGCAGGGCGTGCCGGCCGACCGGGATGGTGGCGATCACCGCCCGGTCGAGCAGGGCGGCGGCGAACGACGGGGCGGCCAGGTAGGAGACGCTGCGTGAGGTGCCGATGCCGAAGGCGCGCTGGACCCGCTCGGCGAAGTGGCCGTCGAACAGCCGCAGCACCACGCGAAGCTGGTCGTTGATGGTCCGGCCGTTGAGGGCGGCCCGCAGGTTGGCCCCGTCGTCGGTGGAGACCACCACCAGCGCCTGGCAGGTGGCCACCGAGGCGGCCCGCAGCGTCTCCTCCTCGGCGGCGTCCCCCACCACCAGCGGTACGCCCAGCCGGCGGGCCAGCCCGGCGCCGCGCGCGTCCCGGTTCTTGTCGATCGCCACCACCTCGACGCCGAAGTCGTTGAGCTGGGCCATCACCCGGGTGCCGATGTTGCCCAGGCCCACCACCACGACGTGCCCGGACCGCTCGGGCAGGATCCGCCCGGTGTGCAGGGCCAGCCGGGCGTTGACCACGCCGTCGACGACCACTGCCGTGATCAACGGGATGAGGGCCAGCCCGGCGAGGTTGAGGATCACCTGGACGACCTGTTCGGCACCGCCTTTGGCGGTGTCCGGGTCCTGTCCGGTGAGGGTGGTGACCAGGGTCAGGTAGAACGCGTCGGCCAGGCTGACGTGCGCCGCGTTGGCGTACAACCCGCCGAGGAGTCCCACCACCGCGAGCAGCAGGATGACCGTGATGCCGATCTTGCGGGTGGCGAAGCTGCGGATCGCCCGGAGCACCATGGCCACCGGTCGGCGTCGTCGCCGCGCCCGGGCCAGCCGGCGGGCGGCCAGCTCGGTGCCGACGGGCCGGCCGGCGGCCTCGGCGAGCACCACGTCGGCGGCCCGGTCGTCGGTCGGCAACACCAGGTCCTGCTGCGGATCACGGGTGTCGGCCACCCCGCAGACGACCTCGTTGGGGCGTACGTCCTCCCGGCGCGCCAGGTAGAGGGTGCGACCGCCGTGCCGGAAATGGGTCGGCGCGACCTCGCCGAGCGCGGCGGCCACGAAGGCCGGGGCGGCGATCGAGGCGTCCGACAGCACCGCCGAGTCGGGGAAGATCTGCCGTACCCCGTTGGCCAGGCCGGTGTTGAACATCCGCACCACCAGGCGCAACCCGGGCTCGACCTCCTGGGCGCAGAGCGCGGCGTGCATGTTGCCCACGTCGTCCTGGTGCAGCAGGGCCAGCCCGGCCGCCCCGGCCAGGTTGGCCCGACGGAAGGTGTGCTCGTCGAGCCGGTCGGCCCGGATCACCTCGACGCCGGGCAGGTCCCGGCCGTCCGGTGCGGGAGAACGCTGCCGGCCCGGCACGATCAGCGTGATGCGCAGCCGCCCGGCCTGCGGCTCGCTGCCCCGCAACGCGCGCACCACCCAGTAGGCGAGCGGATCCTGACCGCAGATCACGTAGTGGGCCCGGGGCTCCCCGTTGACCCGCAACCGGCGGCTGGCCCGCAGGGCCCGATCGAGCAGCGGCTCCGCCATGTCCGGCATGGTAGTCAGCCGGTCGCAACCCGCGCAGCCCCGCAATGATCATGTCGGCGACGGACCGGCATGAGCCGGGCCGTGGCGGGTAGGCCAGCGGAATGCAGACGTTCCTGCCGTATCCGGACTTCCTGGCCAGCGCCCGGGCCCTGGACCAGCGCCGGCTGGGCAAGCAGCGGGTCGAGGCGATCCAGGTGCTGCGCGGGCTGACCCGGCCCGACTACGGCTGGCGCAACCACCCGGCGGTGAAGATGTGGGCCGGGTACGAGGAGGCCCTGACCCGCTACGGGCTGGACGTCTGCGAGGTCTGGTGCGCCGCCGGCCGGGCCGACACCTGCGCCGGCACACTGGCCGCCGACCTGGCCACCGCCTGCGGCATCGAACAGATCCGCTCGCAGCAGGAGCTGGCGGTGGCCGGGGAACTGCCACCCTGGCTGGGCCGCGCCGATCTGCACCTGAGCCACCGCTCGTCGCTGCTCCGCAAGGACCCCGCCCACTACCGCCCGATCTTCGGCGACGACGTGCCCGCCGACCTCGAATACGTCTGGCCGCCGTCCGACCGCCCTCGCCGCTGCCTTTGAGGGGCAAGGAAGGGCCCCCTGTTAACGCCTGGCGAGGTGAAAGGGCCCCTTGTTAACACGCGACTGTTCCCGGCATCTCGGGCAGACTGAGGGGGTCAGGGGGTGGCGGGTGGCGCTGTCGCAGATGGTGGGTCGGCTCCTCGGCGTACGCCGGCACGAGGTGACGTCGGGCGGCGGTGGCCTGCCCCGCGTACCGCAACCGGTGAGCGCGCTCGTCGTCGGTGGCGGGATCGCCGGCATGTCCGTCGCGGTGGTGCTCGCCGAGCGGGGCGTCGAGGTGACCGTGCTGGAGGCCGCGCCGACCCTGGGCGGTCGGCTGGGCGCCTGGCCGCACACGCTGGACGACGGCAGCCGGCAGGTCAACGAGCACGGCTTCCACGCGTTCTTCCGGCAGTACTACAACTGGCGCAACATCCTGCGCCGGATCGACCCGAAGCTGCGGTTTCTGCGACCCGTACCGAGCTATCCGGTGCTCAGCGCCCAATGGCCGACCGAGGAGTTCGGTCGGCTGCCGCCCGCCCCACCGGCGAACCTGCTCACCCTGCTGGCCCGTAGCCCCAGCCTGCGGCTGCGGGACCTGCGCGCAATGGACCGGGACGCCGCCCTGCCGCTGCTGACCTACCACCCGGCGCGCACCTACGCCGAGTTCGACGAGCGCACCGCCGACGACCTGCTCACCTCGCTGCGGCTGCCGGACCGGGCCCGCGCGATGCTGTTCGAGGTCTTCTCGCACTCGTTCTTCAACCACGAGGCGCAGATGTCGGCCGCCGAGATGATCGCCCAGTTCCACTTCTACCTGCTCGGCAACCCGGAAGGGCTGGCCTTCGACTGCCCGGAGGACGACTACGCCACGACCATCTGGGCGCCGCTGACCCGACACGTCGAGCGCCACGGCGGTCGGGTGGTGACCGGCGTCGCGGCGACCGGGCTGCACCGGGAGGAGGCCGGCTGGCGGGTGACGGCCACCGAGGGGGCGTACCGGGCCGGGCACGTCGTGCTCGCCCTCGACCCGCCCGCGCTCGCCGCGCTGGTCGCGGCCTCCCCCGGCCTGGCCGACGCCGCACCGCAACTGGTGGCGGCGATGCCCGCGTTCGGCAGGCCCGGTCCGCCGTACGCGGTGGCACGCTACTGGTGCGACGGGGACGTGGCCGCGCAGCGCGCGGTCTTCAGCGGGGTGACCCGGCAGTCCACCCTGGACTCGGTGACGTTGTACCACCGGTTGGAGCACGGCAGTCGACGTTGGGCCGAGCAGACCGGCGGTTGCGTGCTCGAACTGCACGCGTACGCCTGCGAACCGGACGTGCCCGCGACGGAGCTGGCGGCGCGGATGTGGGCCGAGCTGACCACGCTGTGGCCGGAGGTGAGCCGGCTGCGGGTGCGCGAGCTGCACGCCCGGGTGGAGGCGAAGGCACCCGCGTTCGCGCCGGGCGGTCATGCCCGCCGACCGGGCGTACGCACCGACGCCGACGGGCTCTACCTGGCCGGCGACGGCATCCACACCGACTTCCCCAGTGCCCTGATGGAACGGGCGTCGGCGACCGGCATCCTCGCGGCGAACCACATCCTGCGCTCGGCGGGCGCGGCCACCGAACCGCTCTGGTCGGTCCGCCCCCATGGCCTGCTCGCCCGCCCCTGAGCCCCGCGACAACCGACGCGATCGTTCCCCGGCAGGGCGCATCGAAATGCGTTGCCGTGGCACTCGGGCGCACCTACCGTGATCGCGCAAGGTCAACCACCGTTCCGGGAGCAAGCCATGTCGAAGCAGCACCACTCGGCTGTGCCGTCGTGGCTGCTCGGCGGCGGTTGTCTGGCGGAACACCCCCGAGGTGGCCGGCCCGGCTGACGCGCGTACCCGTACCCGTCGAGCCGCCCACCCGCCCTGGGACCGGGCGGCTCCTCGCTGTCCGGACCCGCTACGCCCGTCACCGTCCTGGAGGGAGACACCGGTGTACGCCGTCCTCGTTGTCAACGCCGACCTCGGCCCGCTGCACCGGGTCACCGTCCAACACGCGATCCGGATGCTCTGCCGTCGGGTCGCCGAGATCCACGAGGCCGTACCGGACCAGGTCATCGGGGTCTTCCCGGTGCCCCGGGTGGTCCGGCTCGTCCGGTACGTGGTGACCCGCTGGCGCTTCACGTCCGGCCCGGCCTGGTCCCGCGCCGGGGTGCTGGCCCGCGACGGGCGGTGCTGCGCGTACTGCGACGGCCCGGCGAGCACCATCGACCACATCCTGCCCCGCTCGCGCGGTGGCCGGAACACCTGGAAGAACACGACAGCCGCCTGCTACGCCTGCAACCAGCGCAAGGGCGACCGTACGCCGGCCGAGGCGGGCATGCCGCTGCGGCGCGTACCGGTCGCGCCGAGCTGGGCGGCGCTGGCGGGGCGGTGACGGGCCGGGCCGGCGGGAACGGGGGGCGGCGTCGGAATCCCGGCGCGGCACCCGCCGGCCCCCCCGGTCCGGTCAGCCTGTGGGCGGAGGGCTCCAGGTGAACCGGGGCGGACGGCGTTCGTGGAAGGCGGTGATGCCCTCGCGGGCCTCACCGCTGGCCCGTACCTGCCCGTACCACCAGTCCACCCGGGCGTCGTCGGCCCGCCCGTCGATGATCTCCTTCGCGGCTACGACGCTGAGCTGCGAGCGTTCCACCATCGTGGCGGTGAGCTGGTCGATGCGGGCGGCCAGGCGGTCACCGGGCAGCACCTCGTCGACCAGACCGATCCGCTGCGCCCGCTCGGCGTCGATCAGTTCGCTGGTGAACAGCAGGTGCTTGGCCGCCGCCGGGCCGACCAACCGGGCCAGCCTGCGGGTGGTGGGTGCCGGGTAGACCAGGCCGAGTCGGGCCGGGGGCACCCCGAATCTGGCGTCGTCGGCGGTGATGCGCAGGTCACAGGCGACCGCGAGCTGACAGCCACCGCCGACGCAGGCACCCCGGACGGCCGCCACCGTGGGCTTGGCGAACGCGGCCAGGCGTTCCTCGGCCGCGACGGCGATGCCGGCGTCACCGGTGGACAACTGCTCGTCCAGGTCACCGAGGTCGGCACCGGCGCAGAAGGTGCCGTCCGCCCCGGTGAGCACCACTGCGCGTACCGCCGGTTCCGCCTCCAGGTGATCCAGCAGTACGGGCAGTTGCCGCCACATGGCCAGGGTCATGGCGTTGCGCCTGCCCGGATTCCGGATGACCACCGTGGCCACCTGACCCGACACCGTCACGGTCAGCTCTGCGTCCGCCACTGTCCACCGCCCCTCCGGCCGGGTCTCGGTCCTGCCAAAAGGGCGTCTGCCCGGGTACGGCGACGATAGCGGTGCCGCCCGGCCGCCCCGTCGGGCAGGGAGCGTCGCGGCCGGGCCACCGAGGTGTCAGCTCGGTGGGCCGCGTACGTGGTACGGATGGAGCCCCCGGCCGGGATCGAACCGGCGACATCCCGCTTACAAGGCGGGTGCTCTGGCCAGCTGAGCTACAGGGGCAGTGTCCGAGGCCAGCATAGCGACCGGCGTCCGGTTTTCCCGCCCGGCAGGGGTCCCGAGCACGGGAAACGTCGACATCCCGACCTGCGAACGTCGATTCGTGTCCGACCGTGCCCGACTGACCGGTATGCGTATGCCGTCCGTCCCATCCACTGTTCCGCATCTTGGCAGCGTGGCAAAAGCCGTTTACCGTGCAGTGACACGGCTGACATGGGCTGGTCCCCTGACAGCCGTGGCGCCGGTGCGCATGCACCGGTCGCTCCTTCACTCGGATCGTCCGGCACGTTCCTGCCGGTGAAAGGATGCACCCCCTCATGGCTACGGTCACCTACGCGAAGGCGTCCCGGATCTACCCGGGCACCGAACGCCCCGCGGTCAACCAGCTCGACCTCCAGATCGGCGACGGGGAGTTCCTCGTCCTGGTCGGCCCCTCCGGCTGCGGTAAGTCCACCAGCCTGCGGATGCTGGCCGGCCTGGAGGACGTCGACGACGGCGCGATCTACATCGACGACCGGGACGTCACCCACCTGCCGCCGAAGGCCCGCGACATCGCGATGGTCTTCCAGAACTACGCGCTCTACCCGCACATGACGGTGTACGAGAACATGGCGTTCGCCCTCAAGCTGCGCAAGACCTCGAAGTCGGAGATCGACCGGCGGGTCAAGGAGGCGGCGGCGCTGCTCCAGCTGGAGGAGTACCTCAACCGCAAGCCCAAGGCGCTCTCCGGTGGTCAGCGTCAGCGGGTCGCGATGGGCCGGGCCATCGTCCGGGAGCCCCAGGTCTTCCTCATGGACGAGCCGCTGTCGAACCTCGACGCCAAGCTGCGGGTGCAGACCCGTACCCAGATCGCGTCGCTGCAGGCCAAGCTCGGCATCACCACCGTCTACGTGACCCACGACCAGGTCGAGGCCATGACCATGGGTCACCGGGTGGCGGTCATGCTCGACGGTGTGCTCCAGCAGGTCGACACCCCGCGTGCGCTCTACGACACCCCGGCCAACGTCTTCGTCGCCGGCTTCATCGGCTCGCCCGCCATGAACATCAAGACGGTCCCGCTGACCGAGCAGGGTGCCGCCTTCGCCGAGATGTTCATCCCGCTGACCCGCGAGCAGGTCGAGGCGGCCAACGCCGAGGGCGGCGCCGGCAAGGTCACCGTCGGTTTCCGGCCGGAGGACTGCGACATCGTCAGCCCGACCGAGGGCGGCATGCCGGTCGTGGTCGAGCTGGTCGAGGACCTCGGTTCGGACGCCAACGTCTACGGTCACGCCGCGCTGGACGGCGCCTCCGAGCGGTTCGTGGTGCGTACCGACCGGCGAACCATGCCGAACATGGGCGAGACGATCTTCGTCAAGCCGCGCGCCGGCCAGAACCACGCCTTCCACGCCACCACGGGCAAGCGCATCTGAGACAGCAACTGACAAAGGGGCGGCCCGCCGGGCCGCCCCTTTCGTCATTCGTCATCCTGCTGTGGCAGGCAGACCGCAGCCCTTCGCGGCGTCAGCCCCGGGCGCGCCCAGCCCCAGCGGCTTGGCGTCAGCCTTCGACGGCCCGGCGACGCGCCACCTCGGCGAGGGTGACCGCAGCGGCCACGCTCGCGTTGAGCGACTCCACCTCGGAGACCATCGGGATGCTGACGGTCAGGTCACAGGTCTGCCCGACCAGCCGGGACAGCCCGCGTCCCTCCGAGCCGACCACCACGACCAGCGGGCCGACCGCGGCCTCCAGGTCGTACAGGTCGGTATCGCCGTCGGCGTCCAGGCCGACCACCATGAAGCCGGCGTCCCGGCACGCCTTCAACGACCGGGTCAGGTTGGTGACCTGGGCCACCGGCACCCGCGCGGCCGCACCGGCACTGGTCCGCCAGGCGGTCGCGGTGATCCCGGCCGCCCGCCGCTCCGGTACGAAGACACCCTGCGCGCCGAACGCGGCGGCCGACCGGATCACCGCGCCGAGGTTGCGCGGGTCGGTGACCCCGTCCAACGCCACCAGCAGCGGTGCCGCCTGCTCCAACGCGGCGGCGACCAGATCCTCGAACGGCTCGTACGCGAACGGCGGCACCTGAAGGCCGACACCCTGGTGCAGCACGCCCCCGGTCATCCGGTCCAGCTCGGCGCGGCTGATCTCGAGGATGGCGATGCCCCGGTCTGCGGCGGTACGGATGATCTCGTTGACCCGGTCATCCATGTCGATGCCCTGCGCGGTGTAGAGCGCCGTCGCCGGCACCTGGGCGCGCAGCGCCTCCAGCACCGGGTTACGCCCGACCAGCAGCTCCGGCGCGTCCTTGGCCGGGTTCGACTTACGTCCGGGCGCGACCCGGGGACCACCACGCCCGGCGGGCTGCTTGCCGCGAACGGGCTTCGGGGTGGGCGTACCCCGGCCGCCGCCCCGACCCCAGGTGGTGTCCTTGGTGCCCGGCTTGCCGATCTTCGGAGCGCGCCCCTCCTCGGCCGCCGCGCGGCGTTCCTTCTCCTGCTTCCAGGCGGTGCGCTGAGGCACCTTCTCCGTGCCGGAGTACGCCTTGTGCCACGGCCGCTCGTCGGCGGGCAGGGTACGGCCCCGACCGGCGAGGGAATCCTTGTTCTTGCCGCCGGAGCCCTTGGGTGCGCTCGCCTTCGACGCCACCCGCCGGCCACGGCGCTGCGAATTGCCGGCCATCAGTCATGCTCTCCAATTGTCCAACGCGGGCCCTGTGGGGTGTCCTCGACCACCACTCCGGCCCGCTTGAGCTGGTCCCGCAGCGCGTCGGCGGCGGCCCAGTCCTTGCGGACACGGGCCTGCGCACGCTGTTCCAGAGCGAGGGCGACCAGGGAGTCGACCACACCACGGAGGTCACTCGCCCGGGCACCGCCGGTCCAGGCCGGGTCGAGGGGGTCGACGCCGAGGATATCCAGCATCGCGCGGACACTGGCGAGCGCCGTGCGTACGGTCACATCGTCACCGCCGGCCAACGCGTTGTTGCCGTCCCGCAGTACGTCGTGCAGCACCGCCAACGCGGCCGAGGTGTTCAGGTCGTCGTCCATCGCCGCAGCGAACGCGGCCGGCATCTCGCCGAGGTGCCCGACACCCACCCGCTCGACGGACCGCTGCACGAAGCCCTCGATCCGCCGGTACGCCACAGCCGCCTCGCGCAGCGCCTCCTCGGAGTAGTCGATCCGGGAGCGGTAGTGCGCGGCGACGTAGTAGTAGCGCAACTCGACCGGGCGTACCCCGAGCCCGGCGACGTACGCCAGGTCGAGGGCGTTGCCCAGGGACTTGCCCATCTTGGTGCCACCGATGCCGAGCAGACCGTGATGCACCCAGTAGCGGGCGAAAGGCAGGTCGGCGGCCTGCGACTGGGCCAGTTCGTTCTCATGGTGCGGAAAAATCAGGTCGAGCCCACCGCCGTGGATGTCGAACTCGGCACCCAGGTACCGCCAGCACATCGCCGAGCACTCGATGTGCCAACCGGGCCGGCCCAGCCCCCACGGCGACGGCCAGTAGGCGTCCGCCGGCTCGCCCGGCTTGACGCCCTTCCAGAGCGCGAAGTCACGCGGGTCACGCTTACCGCGCTCGGGGGCGTCGGCGGCGGACTGCATCTCGTCCGGCGACTGGTTGGACAGCGCGCCGTACGCCGGCCACGAACGCACGTCGAAGTACACGTCGCCAGAGTCGTCGGTGGCCGGGTAGGCGTGCCCCCGCTCGATCAACTGCGCGATCAGCTGGTGCATCTCCGGAATGTGCCCGGTGGCGCGCGGCTCATAGGTCGGCGGCAACACGTTCAACGCCCGGTACGCCTCGGCAAGCTTCAATTCGTTGGCGTACGCGATCGACCAGAACGGCCGCTCCTGCTCCTGCGCCTTGATCAGGATCTTGTCGTCGATGTCGGTGACGTTCCGGATGAAGGTGACCTCGAAACCGGCGGCCAGCAGCCAACGACGCAGCACGTCATAGTTCACACCGGAACGAAGATGGCCGATGTGCGGCGGTGCCTGAAGGGTGAGCCCACACAGGTAGACCCCCACCTTGCCGGCTTCCCGCGGGACGAAGTCCCGCACCGATCGGGTGGCGGTGTCGTACAGGCGAAGCGTCACCGTACAAGGGTAGCCGTCCGTCGTTTTCCCGGTCCGCCGGAGCCGGGTCGTACGCTGCTGATCGTGACTTCCCCCGCGGCCCCCGGCACCGACCCGCCCACGCCCGCCACGCCCCACCGCGGCCCGGCAGGCGGCGGCAAGCCGACCGCAGACGTACCGAGCGGCGAACCCGTTACCGCCGGCCCCGCTGTCGGCGGCCCCGCTGTCGGCGGCCCAAGCGCTACCGGCGGCACGGGTGGGGGCGGGGTGGGCGTGCCGGGCGGGGAGACCTCGCAGACGCTGGATCGGGGGCTGCGGCTGCTGCACCTCGTCGCCGACGCGCCCGGCGGGCTCACCGTCACCGAGGCGGCGAACCGGCTGGGCATCGGCCGGGCGGCGGTCTATCGCCTGGTCACACCATTGGCCGGGCACGGAATGCTTCGCCGGGACGCCGACGGCCGGCTGCGCCTGGGCGCCGGGGTGCTGCACCTGGCCCGGCGCGCCCAACCACTGCTCGCCGAGGGCGCGCTGCCGGCCCTGCGACGCCTCGCCGAGCAGGCCGGGGCGACCGCGCACCTGACCGTGGTCGAGGGCGGCGAGGGTGTCGCGTTGGCCGTGGTCGAGCCGAGTTGGACCTCGTTCCACGTGGCGTACCGCACCGGAGCCCGACACCCGCTGGAACGAGGCGCGGCCGGGCAGGCCATCCTCGCCGGGCGGTCCGGCAAGGGTGGCCCGGTGAGCACCGTCGGCGAGTTGCAACCCGGTGCGTACGGGGTGGCAGCCCCGGTCCTCGGTGTGCCCGGCCTGGAAGCGAGCGTCGGCGTGGTCGCGCTCGCCCCACTCGACGCCGACGCAGTCGGCGCCCAGGTCCTCGCCGCCGCCACCGCAATCGCCGCCGCCCTCCGCTGACACCGCCTCACCCGCCGCCGACGCCCGCCCGCCGCTGACACCCGCCCGCCCGGCCTCGCCCGTCCCGCTCCCACCCCGCCAGCCTGGTCCACCGGCACGGCCGGCCGCTCCCGCGCTCTGGCCAGCACCGTTACGGCGGAATGGGGGTATCCGGGAGCACCGGAGACCGCAACTCCGCCGTAACGGCGGAAGCGTCTCCCACATCAGCGCGCCTGCGGCGTGCGGCCGCCTATGACAGGGGTTGTGGCGCGCGCCTATACCACGGCGAAGCTGTGGCGCGGGTGTTGTCCACAGGGGTGGTCGATCATGGGAGCAGCCGTTGTCCACAGGGGTCCCGCAGAGCCGATGGTAGGCCGCACGGTGGAGGCATGCCTCCTTCCCCGTACCGGCCGGCCGCCCTCGCGTGGCAGGTGTTCCGCGGTTCCGAGGCGATCCGCGACCGCCTGATCACCCGGCACCAGCTTCGCGGTGCTTCGTGGGTCCGCCTGATGCACGACGTGTACGCAGACGCCCGCCTCGACCGCGATCACGAGTTGCTCTGCCGAGCGGCCTCGCTGCGATTACCACCCGGCGTGCTGATGGCCGGCCCCTCAGCGGCCTACCTGCACGGCATCGAGCACGCCGCGACCTTCACCGACGAGGTTCACGTCCTGGCACCGATGCAGTTCCGGCTCGGCTCACAACGCGGCATCCGAGTGCACACCCTCGGTCCGCGACAACCCCCGCAACCCACCATGGAAATCGAGCAGTGGTTCGCCCTGCCACCAGACTCACCCCCGCCACAGGACTCGACCAGCAAGACGGCGCACCGAGAGCCCTCCACCCCCGCATCCGCGTCCACCGCTGCACCCGCCTCCGCCCCCAGCACGGCATACGCATCCGCAGCCGCCCCTGCATCTGCCCCTATCCCCACATCCGCACTCCCGCCCACGACCGCACCCGCCAACGCACCTGTCCCCACCCCGACCCCCGGAGCCGCGCTCACGCCCGCACCCGTACTCGCACCCGCTGCGACCCCCATCCCCGGTGCCAGGCCCACGTCCGCAATCGCCGAGCGCGCCCGCCGACCTGCCACTATCGCGGGGTCGGCGGGCTCACAGCCCTTGCTCCGGTCGAGTGTCATCTGCTCGGCCTGGGAATGCGCGGTGTGGCTGGAGCCCGTGCAGGCGGTCGGCATCATCGACGCCATGCTCCGGCAGAAGTTGGTGGACCGCGCCGGACTGGAGGCCGTGGCCAGGGCGAACACGGGTCGGCCCGGGGGTCGACGGGCCGAGTGGGTCTTCGGCCTGGCCGATGCGGGTGCGCAGTCGCCGCCCGAGTCGCAGCTACGGGTCCGACTGATCCTGGCGGGGCTGCCCCGACCGGTCACCCAACATCCGGTGCTGCTGGCCACCGGGCGGATCCTGCACCCTGACCTGTCCTGGCCCGAATACCGGGTGGCCGTCGAGTACGACGGGCACTGGCACAGCGATCCCGACCAGATCCACCTCGACCGGCAACGGCTCAACCTGTTGGTGACGGCCGGCTGGCGGGTGCTGCACGTGACCAGCCGACGCCTGCACCGCGACTTCCCGGGACTCGTGCGGGAGGTCCGTACCGCCCTCGCCGCCGCCGGCTGGCACCGCTGACCACCCCGCCACCCAGGCGGGTGATCCACTTCCCCGCCGCATCGCCGCCGAGGGGGGCGGATGATCCACTCCCCGCCGCGTCGCTGCGGAGGGCGAGTGATCCACTCCGTTACGGCGAAGTGGCGGTCACCCAGGCACTGGGTAACCGCCACTTCGGCGAAACCGCAGGCGTGCCCCACACGACACGCCTGCGGCGGACGCGCCGCCGTGCTTAGCGGCGCAGTGGGGTGGTCACTGCGGCGTAGGCGTCGATGATGCCGTGGCCGTAGAAGCCGTTGAAGTCGCGCGAGCCGGCGCAGTACGCGTCGAACTCGGCCGACCGACCCTCGTTGGTGTAGGTCTGCAGCCTCGGCTCGGGGCAGGCGCGCTCGGCGGCCGTACGGAGCAGGTGCCGCTCGACCACGTCGGGCGCGAGGCCGAAGCCACCCCGGCCCTGCGGCTTGCCGTACCGGCTCACGATGAGCGCGGCGACGCCCGAGGCGTGCGGAGCGGCCATCGAGGTGCCCTGGAGGTACGTGTAGTAGGCGCACTGCCGGTTGGCCTTGCACTCCTTGAACACGAAGGTCTCGGCGCCCGGCACGATGTTGCCGTCCTCGTCCACCGAGCCCTCCTCCTGGAGGACCTTCAAGGGGTACGTGGACAGGATCATGTTGGCGTCGGTGCGGAACGTGTCGGTGCCGAAGCCGTCCCGGAACCAACCGCCGGGGGCGGCGATGGCGGTCTGCTCGGTGCCGTAGTTGGAGTAGTCGGCCTTCTTACCGGACGGCCCGACCGACGCGACGCTGATGACGTGCGCCCCTTCGGTGGGCAGGTTCCAGCAGCTGTTGTTGTCGATCTCGCGGGGGTACGGCGCGACGTCCCCGTAGTTCGGGCTGGAGACGTCCGTACGCGGGTCGCCCAGGTCTTCGTGGTTGTTGCCGAGCGCGCCGACCAGGGTGACGCCCCGGTCGTGGGCGTAGGTCAGCGCCCGCTTCATGGCCCGGATGGTGGCCCGCTGCGCGGCCTGCGCCTCCGGCGAGTCAGCCGGGTTGGCCGTGCAGTTGTAGAGCCACGGGTCCACGTAGAAGGACATGTTGACCACGTCAAGGCCCGACCTGCCGGCGTGCAGCAGCGCGTTGACCACCGGGTTGAGGAAGAAGTAGCCGGAGTCCTGGCCGCCCTTGAGGTTGACCAGGGAGACCTTCGGGGCCACGCCGGAGAGGCCGAAGCCGTTGGCGGCAGCGCCGATGGTGCCGGCGACGTGCGTACCGTGTCCGCCGTCGTCGGTGCCGGCCGGGTCGAGGCAGCTCGGCACCTCGCAGGGCCCGTCGATCTCGGGGATGTCGGGCGCGAAGTTGCGCGACAGCGCCCAGTTGAAGTTCGGCGCGATGTCCGGGTGGCTGGCGTCGACGCCGGTGTCCAGGACGCCGACGGTGACCCGGCGGTCACCCGGCTCGATCTTGCGCGCCTTGTCGGCCCGGATCATCTCCAGGCCCCAGAGCTTGTCGTCCAGCGGGTCCAGCTTCTTGCCCCGCTGCTTGCCGGCCCCCTTGGCGGCGGCGACCGCCAGCAGGTGTTCCTGCTCGACCCGGTCCAGCTTGGGCTTGCGGCCGATGGCCTTCTCCTCGGCGGCGCCGATCAGGGCGGCGGCAGCGGTCGCCTTCGTCGCGAAGTCGGCCCGGTCGCTGGTCACCTGGTACACACCGACCTCGTCGGTACGGGACACCACGGTCCCGCCGGCCGACCGGATCGCGGCGATGGCGGCGTCGGCGGAGACCCCGTCCTCCGCCACCACGGTGAAGGTCCGGGCAACGCCGGACGGCTCGGCACCAGCGGGCACGCCCAGGCCGGTCACCGTGAGTGCCAGTGCCGCCGCGGTCGCGACGACACCGACGGTGAAGCGCTTGCTCACCACATCGAATCCTCTCGTTGAGGGACGTGGCGTCATCAGACATCAACGCATGACGTTTCGCCAGACCGGTGTCTGCTAGGAAATGAAAAGTCTGCTTCGCCGGAAAGGCCGACCAGGACAGCGGGCAGCTCGGCGAGGGAGCAAACTGCCGCATCCGGCAGCACATCAGGGGGAAGCGACTCGCCCCGCCGGTTCAGCCAGACCGCCCGCAGCCCGGCCCGCTGGGCGGCGACCACGTCGAAGGCAAGGTTGTCGCCGACGTGCACCACCTGCGCAGGTGTCGCCCCGGCCGCCTCGCACACCCGGGCGTAGAACTCCGGCGCGGGTTTCTTCGGCAGGCCGTTCTCGTGTGCGTACACCTCGAAGGTGAACTCGCCGGCGAGCCCGCAGCGTTCGGCGCGGCTGTTGCCGTTGGTGGCGAAGCCGAGCATCCACCGTTGCCGCAGGGTGGCCAGTGCGGGCAGCACGTCCGGGAAGGGTCGGGTGAGCGCGAACCGGCGGGCGAAGAAGAGCTCGGCCAACTCGTCCAGGTGGTCGTCGAGGCCCGCCCGGGCCAAAGAACGAGCCAGTGCCGCTCGACGGATCTCCCGCACCGGGGCCGAGGCCAGGTCGCCGAAGACGGCGCCCCAGTCGGATTCGAGGTCGGCGAGCGACACTTCGGCCGCCGCCGGGGTACGGCGCCGCATCTCGTCGAGTACGGTCACCAACCCACCGGTGACGGCCGGGCGCAGGTCGAGCAGGGTCTCGTCGGCGTCGAACACCACCGCGCTCAGCATGTCGACCAGGGTGTCAGGTGAGGGCCGGTTCCGCTGCCTTCGGCTGCTCGGGGAGGGCGGGTGCGCGTAGTTCGTCGATGCGGACCAGCGCCACCCCGGCGACGATCAACGCCCCGCCGAACAGTTGCACCACCGTGGGCAGTTCGCCAAGCACCAGCCAGGCGATCAGCACCGCGAACATCACCTCGGTGAGCCCCACGAAGGAGGCCATCCGCGCGCCGAGGACCCGGGTCGCGGCGATCCCGGCCAGGTAGGAGATCACCGCGGCCACCAGCACCAGGCCGGCGATCGGCACCACCCAGCTCATCTCCTGCCCGCCGAACTGCACTGTGCCGAAGCTGGCCCGCAGCGGCAGCGCGCCGACCAGGCCGAGTACCAGCAGCACCGCGGCACCGACCGCCATGCCGCCGCTGGCCATGACCACCGAGGGCAGCGCGGAGTCGACCCGACCGGCGAGTACGAAGTAGCCGGCGAGCCCGACCGCCGCACCCAGTCCCCAGAGCACCCCGATCGGGTCGAGTCGACCCGCACCGGCCAGGTCGAGCACGAAGACCAGGCCGGCCAACGCCGCCACCGACCCGGCCACGGTCAGCCGACGCGGACGCTGCCCCTGCACCAGCCACGTCCACCCGACGACGAGGATGATGCCGAGGTACTCCAGCAGCAGCGCGACGCCGACGGGCAGGTAGCGCACCGCGTTGAAGAAGCAGACCTGGGCGACCGCCACTCCCAGCACCCCGAAGACACCGATCGAGGCGAGGTTGCGGCGCAGCACCGGCCACCGGCCCCGCATGACGAGCAACGCGGGTGCCGCCAGCACCAGGGCGGCGAGGCCGACGCGGGCGATGACCACCGATTCGGCCGACCAGCCGGCGTTGATCAGGGATCGGGCGAAGGTGCCCGAGGTGGCGAAGGTGACCGCGGAGAGCAGGGCCAGCGCGAGGCCGGCACCGGCGACGGGTGATTGACGCATGGCTCTCCTTGGCACGGCGCCTTGACATGGGCAAACTATGGTTACGCCAATGACGCTAGAGTCAGGCCACGACAGGAGTCAAGTTGCTCTTCGCCCATGACACCGAGTGTTCCCTGATCGCCGTTGCCGCGCTGGTCAACACCGATGGCCAGGGCGGCGAAGGGCTGCCCGACGTGGCTGCCCTGAACGCCTTCTTCACCACCCACTCCTACACCGGACGCCACGAACACACCGAAGCGGAACTGCGGGCCGTACGCGCCCTGCGCCCCCGGCTACGGCGCATCTGGCACGCCGACGTCGACGAGATCGTCTCGATCGTCAACGGACTGCTCCGCGAACACCGTGCCCTGCCCCAGCTCATCACCCACGACGACGAGCCGTACCACCTG
This sequence comes from Micromonospora fiedleri, assembly GCF_016774385.1. Lineage (NCBI taxonomy): Bacteria > Bacillati > Actinomycetota > Actinomycetes > Micromonosporales > Micromonosporaceae > Micromonospora > Micromonospora fiedleri. The sequence goes on from NZ_JAETXL010000007.1 coordinate 248,571, forward strand.
CACGCCGTACCGCGGGATGCCCCGCTGGCCACCAGGATGGCCGTCGAGGCGGCGATGGCGATCGCCGACGTGGTGCGCGGCGGCGAACTGCGCAGGCTACGCACCTGCGAGTACCCCGACTGCGACAACGTGCTTGTCGACCTGTCGAAGAACCGCTCCCGCCGATTCTGCGAGGCCGGCTGCGGCAACCGGGCCGCCGTCAACGCCTACCGCGCCCGCAAGGCCGCCGCCCGCCCCTGACCCCGCCGTCTTTGGGTGCGTTTGTTGTCGCCAGAGCAACAAGAAACGCACCCAGAGACGAAGACGGTCAGTGGGCGCGCCCGGCCATCAGCCACCGGGTCACCGCGACCCGGAGCAGCACGTACGTTCCGTCCGGGCCGTCCACGGTGACGTCCCATCCGTCGTACCGGTGCCGCAGGCCGTCGACGACGGCGGCCGGGAACGGCTGGCGCACGATGCTCGCCACGCCCTCGGCGACGACCGGCGCATCCACGTCCGGCAGCGCCAGCGACACCCGGGGATCGGCGGCGATGTTGCGGACCTTCCGGTTGCGCTCGGCGGTGCCGATCCACCACTCGCCGTCGAGGTACAGGAACCAGACCGGCGTCAGGTGCGGCGACCCGTCCGGCCGCAACGTGCAGAGCCAGACCACCCGCTCCCGGTCCAGCCGTTCCAACACCTCCGCACCAGGAGAGGTGATCACCTCAGCGCGGCGGCGCGGCGACAAAAACCCGCCAGGCGTACGCCTCGAAGGTCAGCACCGCCCCCGCAACGTCCTTGCTGTCCCGCACCCCCACCACCCCAGGCACATTCGTAGCCACCTCGACACACTGGTCGCTGGAGCCGCTGCGGCTGCTCTTGCGCCACCGCGCACCGCTCAACTCCATGACTCGGCAATCTCCTTCAGCAATTCGATCGACTCCTGTGCTGGTAGGGCCGCGCCAAGGGTAGCCTCCCAAACCCGTTGCAGCATCGACAGATCCGACGACCGATCAAGTTCGCGGCCACCGATCTGGCCACCCAGGTAGGCCACGACCGTCCGGTCTTTCAGGGTGGCGAGCATGAACGGTCCGTTGAGCCCCGGATACTCGTCGGCGGACTGCGGCACCACAAGCAGCCGAAGCGACGGATGATCACTTGCCAGCCGGAGCAGGTGTTGCGTCTGCTCCAACATGATCTTGCGGCCACCGACTCGGCGCCGCAGAGCGGCCTCATCTATCACCACCACCATGCGAGGCGGGTCCTCCTGCCAGACAATGCCCTGACTCGCCAGGCGGTCGGCGAGGCGTTCCTCGCGCTCCGCGCGGGCCAATGAGTCGTCGGCTTCGAAGACCGCGCGAGCATAGGGCTCGGTCTGGAGTAGACCGGGCACGTGCAGTGGTTCAAACCACCGCAGTTCGTCGGCACCTTCGAGGATGGCACGCCATCCTCGAAGCCAGACCTGGGCTTTGTCGAGGGCTACCAGGTGGGTGAGCATTCGGCCGTAGAGGCCGCCGGTGTCCAGGGCCTTGTCGAACTGTTCCAGGTACTTCGGGGTGGGCGGCTGTTGACCCAACTCCACCGCGCTGACCATCGACGGCGAGTAGTTGACGGCCTTGGCCAGATCCTCCTGACTCCAGCCTTGCCGCGCCCGCGCCCGACGTAGCTCCGCGACCAGGAAGGCCGCCGCTGTCAGCTGTCCACTCGTCATTTCCAGCCGCCCTCCAGGAACCGGTCGATCGACTACAGCGCACCGCCACCGGCAACCCGGCCCGGTCACAGTGGGCCTCGGACAGCACGGCCAAACCCTTCCGACCGTAACGGTGTGCTCAGCAGACTGTGCGCAGCGACGCTCGCCGCTCATTCCCCCGAGAGGTGGCGTCGAGGTGGGACCGCCCCGCTCCCCCGGCCGGGCGGTCCCATCGTCGGGGGCCGTGACGAGTCAGATCGACCGGAAGGCTGCGCCATGCCGACCCCATCCGCCGAGGGACCGGAGTCCGGTCCGCACCGTTTCCCCTGGCTACCACGATCGAGCGGCAGCCGACGGCCCGTACCCCTGGCACCTCGCCACCGGCAGGTCTGGCGAGGGCTTCGGCGGTACTGCTCCTGCGGGCTGCGCTGGCGAACCTGTCCGGACCGCCACCGGCTGGTGCCCACCGAGCCGGCCGCACCCCCGGCACCGAACCGCCCGCCCTGGGCGCAGGCCAGGGTGATCCGGCCGCACCTGCCGTTGCGTCCACTGTGGCTGTGTCGGGCCTGCGCGGCACCCTGGCCCTGCGCGACGGCACGACTGACGCTGATCGCCGAGTATGCCCACGACCGGATCGCCCTCAGCGTCTACCTCTGCGCCGTACTGCACGAGGCGGCAGCCGACCTCGACCGCCTGGACCCGGACGAGGGTCCTACCCCGGCCGCCCTCTTCGCCCGGTTCCTGGCCTGGGTACCGCGCCCCGGGACGCACCTGTGACGCCGGTCAGGGGTGGGTCATCCGGAGCAGATCCAGGGCCTCGTCCAACTGGACCTCGGTGAGCTTGCCGGAGTCGACGTGGCCACGGGAGATCACCACCTCCCTGATCGAGGTCTGCTTGGCCAGCGCCTCCTTGGCGATCGAGGCGGCCTCGTCGTACCCGAGGTAGCGGTTGAGGGGCGTGACGATCGACGGCGAGCCTTCGGCGTACGACAGGCAGACCTCGGCGTCCGCGACCAGGCCGACCACGCAGCGGTCGGCGAGCAGGCGGCTCGACGCGGCCAGCAGCCGGATGGATTCGAGCAGGTTGCGGCCCATCACCGGGAGCATCACGTTGAGTTCGAAGTCGCCCTGCGAGCCGGCGAACGCCACCGTCGCGTCGTTGCCGATCACCTGCGCGCAGACCTGCCGGACCGCCTCGCAGACCACCGGGTTGACCTTGCCGGGCATGATCGACGAGCCGGGCTGGAGGTCGGGGATGCGCAGCTCACGCAGGCCGGCGCGAGGGCCCGAGCCCATCCACCGGATGTCGTTGGCAATCTTGTAAAGACCAACCGCGACGGTACGCAGCTGACCCGACGCCTCCACCAGCGCGTCCCGCGCGCCCTGCGCCTCGAAGTGGTTACGTGCCTCGGTCAACGGCAGCCCGGTGGAGTCGCGCAGCTTCTCGATCACGGCGGCGGCGAAGCCGAGCGGGGTGTTGATGCCGGTGCCCACCGCCGTACCGCCCAAGGGCAGCTCGGCCAGCCGGGGCAGCACCCCGTCCAACCGCTCGATGCCGTAGCGGACCTGGGCGGCGTACCCGCCGAACTCCTGCCCCAGGGTCACCGGCGTGGCGTCCATCAGGTGGGTACGCCCCGCCTTGACCACGGTCTCGAACTCCGTGGCCTTGGCCTCCAGCGCGCCGGCCAGGTGATCCAGCGCCGGCAGCAGGTCACGGACGACGGCCTCGGTGGCGGCCAGGTGGATCGAGGACGGGAAGACGTCGTTGCTGGACTGGGAGGCGTTGACGTCGTCGTTGGGGTGCACGTCGCGGCCCAGCTCCCGGCTGGCCAACGTGGCGATCACCTCGTTGGTGTTCATGTTCGACGAGGTGCCGGAGCCGGTCTGGAACACGTCGATCGGGAACTGGTCGTCGTACCCACCGTCGGCCACGTGCGCGGCGGCTGCGGCGATCGACGCGGCCACGTTCGCGTCGATCACCCCCAGATCGCCGTTGACCTCGGCCGCCGCCCCCTTGATCTGGGCCAGCGCCCGGATCTGGGCGGGCTCGATGCCCCGCCCCGAGATCGGGAAGTTCTGCACCGCCCGCTGCGTCTGGGCCCGCCACAACGCATCGGCGGGCACCTCCACCTCGCCCATCGAGTCGCGTTCGATCCGGTAACCCGTCGTCTCTGCAGTCGTCACGCATCCCATCCTGCCCCGCCCGGCGTGGACGTGCAGATGTTCGCCCCAGCCGCTCGGTCCCAGATCAACGGCAACCGGCCGCGAGACACCTTCCGCCTAAATCCTGGCAGCCCAAATAGTGATTCTTTTAAGATTTTCGAAATTTCATCACTTCGATCGAGAGGTTTACACGTTGCAGGACGACGGGGGTAACACCGGCGTGCGTATCGCAAGCCAGCGGCGCAAACCGCGCCGACTCCTCATCACTGGTGCGGCCGTTCTGCTGACCGTGCCGGTCGCCGTGCTCGTCAGCAGCACGCCAGCGGTCGCCGGCACGACCAGGTTCGAACGCCCGACGAGCATCAGTTACACCGACGCCAAGCAGCCGACCGTGGCATTTCCGGTCGGCACCACCGACCGGGTGCCGGTCGGCACCTGGGCCTCCGACGAGGGCAAGCACACCTCCCGGGCGTACTTCACCTTCGACCTCACGCCCTATCAGGGCAAGGACATCATCAAGGCGTACGGGGTCACCGGCGAATCGTCGGTGACCGACTGCGCGCAGCCCCGCAAGATCGAGATCTGGCGTACTGCCACGCCGGCTCAGCCGCCGACCTGGAAGACCGCGCCACGGGTGTACGAGCGGGGCGGTGACGTCTTCAACTCCCCCGCCTGCCCGGCCAGCTACCTCGAACTCGATCTCACCGAAACGCTGCGCCAGGCGGTTGCCGACGGTCAGGACAGCCTCACCCTGATGGCCCGGATCGCCGGGAAGCATGAGAAGAACAAGCGCCTCAGCCGGTGGATCACGCCGCTGGGCATCTCGATCGAGTCCAACGCCGCACCCGACGTGCCGAGCGCACTGACCGTCGCCGGTCTAGCCTGCGCGGACGGCCGGCTGATCGGCACCACCGTGCCGGTGCTCAGCGCCCAGGTCACCGACCCGGACAAGCTCGACGGGTTCGCCGGAGATCAGGTCACCGCCACCTTCGCCTGGTGGCCGGCCGATCGGCCCACCGAGCGCACCGAGTGGACGTCCTACAGTACTTACGCGCCACGCCGCATCAGCTACACGGTGCCGGAGGGTGGGATGGTCCACGGCGGCACGTACGCCTTCTCGGTCCGCGCCGCCGACCAGCACGCCAGTTCCGACTGGTCCCCGGAGTGCCGGTTCACCGTCGACACGGTGCGACCGCCGGCTCCGACAGTCACCTCCACCGACTACCCGGCCGGCTGGAGCCAGCCAGGTCACGGCGGTCCGGGCATTCCCGGCGCCTTCCACCTCTCCGCGCCGGGCGCGGACGACATCGCCGGCTACTACTACGGCGAGAGCGGCCCGTACACATACGTGGCCGCCGACGAGTCGGGATTGGCCACCATCAGCCACGCGCCGACGCGCAGCCACTCCAACCGGCTGTACGTGCAAACCGCCGACCACACCGGCAATCGCTCGGCACAGACGACCTACGAGTTCACCGTGCGCGACACCGCGCCCCGGATCACCGACGGAAATCCGGACGGCGCCATCGGCGAACCCCGCGAGCTGACGTTCACGCCCGGTATGGAGGACGTGGTCGAGTACACCTACCGGCTCAACGACGGCGATCCGGCCACCGTGCCGGCAGGGACGGACGGCACCGCCACGGTGACGGTCACTCCCCGCAAGTCCGGCTGGAACCGGGTCACCGTGACCAGTCGGACCTCCGGCGGGCTGCCCAGCGGCGAGGCGCAGTTGCAGTTCTACCTGGCAACCGAGCCCACCGTCTCGTCCGAGCAGTACCCGATCGGAGGCGGCGAGGGCGCCCTCGTCGGCACCCCCGGCACGTTCGTCTTCCGCCCCGGCATGCCCGGCGTGACCGAGTACGTCTGGTCGGTGGCCGGCGGACCGGAACGGACGGTCGCCGCCGAGGCGGACGGTACCGCGAGCGTAACTTTCACTACCACCTTCGGCGGATTCCACTGGATGGAGGTCTACAGCCGAACCGCCGACGGCACCGTCTCCGAGGCCGCCTCGGCGTACTTCGAAGCGACGTCCTGGGCACCGACGATCGAATCGGCTGACTATCCCATCTACCAGCAGAGCGGCGGACCGGGAGTCGCTGGTGAGTTCACCTTCCGCCCGGCCCACGACGGCGTGACCGGGTACGTCTACACCTTCGAGGGCGAAGAGGAGCGGACGGTCACCGCAGGCGCCGATGGGGTGGCCACGATCAACTGGACGCCGCAGTCCTACCCTGCTGACCGTTCCGGCTGGGTGCGGCTGACCGTACGCGCCACGATGGGATCGATCGTCTCGGACGGAGCCGAGCACGCCTTCGTCCTCAACCGGTTGGCGCCGACGGTGAGCAGCACGGACTACCCACCCACCGGCGGAGGCGGCCCGAACATCCCGGGTCAGTTCACGCTGACCGCGCAGATGCCTGGCACCACCGAGTTCGTCTACCGGTACAACAACGAGGAGCGGACGGTCGCGGCAGGTGCCGACGGCACCGCGACGATCACGCTGACCCCGAGGTACGACGGCGGCCACTACCTGTACGTGTCGAGCAGGACCGCGTCGGGCATCACCTCCGGCGAGGACTACTACTACTTCTACGTGCACTACCAGGGCTGATCCGGAACGACAGGGGTGCCGGGCGGAAGTCCGGCGCCCCTGGTGCGGAAGCACAGCTGGATCCACTCGCTGGCGCAGGTGTAGCTTCGTCCGGTCACGGCCCGGCGCGGGCCGGTGTTCGACCCGGCGCGGCTCGGGGCCTCCCGGTGGGCCCACCTGACCGCGAGGGGGACGGCGCCAGCGCGGGCGGGTCGCTCAACATCGGGGAGCTTCATCCCCGTCTCGGGCGCGAGGCTGGGAGGAAGCGGCCGAGGCGATCCTGGAGCGGGTGGGTCAGGCGACGCTCGCCCGGTGGCCGGGTGAGCACACCCCTTCGCCGCGCCTTTGCTCTGCTTCAACCCACGCAACGGTTTCGGCGACGAAGCAGTGCGTGGGGTGAAGCAGAGCAAAGGCGCCCGGGCCCCTACCCAGGGCTGCCGGAGGGCTGGGGAATGGCGGCTTTCAAGGTCAGCCGCTCGACGGCGGTGGGTGGCGTTGCACGCGGCTGATGTGAGAGCGCGGCACCGGTTGCCGCATGTCGCAGTCTCGGGTTCCGCAAGACGGTGCCGGGATGCGGCATCCTGGGGCATCCGCCAAGGTTGGCTACATGGTTGCGGCGTCTCGGGAGTCCGAGCCTTCACTAGCAACAGAGCCCGGTCACCGACCGGGCGGAGAACGCGCACCGGGCGATCTCGACCGGGAAGAGGGTGTAACGGCGCTGTACGACTACGAGACGCCCTACTGAGCCCGGCAGGCGAGCCCTCGGCAACACGCCGAGGGCTCGCATCGTCGCACTGCCGTCGCTCAGGTGGCCGAGACGCTCAGCGGCTGCCGATGGTGAGGACGGGCTTGGTGACCTCGGCGAAGAAGTCGTTGCCCTTGTCGTCGACGACGATGAAGGCCGGGAAGTCCTCCACCTCGATCTTCCAGACCGCCTCCATGCCCAGCTCCGCGTACTCCAGAACCTCGACGTGCTTGATGCAGTCCTGGGCGAGCCGGGCGGCCGGGCCGCCGATCGAGCCGAGGTAGAAGCCGCCGTGCTGCTCGCAGGAGCGGGTCACCTGAGCGGACCGGTTGCCCTTGGCGAGCATCACCATCGACCCGCCCGCGGCCTGGAACTTCTCCACGTAGGCGTCCATCCGCCCGGCCGTGGTCGGGCCGAACGAGCCGGAGGCGTAGCCCTCCGGGGTCTTCGCCGGGCCGGCGTAGTAGACGGCGTGGTCGCGCAGGTACTGCGGCATCGGCTCGCCCGCGTCCAGCCGCTCGGCGATCTTGGCGTGGGCGATGTCCCGGGCGACCACCAGCGGGCCGGTCAGGGAGAGTCGGGTCTTGACCGGGTACTTCGACAGCTCGGCGCGGATCTCGTCCATCGGCCGGTTCAGGTCGACGCGGACCACCTCGGTGGTGTCCAGCTGCGCGTCGGTGACCTCGGGCAGGTAGCGAGCCGGGTCGGTTTCGAGTCGCTCCAGCCACACACCCGACGGGGTGATCTTGGCAACCGCCTGGCGGTCGGCCGAGCAGGACACCGCGATGGCCACCGGGCAGGACGCGCCGTGTCGGGGCAGCCGCACCACCCGTACGTCGTGGCAGAAGTAGCGCCCGCCGAACTGCGCGCCGATGCCGAAGTTGCGGGTCAACTCCAGCACCTCCGCCTCCAGCTCCAGGTCACGGAAGCCGTGCGCGGTCATCGAGCCGGAGGTGGGCAGCGCGTCGAGGTACTTGGCGGAGGCGTACTTGGCGGTCTTCAGGGCGTACTCGGCGCTGGTGCCGCCGATCACCACGGCCAGGTGGTACGGCGGGCAGGCCGAGGTGCCGATCAGCCGCAGCTTCTCCTCCAGGAACTGCATCATCCGCGTCGGGTTCAGCAGCGCCTTGGTCTCCTGGTAGAGGTACGACTTGTTGGCCGAGCCGCCGCCCTTGGCCATGAAGAGGAACTTGTACGCGTCCGGGTGCCCGTCCGGGTCCTCGGCGTACAGCTCCACCTGGGCGGGCAGGTTGCTGCCGGTGTTGCGCTCCTCCCACATGGTCAGCGGGGCGAGCTGCGAGTAGCGCAGGTTCAGCCGGGTGTACGCCTGCCATACGCCGCGGGAGATCGCCTCGGCGTCGCTGCCGTCGGTGAGCACGTGCCGGCCACGCTTGCCCATCACGATCGCGGTGCCGGTGTCCTGGCACATCGGCAGCACTCCGCCGGCGGCGATGTTGGCGTTGCGCAGCAGGTCCAGCGCGACGAACCGGTCGTTCGGCGAGGCCGCCGGGTCGTCGATGATCGACCGCAGCTGGGCCAGGTGCGCCGGCCGCAGGAAGTGGGCGATGTCATGCATCGCCTCGGCGGTCAGCGCGGTCAGCGCGGCCGGGTCGACGGTGAGGAACCGGCGGCCACCCGGGCCGTTCACCACGTCGACGCCCTCGTCGGTGACCAGGCGGTACTCCGTCTGGTCCGGCCCGGTCGGCAACAGCGGGGCGTACGAGAATTCCGTGCTCATGCCGTCACTCCACTGCGCTCCGTGCCGCCGTGGGGCACCACCGCACTACACCCGTGATTCGCTCGCTGACGCTCGCTCATGACGGCAAAGCCTAGGGCAGAAGGTTCGATCACTCCTACCCACCGGGTGGGGTGGTGCCGCTCACCCTCATCCGACCCGGCGGACGGCGTCACTTGCCGGGATCAGGGTCGTCGCACAGTTCGTTCTTCGGCCCGCAGGTGCTCTGCGGCCCCGGCGCGCCGGGACTGCCCGCCGGCCCTGGCACACTTCCGTCGCCGTTGCGACCTGGATCACCGTTGCGGGCCGGGTCGCCGCTCGCCGCACCGAAGCGGATGTAGCCGATCTCACGGCCCTCACCGATCACCATGCCGGCCGGGCCGACCGCCAGCGCGTTGGCCGAGGTCCGCAGCGCGACCAGTTCCCGGCCGGTACGCGGGTCCAGGGCCACCAGCCGGTTCGGTTTCTCGTCGGCGACGACGGCCGCGTACGGGGTCAGTGCCGCACCCGCCTTCTCGCCGCTCGGCCGGTTCCACCGCACCTGACCGGAGCTGAGTTCCCGGCCGGAGATCCCGTCCCGGCCGGCGGTACGCACCACCGCGTACCGGTCGTCCACGGCGAGCACCCGTTCGGAGTTCTCGGTGGCCAGCAGCAGCCGCCCGTCGTACCCGTCGAGGATCGCCTCCCGACCGTCCGGCGCGACCCCGACCAGCACGTTGCGGGCGCCGTACGGGTCCTCCCGCTGCACGCACCCGGCACTGTCGGCGGTACGCAGGTTGAGCCCGGAACGCTGCCAGGTCTCCTGCCCGGTGGCCGCGTCCCGGCCGGAGATGGTGAAGTAGCAGTTGCCGTCCTGGGAGCGGGCGACGATGCGCAGCAGCCGGCCACCGATCACCGCGAGCCGCTCGTCGCGTCCGGGTTCCACGTCCTGCAACACCCGACCGGTGGCGGTGTCCACCACGTGCACCCGCCCGTCGACGGGGAACCCGAGCAGCGCCGGTACGGTCTCCGGGCCCGCCACCTCACCGTCGATGCGGGGGCTGGACAGCCGACGACTGTCGAGCAGGTTCGGGTTGTCGGCGAGCAGGCCGCTGCTGACCCCGGGCAGGAAGGCGGTCCACAGCGGCGCGACCCCGCGCGGTTCCCAGGCGCTCAGGGTGCAGTCGGTCGCCTCCACGCAACGCGCGTCGAGCAGCAGGTTGCGGTAGGTCCAGACGGCCACCGCGTCGTTGTTGCGCCGACGGGTCACGCCGGTGGTCGGGTCGAGGACCTCGTACCCCTTGACCAGCAGGCGACCGACGGCGACCACGGCTTCGGCACCGCCGCCGGCCACCGCGCTCCAGTCGGCCTTGCGCTCCCAGAGTTGACTGCCGGTGGCCAGGCTGCGGGCCTCGACCCGGGTGCGTTGTTCGACCACCACCGTCTCCCCGGCGATGGTGACGCTGCGCGGGGTGCCACCGATACGTTGCTGCCAGACGAGGTCCGGCTCGGAGATGGGCGACCGCCGGTTCACCCAATCCCACATGCCAGGAAACGGGTTCCAGACTCCGGTCGCGGCCAGCGCGACGACCGTGGTCAGGCCAAGCAGCAGCCAACCACGCACGCCGAGGCCACTGCCCTTCGCCACCGGAACACGGTAGCCACCCGCACCCCCCACCGCCCGCACCGCACCGCGTGTCGTGAAAGGAAGGGCACCTTATTAACGCCTCCGGTGGTAGAGGGGCCCCTTGTTAACGCGAGTGAGCGGCAGGCTTCAGCACCGGCCACAGTGTCAGCGTCGCGGCGATCGACGCGGCACCGGCCACCGCCATCACCACGCCCGGGGCGAGCCACTCGCTCAGCCCGCCCGCACCCGCCGCCGCCAGCCCCTGCATCGCCATCATCCCCGTGCTGACCAGCCCGAACGCCTGCCCACGACGCAACTCGGGCACCGCGTCGAGGAAGCGTCGGGCCAGCCCGAGCTGGTAGGCGAAGCCCGCGGTGGCCACCGCGAAGAGCGCCGCCGCCGGCAGCAGCCCCGGACCGGCCAGGAACGCCAGCATCGGTACGCCGAGCAGCAACGCAAGCCAGGGCGTCCACCGCTCCCGACGCGCCGGCGCCACGAACCGACCCACCAGCAGGTCACCGACCAGCATCCCGCCCGCACCGGCCATCAGCAGTACGCCGGCACTCGCGCCCGGCCCCAACTCCGCCGCGTACGGCACCGCCACGCCTTCGGCACCGACGAGCAGCGAGCCGGGCAGCCACTGGGCGAGCAGCAGTCCCCGGATCCGGCGATCGGCGAGCAGTTCCCGGTTGACCCGCAGCGTCTCCCGAACGGCACCACCCCTGCCCCGCCCCACGGCCGGGCCCACGGCACCGCTGGCCGGGCCCACGGCACCAGTGCTTACGGCATCGGTGGCAGGGGCGGTGCGGATCCGGGCGGGGCGGCGGGTGAGGCCGACGCGTACCAGCAGGGCGGACAGCCCGCAGGTCAACGCGGTCAGCCAGAGCGCGCCGTAGGGCCCGACCAGCCCGAGCAGCAGGCCACCGACGGCGAAGCCGGCCACCTGGGTGCCCCCGGATGCCACCGAGAGCAGCGACCGCCCCAACACGTACGAGTCGCCGTGCAGCACCTCGGGCAGCAGCGCGGTCCGCGCGGCACTGCTGACCGGGCCGAACAGCGCCACGACGGCGACCAGGCCGAGCATCAGCGGCGGTGACAGCGCGCCGGTGGCGAGCACCACGACCACCGCCAGCCGCAACAGGTCGTACCCGACGATCAGCGCGCGGGCCGGCATCCGGTCCGCCAGGGCCAGCAGGAACACCCCGCCGAGCGCGTGCGGCAGAAACCCGGTCACGTACGCCAGCGCGGCCAGCAGCCCGGAGCCGGTGCGCTCGTAGACCAGCACGGAGAGGGCGAGCATCTTCACCGTCTCGCCGATCATGAAGATCCCGAAGCTGCCGAAGATCACCCGGAACTCGGCGACGGCGAAGACGTCGCCGAAGGTCGCCGGCCGCTCGACGGTGGGCGTACGCGTGTCGGTCACGGCGATCAGCCTGGTCGAAGGCCCCGGTCGGCTCTATCCTTTCGCTGTCAAGCGAAAGGTGCGGCATGCGGATCGAGGTCACTCCGGCCGACGTGGCCGCCAGTCGGTACGCCGTCTCCCCGCTGGGCGAGACGGTGTCCGCGTTGCGGCTGCACGCCGGCCAGCGAGCCTCCGACGGGCTGGGGCCGTGGGTGGCCCGGACCAGGCCCGCGTACGAGCGGCTGCGCCGGGAGGTGCCGGCGGTCGGGGCGTTGCTGGCGCTGCTGCGTCGCGGCGGCTACAACGCCGACTTCATCCAGCCTCCGCCGGACGGCACGGCCCGGGACTTCCACGGCGAACTGGCCGCGGTCCGGGCGACCCCGTTGGCGCAGGCCCGCGACGAGTTGGCCCGTAACCTCGCCGGGCCCCGCGCCACTCCACCGGCGTACGCCCGCCGGATCTACGCGTCACCGAACGTGGTCGACCTGATCGCGGACGCGATCGAGGAGTCCTGGAAGGCGCTGGTCGAGCCGGACTGGCCGCGCCTGCGCGCGATCCTGGAGCGCGACCTGGTGCGTCGGGCGGGTCGCCTGCTCGCCTACGGCTGGGGTGCGGCCGTCGCCGACCTGGATCCTCGGCTGCGCTGGATCCCCGGTGACGTCGGCGTCATCGAGATCAACGACACCGACCCCGACACCCACTCGCTGGCCGGTCGGGGCCTGCTCTTCGTACCCACCGTCTTCGGCACCCTGATCGCGTACGTCGAGCAGCCCTGGCCGTACGCGATCGTCTACCGGGCCTCCGGGGTGGCCGAGTTGCTCGGGCCGCCGGACCCGGCGCGGCCCGACGACGCCCTGGATCGGCTGGTCGGCCGCTCGCGGGCGGCGGTGCTGCGGGCGCTCGCCCTGCCCGCCACCACCAGTCAACTCGTCGCTCAACTCGGGCTCAGCCTCGGCGGTGTCGGCGACCATCTCACGGTGCTGCGGGAGGCCGGGCTGGTCAGCCGGATCCGCACCGGCCGGGCCGTGCGCTACCGGCGCACCCCGCTCGGTGACGCGCTGTGCGCCGACTGATCCGCCTCAGCCGCCTGAGGCGCGTCACCCGACTGAGGCGTGTTAGCAGGGGACCCCTGCTCTACCGGAGGCGTTAAGAAGGTGCCCTTCCTTCCCGGACGGCGGAGCGGACGAGGGGAAGGACGCGGTACGGGATCTGCTCGTCCAGGGCGATGATCGTGGAGGCGCGGCGGATGCCCTCGTACGCGACGATCTGGTCGATCACCCGTTGCAGGTCGGCGTTGGAGCGGGCCACGATCCGGCAGAGCAGGTCGCTGGAGCCGGTGATGGTGTGCGCCTCCAGCACCTCGGGAATCCCGGCCAGGTGGTTGGCCACCGGGACGTGCCCGTGCCGTTGACTGATCTCCAAGGTGACGAAGCTGGTCACCGTGAACCCGATCGCGGCCGGCGACACCTCCGGCCCGAATCCGCCGATCACCTTCCGGTCGACCAGTTTGTCGAGCCGCGCCTGGACGGTGCCGCGAGCCACCCCCAGGCGACGGGAGCACTCCAGCACACCGATCCGCGGTTCCGCGGCGAGCAGTTCGATCAGGCTGACATCGAGCGCATCGAGCTGTACATCCTGTCCAGGGTTCACGGCTGAACACCCTACTTGTTGTGCAACCTGACCAGCGATAGAGCTGACAGTTGCTCAGTGAGCGGGGTCACGGTGATAGTCCGGGGAACGAGCACAGCGTCGGCCGAGCAGGCCGGCCGGTACGCAAGGGAGGCCACCATGACCCAGGCGATCGACCGACCCCAGTCGACCGACGACGTCGACGTCGATGCCCTCGTCGGCGCCGTCGACCACGACATCGCCCATGACCCGTTCCCGGTCAAGGGCCTCGACCACGTGCACTTCCTGGTCGGCAACGCCAAGCAGGCCGCGCACTACTACTCCACCGCCTTCGGCATGACCTGCGTGGCGTACCGGGGCCCGGAGCAGGGCCACCGCGACCACGCCCAGTACGTGTTGACCAGCGGCTCGGCCCGGTTCGTGCTCACCGGCGTGGTACGCCCCGACGCCGACGGCGCCGAGCACGTGGCCAAGCACAGCGACGGTGTCTCCGACATCGCGCTGGAGGTGCCGGACGTGGACGCCGCGTACGCGCACGCCACCGCGCAGGGCGCGACCGGCCTGCTGGAGCCGCACGACGTCAGCGACGAGCACGGCACCGTCCGGATGGCCGCCATCGCCGCGTACGGCGACACCCGGCACACCCTGGTCGACCGGTCCCGCTACACCGGCCCGTTCCTGCCCGGCTTCGTCGCCCGCGGCCCGATCGTGGACCGCCAGCCGATGATCGACGCCGGCATCCAGCCGAAGCGCTTCTTCCAGGCCGTCGACCACGTGGTCGGCAACGTGGAGCTCGGCAGGATGGACGAGTGGGTCGAGTTCTACAAGCGGGTCATGGGCTTCACCAACATGGCCGAGTTCATCGGTGACGACATCGCCACCGACTACTCGGCGCTGATGAGCAAGGTGGTCGCGAACGGCACCCGCAAGGTGAAGTTCCCGCTCAACGAGCCGGCAATCGCCCGCAAAAAGTCGCAGATCGACGAGTACCTGGAGTTCTACCAGGGCCCGGGCGCGCAGCACATCGCCGTGGCCACCAACGACATCCTGGCCAGCGTCGACGCGATGCGGGCGGCCGGCGTCGACTTCCTGGACACCCCGGACTCGTACTACGACGACCCGGAGCTGCGGGCCCGCATCGGTGAGGTACGCGTGCCGATCGAGGAGCTGAAGGCCCGCAAGATCCTGGTGGACCGGGACGAGGACGGCTACCTGCTCCAGATCTTCACCAAGCCGGTGCAGGACCGCCCGACCGTCTTCTTCGAGCTCATCGAGCGGCACGGCTCGCTCGGCTTCGGCAAGGGCAACTTCAAGGCCCTCTTCGAGGCGATCGAGCGTGAGCAGGAGAAGCGCGGCAACCTGTAACACTGTCGAGCGTGACCCAGCCCTCACCCCACCCCACGTCGCCGGTCGGTGGCGGCTCACCGATCGGTGGGCCGCCGCCCGTCGCCGGTGACGCCCCGCCGCCCACCGGTTCCCCGCCGCAGTACGCCCCACCCCCCGCGGGTTGGGCCGGCCCGCCACCCCCGCCGGGCGTCCCCGGTGGCCCGCCACCCGGCTGGCCGCCGGGTCAGCCACCACCCGGCTGGTCCCCAGGTCAACCGCCCCCGGGCTGGTCCCCGGGTCAGCCGCCGCCGAAGTGGGCGGGCGGGCCGCCACCGCCGGTGCTCGGGCCGGGTGGGCAGCCGTTGGCCAGCTTCGGTGACCGGCTGCTGGCGTACCTGATCGACACGGCGATCGCCACCGCCGTGCTGCTGGTGCTGTTCACGCCGATCTTCCTGGCATTCACGGCCTGGCTCGTCACCAACCTGCCGGAAATGAACCCGGACGGCACGTTGGCGGACCCCACCCCCGCCGACGTCATCACGGAGATCCTGCTGCCGATGCTGCTGCTCCAGGTCGCGCTGTTCGCGCTCATGTTCGCGATCTACTGGCTGTACCACGTCGAGTACCTCAAGCGGACCGGGCAGACCATCGGCAAGAAGGTGATGAAACTGCGGGTCGTTCCGCTCGATCCGACCGCCACCCTCGATCGACGGATGGCAGGGAAGCGGTACCTCGTGGAGTTCGTGGGCGGGTCGCTGGTGCCCTTCGGCAGCTACCTCGACGGGCTGTGGCAACTGTGGGACAAGCCCTGGCAGCAGTGCCTCCACGACAAGTTCGCCGGGACCGTCGTCGTTAAGGTGGCCAGGTGACCGAGCACAGCAAGGCCGCGCCGTGAGCGTGGCACCCGGCTGGTACGTCGACCCCGCCGACCCGCAAACCCGCAGATACTGGGACGGCGAGGGCTGGATCGGCGCGCCCATCCCGGTCGACGCCACCCCACCCGAGGGCCCACCCCCGCCCGAGCCCGAACCGACACCGGAACCCGAGCCGGTGACATCGGCCACCCCGCCCGGCACACCAACCACCCCGCCCGGCACACCAGCCACCCCGCCGGGCACACCGGTCGGGGGCCCACCCCCGGGGCATCTTCCACCCGCTGGCTGGCAGCAGTGGCCGCCGGCCGGCGATCCGCGGCACGGGCCACCGCCCGGCTGGCCGTACCCGACCTGGCCCGGACGGCCACCGGAGCCCCGGCCGCACGGTATGCCGCTGGCCGGCTTCGGCGCTCGACTCGGTGCCAGACTCATCGACTTCGGCATCGTGTTCATGCTCAACGTGCTGGTCAACGGCTGGTTCGTCGCGCGCCTGCTGGACGAGATCTCGGTGCCGCTCAACGAGTTCGGCCGCCGTCTGCAGAACCCGGAACGCAACACCGAACCGCTGCCGCAGGCCGGCGACCAGACCGGGTCGTTGATCGTGGTGATTCTGCTGATCGCCACGATGCTCTGGCTGGCGTACGAGGTGCCGTCGATGGCGGCCAGCGGGCAGAGCTTCGGCAAGCGGCTGATGGGCATCCGGGCGGTACCGGTCGAGGCGGACGCCCCGCTCGGCTTCGGCCGCGCGCTGCGTCGGTGGAACACCCTCGGTCTGCCCACCCTGCTCTGGTACTGCTGCGGCCTCGGTCTGCTGCTCCAGTTGATCGACGCACTCTCCCCGCTCTTCGACCACCCGCTGCGACAGGCGCTGCACGACAAGCGGGCGCAGACCGTGGTGGTCAAGGTTCCCCGTACCCCCGCCGACGGCGCCAACCCACCCGGAGATGCCCCATGACCGACACCGGACGCCAGCCGACAGTGCGGCTGACCCGTGCCGACCTCGACGCGCTGCCCAACTACGTGCCCGGGCGCAGCCCGGCCGACCTGGCTCGCGAACTGGGTCTGCCGGAGGCCATCAAGCTGGCCAGCAACGAGGTGCCGTACGGCCCGCTGCCCGGTGTGGTGGAGGCGGTCGCCGAGGCCGCCGCCGGGGTGCACCGTTACCCGGACATGGGCGTGGTGGCGCTGCGCCAGGCGCTGGCCGACCGGTACGGGGTGGACCCTGACCGGATCGCCACCGGCTGCGGCTCCGTGGCGCTGGCCGAGCACCTGGTACGCGCCACCTGCCTGCCCGGTGACGAGCTGGTCTACGCGTGGCGGTCGTTCGAGGCGTACCCGATCATCGCGGCGACCAGCGGCGCGACCAGCGTGAAGGTGCCCAACGACGCCGGGCACGGGCACGACCTGGCGGCGATGGCCGCGGCGGTGACCGACCAGACGCGGATGATCCTGGTCTGCAACCCCAACAACCCGACCGGCACCGCGCTGGGTCGGGCGGAGCTGGACCGCTTCCTGGACGACGTGCCGGACGACGTGCTGGTGGTGATCGACGAGGCGTACCGGGAGTTCGTCACCGACCCGGAGGTGCCCGACGGGCTGAACTACGTCGACCGGCCCAACGTGGCCGTGCTGCGCACCCTGTCCAAGGCCTGGGGGCTGGCCGGTCTGCGGATCGGTTTCCTGGTCGCCCAGCCGCAGGTGGCAGCGGCGGTACGCAAGGTCGTCACGCCCTTCTCCAGCAGCATGGCGGCCCAGGCCGGGGCGCTGGCCGCGCTGGCCCAGGCCGACGAGATGGAGCGGCGGTGCGCCCTGGTGGTGGCCGAGCGGGAGCGGGTCACCGAGGCGCTGCGCAAGCTGATCCCGGACGTGCCCGCCAGCCAGGCGAACTTCGTCTGGCTGCCGCTGGGCGAGCGGGCGCTGGAGTTCGGCAAGGCGTGTGAGGCTCGGGGCGTGATCGTCCGACCGTTCCCGGGTGACGGGGTCCGGGTCACCATCGGCACCCCGGCCGAGAACGACGCCTTCCTGGCCGCCGCCGAGGTCGCGCTGAGCTGAGCCCGGCTCCCGAGGCCGTACCGGGCCGGTCCGCCATCCCCCAGCGGACCGGCCCGGAAGCCCACCACCAGCACCATATGTCTTTTTTGTCCGCTTTGCGGATATTTGTGCGCTGATCAGGTCGCGGCGATGATCAACGGTTCTGCGGTGAAGTAGTAAGTGTGATCGTCCCCATCGGGGTCGACCGGCCGCCGCAGCCGCTCCACCGTGACGTATCCGTCGGCTGCGTACACCGACCCGGGCAGCCACCCGGTGCCGTCGGAGCCCACGTTCAGGACGAACCGGGACAGCTCACGACCGCTGGCCGCGTCCAACGTGACCAGCTCGTTCCCCACGGTCAACACATGGACCCGGTCGGCTTGAACGGCGATCAACCGGCCCGGCCCGACCGACGCCCGCCAGCGCTCAGTGCCGTTGCGCACCGCGCGGCCGACGACCAGCCCGTCCGTCAAGGTCACGGCCGTCCCGTCGAGCAGTTCGGCGTCCGCTGCGTCGAGCACCGCAGCCGCAACCGGCTTACCGGAGCCGAGCAACCAACCCCGGGTCGAGATGCCGTCCGGACCAGCGGTACGCAACGCCGCGCAGCCCGTCGGAGCGCAGCCGATCAGGGTCGCCGTCAGCTCGTCACCGGCGTCCGGAGGACGCCACCGGTCGCCCACCTTCCCGGTCGCCGCGTCCCGGAACTCGACCACCGTCGGCCCGGCACAGCGGTCCAGGGTGAGCAGTTGGCCGTCGGCGCTGCCGCCGACCGGCTCCCGGCAACCACGCCCCACCTCGGCCTGCCACAGTTGCGCACCACCGGCCAGGTCCACCGCCCGCACCTCGCCGGAACCGGAGGTCACCACCGCATCCCGGCCGTCGGCCGTCCGGACCACGGAGACACCACGCGGCTGCCAGACGATCGCCGACCCGGTCCGGCGGGTGACCCGTTCCCGCTCCGGCTCGGGGCCGTCCGCGCGCCAGATGACCTGACCGGTACGCGCGTCGAGGGCCACCAGCCTGCCGTCGGACCACCGGCTCACCACAGTCGTACCGCTCGCCACCACCGCGTCCACCGTCGCCGGCCACCGGCGGTACGACCAGTACGGCGTGCTCCGGTGCCGACCGTCGGCCGGCTGATCGGCGTAGACCTGGCGCTGTGCCGCGTACACCCGCAGCCGGCCGTCCACGATCAGCGGGGCGACCGGCAGGCGGCCCACCACCCCGGGTGCCGGCTGGCTGCGCGCGGGGTAGTCGCCTCGGGCGGTGGTGCTGACCTCGGCCGGCGCCAGGACGCGGTACGCGACGAGCGCGAGTGCCGCCGCGACCCCGGTCGCCGCCACCGCTGCCACGATCCGCCGCTGCCCCGTCGTCCACCCCATGCCGTACCTCCCCGCCCGGCACCCTACCCACCAGTCGGAACGGCCCGGATGCTGCGGTCAGGCTGCGCTGCGGCGGAGGTCGGCAGCCGACCCGGCGAGATCATGATGCGGGGCCCCGGGGCAGATCGTCCGCCCCGGAGACCCTGGGCGGTCAGCGGGCGAAGTCGCCGTCGCGGATCGCACCGACGAACGCGCTCCAGCCCCGAGGGCTGACCTTCAGCACCGGCCCGGCCTGGTCCTTGGAGTCACGTATACCCACCACACCGCGGCGGCGGACCAGGTTGTCGGCCACCTCCACGCAGAGCCCCTGGTCATTGGAGCGGCTGCTGGTACGCCAGACCGCGCCCACGAGATCGTGCATCGTCGTCATCTCCCTCGGCTTCGACATGCCGCCCCGCCGCGACCGGACCGACCGGAACGGGGGGCGCCGGTCAGCCCGGCGCGACGTGGCGACGGAATTCCGAGGCGATCAACGAGCGGTGACGGGACTTGTTCGCACAGCCGGTGCGATAGCGGGAGACCTGTCGGAAAGGGGTCAGCGAGCCGGCACGATCGTGCCCGTAACCTCGGCCAACGTGATGGTGGAGCCGTCCGGTCCGGGTGCGGTGGCGGTGATGGTCACGGTGTCGCCGTCGAGCAGGAAGGTGCGTTCCGCCCCACCCACGGTCACCGGCTCGGCACCGCCCCAGGTGAGCTCCAGGAACGAGCCGACCTGGTCACGCCGGTCACCGGAGACGGTGCCGGAGGCGTAGAGGTCACCGGTACGCAGCGAGGCGCCGTTGACGGTCAGGTGGGCCAACTGCTGGGCCGGCGTCCAGTACATCCCGGCGAACGGCGGCTCGCTGACCGTCTCGCCGTTCCACTGCACGGTCAACCGCAGGTCCAGCCCGACGTGCGGGTCGTCGCGCAGGTAGTCGAGGACCGCCGGGTCCTGCTCCGGCGCGGCGACGTACGCGTTCCGCAGCGCGTCCAGCGGGGTCACCCAGGCGGCGATCGAGGTGGCGAACGACTTGCCCAGGAACGGGCCCAGCGGCTGGTACTCCCACGCCTGGATGTCCCGGGCCGACCAGTCGTTGACCAGCACCACGCCGAAGATGTGCTCGTCGAAGTCGGCGACGGCCACCCGGGCGCCGAGCGGACTCGGTACGCCGACCACGAACCCGACCTCGGCCTCGATGTCGAGGCGTACCGACGGGCCGAAGACCGGCCCGTCCTTGCTCGGCCGCTGGCCCTGCGGGCGTACCACCGGGGTGCCGGAGACCACCACGGTGCCGGCCCGGCCGTGGTAGCCGATCGGCAGGTGCTTCCAGTTGGGCAGCAGCGCCGGCTGGCCGGGCCGGAAGATCTGGCCGACGTTCGAGGCGTGCTGCTCGGAGGAGTAGAAGTCCACGTAGTCGGCGACCTCGATGGGCAGTTCCATCCGGACCTGCTCCAGCGGCACCAGCAGCGGCTCCACGGCGGCCCGGTGGGCCGGGTCGGTGAGCAGTTCGGTGATCCGCTGCCGTACCGAGGTCCACTGCGGACGCCCCAGCGCCAGGAACGTGTTGAGCGTCGGCTCGCGCAGCGCCCCGCCGGCCAGCACCAGACCGGCGGCCTCCGCGGCGGCCAGGTCCAGAACCACATCGGCGATGCGTACGCCGATGCGCGGTTCCCCGTCACCGACCCGGAACACCCCGTACGGCAGGTGCTGGATGCCGAAACCGGACCCTTCCGCGCCCGCCACCCAGCTCACTCGCTCGCTCATGCCTGATTTCTCCCGTTCACCAGCCCCAGCCGGATCAGATCGGTAAGTGGTTCCACGATGCTGCACGAGCCGAAGCCCACCCACAGCGGACGCGCCAGGTCGTGCCGGCCCTCGAACTGCTGCACCAGGGGTCGCTCGTCGCGGACCGTGAGCAGCTCGGTCACCGCCCCCACCGCGGCCCCCTCGGCGGCGGCAAGCGTCGCGGCCAGCACGTTGGCGAAGCCGTGATGGGTGATGCCGGTTTCCGGGTCGAGGTGGCGCACCGCGTGGTGCAGCCCCGCCGTCAACTTGAACGGCAGCTGCCGGTCCCGGCAGGCGCAGATGACCGCAGCCAGCTCGGCGGGAGTGGGGAACAGCTCGGCGGCCAACCCGCCGGTACGGAACTTGGCGGCGACCGGCAACCCATCGGAGCGCGCCTCGGCCAGCGTGTCCAGGGCGGCGGTCAGCCCGAACGTCAACGGGATCTCCGCGAAGACGGCGACGTCGTCCAGCCGCTCGGTGAGCTTGATCAGCTCGGCCAGGCCGGGCTGCGGGTCCTCGCCCCGCTTGGCGACCGGGGCCTCCACCTGCCGGACGGTCACCCCGAGCGGCGGCAGGAACGACAGCGCGAGGGGCAGCCGGTCGAGGCCGGTGTCGCCGATCAACCCGATCACGAAGCCCTCGGCCGGGTCGACCAGCCCGCTCAGTTCGCCCGCCGCAACCTTCGAGGCGGGCAGCAGCAGCGGGCCGACGAGGTCGGCGTACCAGTCGGCGCGGTGTCGCCGGTGGGCGGCGACGGCGTCGGGCAGCGACGCGCTGCCCGGCGGGAAGACGGCGGCATCGTCGACCAGGCCGGCGACGAGTGCGGGCAGCTGCGTTGACACGAGACAAGAATGTACGGGACGCTACAAGGAGCGGACAACAGCGTCCGATAATCGGACGCATCAAGCTGGTGACCGGGAGGCGACATGCCGTACTACCGCAGCGTCGGCGAACTGCCGCGCAAGCGCCACACCCAGTTCCGGCAGCCCGACGGCAGCCTCTACACCGAGGAGTTGATGGGCCAGGAGGGCTTCTCCTCCGACTCGTCCCTGCTCTACCACCGGTACGCCCCGACCGCGATCGTCGCCGCCGAGGAGTTCACCCCGCCGGCCGTGACCCGGGTGCCCAACCTGCCGCTCAAGCCCCGGCACCTGCGCACCCACAAGCTCGACGGCACCGGGGCCGACCCGATCCTGGGCCGGCGTTACCTGCTCGCCAACGACGACGTACGCATCGCCTACGTGCTCGCCGACCAGCCGTCCCCGCTGTTCCGCGACGCCACCGGCGACCACTGCCTGTACGTCGAGGCGGGCACCCTGCGGGTCGAGTCGACCTTCGGCGTACTGGACGCGGTGGCCGGCGACTACGTGATCATTCCGACCTCGACGGTGCACCGGCTGGTGCCCACCGGGGACACGCCGACCCGGCTGCTGGCCGTCGAGGCGACCGGCCACATCGGCCCACCGAAGCGCTACCTCTCGGTGCGCGGCCAGTTCCTGGAACACTCGCCGTACTGCGAGCGGGACGTCCGGGGACCGGACGCGCCGCTGCTGGTCGAGGAGACCGACGTAGAGGTGCTGGTCCGCCACCGTCGCGGCTGGACCCGCCACGTCTACGCCAACCACCCGTTCGACGTGGTCGGCTGGGACGGTCACATGTACCCGTGGGCCTTCTCCATCCACGACTTCGAGCCGATCACCGGCCGGATCCACCAGCCGCCACCGGTGCACCAGACCTTCCAGGGCCCGAACTTCGTGATCTGCTCGTTCGTCCCCCGCAAGGTCGACTACCACCCGGACGCCATCCCGGTGCCGTACCACCACCACAACGTCGACTCCGACGAGATGCTCTTCTACACCGGCGGCAACTACGAGGCGCGACGCGGTTCCGGCATCGAGCAGGGTTCCATCTCGCTGCACCCGTCCGGCTTCACCCACGGCCCCCAGCCCGGTGCCGCGGAACGCTCGATCGGTGTCGACTTCTTCGACGAGTTGGCCGTCATGGTCGACACCTTCCGCCCGCTCGACCTGTGCGACGCGGCAGCCGACTGCGAGGACGACGCGTACGCCTGGACCTGGTCCCGCCGCTGACGAAGCAGGGGCCCCTTGTTAACGCCTCGCGAGGTGAAGGGGCCCCCTGTTAACGGGCAGCCGGTTGTTAGCGCGCAGCCGGCGTTGGAGCTGCGCACGTCGCACCAACGCCAGGCCCGCTGCCTGCCGCACGGCGAGGGCGGGGCTCAGGCCACCGGGCGCGAGACGATCGTCAACTGGGCGACGGTGGCGATGCCGATGGAGAGCACCAGCGGCCAGGGCGTGCCGACCAGGGCGTAGAGCAGGATCAGCGCGGGCGCGGCGGCTGCCGCGTACACGGCCAGGACCAGCGGACGGTCGGTTCGCCGCAGTACCGGCAGCACCGTCCGGGTCAGGCCGGGCAGCCGGGACGCGTGCCGCCAGAGCACGATGCCCCCGCCGGCGGCCGCCAGCACCGCCATGAACCGGGAGAAGCCGGAACCGGTGGTCGCCGAACAGGCGATCACGAGGGCGGCGACCATCGACCAGCCGGCGCCCCAGAGCACGAACTGCCGCAGCGCCGCCGGCACCGGACGACGCGCGACGAACGGACCGGTACCGGCCCGGCCCGCATCCACCGGCCCGCCGAACCGGCCCGGCTCGGGGAACTCGGCCCCACCGTGGCTCGGCTGCTCGCCACCGTCCTGGGGACCGGGCCCCGGGCGGCGCTCGCCGCTAGGCGTGTCCCACCCCGCAGGCGTCCCGCCCGGCCAGGCGCCCCCGTCGGCCGGCCCGCCCGGCCCGGTACGACCCTCGGTGGGCCAGCCGGGCCCGGTACGACCCTCGGTCGGCCAGCCGGGCTGCTGGTCGGCGCCCGGACCGGTGGGCGGGTGCGGACCCTGCCGGGGCAGGTCGTCGGGAGCCGGTTCCGGACGGTTCACCTCGGTCCGGCGGGGATCGGTCGGCGGCAGCGTCGGCACGGCGGCCTCGGCCAGTTGCTCCAGCGTGGTGCTCCAGCGTCGCTGTTCCAACCGCAGCACGCCGACGTCCTCGCTCACCTCGGCCAGTCGCGGATCCAGTCGCAACGCCTCCCGGTAGGCCCGCTCGGCGAGATCGAACATTCGCATGTTCGCCGCCACCAGGCCGAGCACCAGGTGCCCCTGCGGCTCCTCGGGTGCCAACTCCACCGCGTGCCAGGCGGCGTTCAGGGCCGGCTGGCCGTTGCGGGAACCCGCCAGAATCGCCGCCGCGCTGCGCTGGGCGTACGCGTCCTGCGGGCCCAGGGCCAGGATCTCGTCGGCGGTACGCGCGGCGTCGCCGTACCGTTCCAGGTCGCCGAGAGCCAGGCCGCGCAGGACGAGCGGGGGAACCTGCCCGGGTGCGGCGGCAACGGCGGATTCGGCGGCGGCCAGCGCCTCGACGGGCCGGTCCGCGGCCAACTGCACCCGGGCGAGCATGACGAGCGTTTCCACGTGGGCGGGGTCGAGGGCGAGCGCGAGACCGAGCTCATCGACCGCTTCGTCGTAGCGGCCCAACTCGGCGAGGAGGGTGGCGCGCTGAAGGTAGCCGTCGGCGGCGGGCGGGTCGGCGGGGACGTCGGCGGACATCGCGCGAGCCTAGGCGCTCGGCTGGGCGTACACCAAGGCCACCGCGATCCCGGCGAGTCCCTCGCCGCGCCCGGTGAACCCCAGCCCGTCGGTGGTCGCGGCGGACAACGTGACCGGGGCGCCGACCGCCTCCGACAGCACCTGCTCGGCCTCCTCCCGGCGTGGACCGATCTTGGGTCGTACCCCCACGACCTGCACGGACACGTTGCCGATGGCGAAGCCGGCGGCGCGGACCCGGCGCGCGGTCTCGACCAGCAGACGTACCCCGCTCGCCCCGGCCCACTCCGGCTGCCCCACCCCGAAGTTCGCGCCGAGGTCACCCAACCCGGCGGCGGAGAGCAGCGCGTTGCAGGCGGCGTGCGCGGCCACGTCGGCGTCGGAGTGCCCGGCCAACCCGTCCTGGTCCGGCCAGTGCAGGCCGGCCACCCAGCAGGGTCGGCCAGCCTCGAAAGCGTGCACGTCCGTGCCGATGGCCACCCGAGGAACGATCATGAATCGAGGGTACGCGTCCGGAGACCGGTCGCCAGCAGGTGCTCAGCCAGCGCGAGGTCGAAGGGGCGGGTGATCTTCAGGGCGTGATCCGAGCCGGGAACACAGAACACCGGTACGCCCTGCTTCTCCACCAGCCCGGCGTCGTCGGTCAACGCGTCACCGGCGGCGGCGTGTGCGGCGGCCAGTACCGACCGTCGGAACCCCTGCGGGGTCTGCACCGCCCGCAGCGCTCGCCGGTCGACGGTGCCGAGCACCAGTTCGTCCGCGTCGACTTCCTTGATCGTGTCGACCACCGGCAGCACCGGGATGACCGCGTCGTGGCCCGAGCGCACCGCAGCCGCCACCGACTCCACCAGGGCGGGCGGGGTCAGGGCGCGGGCCGCGTCGTGCACCAGGACGATGTCGGGCCCGGCGGGCACGGCGGCAAGGGCGGCGGCCACGGACTCCTGCCGTTCGGCCCCACCGGGCACCACCGTGACCGGGGCGATCGGCGCGAGCAGCTCACGTACGGCCGCGACCTCGGCGATCGGGGCGGCCACCACGATGGTGTGCACCGATGCGGCGGCGGCCAGCCGGCGGACCGCGTGCACCAGCAGCGGTTCCCCGGCCAACAGCCGCAGCGCCTTGGGTCGACCGGGGCCGAGGCGTACGCCGGCACCGGCCGCAGGCACGAGGACCGCGACGTCACCGCGCGGATTCAGCTGCGCGGTCACGTCGCGGTCCTCGATGGTTTCTTCGCTACGAAGTGGGTACGACGATGCTGTGCGGACTAGGCCTCGGTCAGCACCTTGTCGAGCAGCGTCTCCGCCTCGTCCTTGGTGCTCTTCTCGGCCAACGCGACCTCGCCGACGAGAATGTCGCGGGCCTTGGCGAGCATGCGCTTCTCACCTGCGGAAAGGCCCCGCTCCCGCTCCCGGCGCCACAGGTCGCGGACGACCTCGGCCACCTTCAGCGGATTGCCGGAGGCCAGCTTCTCCAGATTCGCCTTGTAACGTCGCGACCAGTTGGTCGGCTCCTCGGTGTGCGGAGCCCGGAGAACGTCGAAGACCTTGCCGAGGCCCTCTTCGCCCACCACCTCGCGCACACCCACGATCTCGGCGTTCTCGGCAGGCACCCGGACCGTCAGGTCACCCTGCGCGACCCTCAGGACGAGGTACTGCTTGGGCTCGCCCTTGATGACCCGAGTCTCGATTGCCTCGATGAGTGCGGCCCCGTGGTGGGGGTAAACAACGGTCTCGCCGACACTGAAAACCATAGGTTCGAAACCCCTTTCGCTGTGTCTAGGGTAACACGCTCAGGCACCGATGTCTCACCGCTGTCCTGACCGTTGGCGCAGCTCAGGGGCCCTGTGAGAGGTCTTTCTTCGGCTTGACATATGACCGATCCGATGATTCGAGCACGCTCTGTAATCTGAACATGACCGATCGGGCATGGCCGACGAAAAAGCCGTGAACCTCGGCGTGCCCGTCAATGATCAACCCACCAATGATCAATACGTCTGCAGACCAATACCTCTACGTCAGCGATTTCGCCCACGCCAGAGATCAAGTACCTCATTGCTCAGACACCCAATGATCAGGCACTCAAAGATCAAGTAACCAGAGATCAAAGGCTACGCACCCACCCCATGATATCCCGCCGTACCCAAGTGTGGGCAGCGGTAGCGGGACCGGGCGCAGTACGGGACGCTGGAGAGGCCACTGTCCGCGTACCCAGGAAGCACCAGGGGGTCGTGATGGGCAAGGCTGACGCCGACGGTCCCGGGCTGCCCGACCTGCCTCCCGAGTGGGGTCGGGTGGTCGTACCGGACGACGCCTCCGCGCTGGCCGCCGAGGCCGAACAGGTCCGCCGTGAGCTGCGGACGCAGGTGGTGAGCCGATCCCGTTGGTGGCGACCCCCGACGGTGCCCGTGCTGGTGCTGCTCGTCGCGGTCATCGCCACCGTCGCCGGCCTGGTCACCGTCACCTGGCCCCGGGCCGGCCGGGGCACTCCCGAACCGACCACGGCCGGGCCCGAACCCACACCCGCCCAGTTCAACGGCAGGGCGTTGCCCGCGCTGGACCTCGTCGACGCCGAACAGTCGCCGGTGCCGCTGCGTGGGCTGCTGCCGGCGGTGGTGCTGCTGGTCGACGGGTGCGCCTGCCCGCATCGGGTCACCGAGGCGGCCGCAGCGGCACCCGTCGGCGTCACCGTCGTCACCGTCGCGGGGCAGAGCCCTCGGGCGGCTCCTGCGGGCAGCAACGCACACGCCCTCGGCGACCCGGCCGGGGGACTGCGCGCCTTCCTGCACCTGCCGGCCCGCCCGGACACGGCCACCGCCCTGCTCGCCGACCGCACCGGTCGAATCGTGCTGGTGGTCCCCGAGGTCGGTTCGATCGCCGACTACCAGCGGGAACTGGCCGCCCTGGCCGGCTGACGCCCGCCCGCTCAGGACGGGTCGACCAGGCGGGCCACCAGTTGCAGCGACGCCGCACCGGCGGTGGAGAACAGCACTGTCACGTTCGCGCCCGTGCCGACCATCTCCGTCGTGATCACCGTGCCGTCGCAGCCCACCGTCATCGGATCGCCCGCTCTGGCGCCAACGACGGTGACCAGCAACTCGCCGGGACCGGTGCAACTGAAGATCAGCACGTTCCGCTCGCCGCGATCGAGCCGGGACTCCCGGGCCAGCGCCGTGCCCGCGTCCAGCGAGGCCCGCTCGGTCCACACCGCCGCTTGTCGACCGATGCCCCGTCCCGCACCAGGGCCGGCGTCGCTCTCGGAGACCGTCCCGATCACCTGCCCGGTGTGCGGGTCCACAAGTACCGCGCCGGTGGTGGACTCGATCACGATCGACGAGGATGCGCCCGGCTCCTGTCGGAACCTGCTCCGGTCGATCCGATCCTCCTGCCAGAAGGAATCCTCCGACGCGGCCTCGAGGCGCTCCCCCGCCGGCGGCGACGCCGGGGCTTCCACCCGCCACCACCAGCCGCCCAGGGCCAACGCGACGACGCCGACCCCGACCAGCAAGGCCCCGCGCAAGCGGTAGATGGCATCGACGTCCACGCCTAAAGGGTAGCCGCTACCGTACCGCTCAGACGTGACGTTCCAGCAACGCTGCGTAAAGGGTCAACCCGGGTCCAAAGGCGAGCATCACCACTCGACGCGGCGACGGTGCGTACCGCAACAGCCGGTCGAGGATCAGCAGCACGGTGGGGGACGAGCAGTTGCCGTGCTCCGCGAGGGTCTGCCGCGAGGCGGCCAAGGCGGCAGAGGCCAGGGCCAGCTCCCGCTCGACCACGTTGAGGATGCGCGGTCCCCCCGGGTGCACCGCCCAGCCGTCGACGTCGGACAGCCGGCTGCCGTGGCTGGTCAGCAACTCGTCGACCAGGCCCCGGACGTGTGCCGAGAGCACCTGCGGCACCTTGGGGGACAGCCCCATCCGGAAGCCGGTGTCGGTCACGTCCCAGGTCATGTGGTCGGCGGTGGACGAGTCGGTGA
The DNA here is from genome assembly GCF_016774385.1 of Micromonospora fiedleri. Classification (NCBI taxonomy): domain Bacteria; kingdom Bacillati; phylum Actinomycetota; class Actinomycetes; order Micromonosporales; family Micromonosporaceae; genus Micromonospora; species Micromonospora fiedleri. Next base: position 277,080 of record NZ_JAETXL010000007.1, read on the forward strand.
CCGAGGTGACCGCGCGCACCGCGTACCCACGGCCGCCGGGAACCACCACGGCGGCGACGGCGGCATCCGAGAAGAGCGCATGCGAGATGATCTGCTGGGTGTCCACCCTCGCCGACGACGGTTGCAGATGCAGGCTGGTCAGCTCGGCGCAGAGCAGCAGCGCCGGCCGTCCCCGTGCGGTCACGAAGTCGCTCGCCGCGCCCAGCCCGGGCAACGCCGCGTAGCAACCCATGTGACCGACGAACATCCGCTGGGTCGACGGGGCCATGCCCAGGTCCCGGGCGAGCAGGATGTCCAGCCCCGGCGTCGCGTACCCGGTGCAGGAACAGACGACGAACAGCCCGATGTCACCGGCCGCCAGCCCGGCGGCGGTCAACGCCCGACCGACCGCCTCCTTGCCCAGCGGCAGCGCCTCGACCTGGTAGCGGCGCATCCGCCGCTCGGTCGGCCAGTCGGAGACGTCCTCGATCAACGGGTTGACCGCGGCCTGTCGCCGGTCGACCCCCGAGTTCGCGAAGATCCGCTCGGCGAGCGCCCGGGTGCTGCCGGAGTAGTGCCGGGAGAAGAACCGCTCCCACAACTCGTCCTGGTCCGCCGACGGCGGCGAAGCCGTGCCCAGGCCCGCGATCACCGGTACCGACACGGCTTCACCCTCCTTCTGGTCGGACTTACCACCCTCACCAACGAGGGGCCGAGCCCTCACGGTCCGGGTCACCACCGAGGGCGGCGACACCGAGCCAGTCGGCACAGACATCAGAGGTGGCCGGATGCAGCGACCCGCACCGGGCGTCCCGGTAGAGGCGCTCCAGCGGATGGCCACGTCGGGTGGCGGAGGTGCCCGCCGCCTCCAGCACGGATGCCGCCACGTCGGCGGCGGTCGTACCGGCCAGCAGCTTGGCCCGCCACACCCAGCGGTTGGTCTCCGCGTCACCGGGTGCCTCGTCGACCCGGCGGGCCGCCTCGGCCACCGTCAACTGTGCCGCCGCCACGGCGGCGTCGGCCCGACCGAGGCGGGCGCGCACCGCCGGCAGCCCGGCGAGGTTGCGGGCGTTGAGGTGCTCCGCCGCCGCGTCGATCGCCGCCCGCGCCACCCCGACGTAGACGGCGGCGTAGCTGGCCACCAGCCAGTGCGGCATGAGCTGGGCGACCACCAGGGCCAGACCCTCCACCCCGCCGAGCAGCCGATCGGCCGGCACCGTGACGTCCAGGTGCAGGTCGTGCGAGGCGGTGGCCCGCATGCCCAGGGAATCCCAGGTCGGTTCGACGGTGAGACCCTCCCCCGCCGGGACCAGGAACTGCGAGACGATCGACGGGTCGGTCGCGCTCCGGGCGGCCACCAGGTAGCCGTCGGCGTGACCGGCACCGGAACAGAACGTCTTGCTGCCCTTGATCCGCCAGCCGCCGTCGACCGGCTCGTACACCGTGCTGAGCTGGGACAGTCGGGCGCCGGCGCCGCGTTCGCTCATCGCGACGGCGTACCACGCCCCGTCGGCCGCCGCGCGCAGCAACCGGTCCCGGGCGGCAAGCGCCTCCTGCGGTACGCCGAGCGCCTCGGCCAGTTCCTCGGTGACCGCCCCCAGCGCGCCGGTGACCGAGGCGTGCATGTTGAACACAAGTGCCGTCGCGCCGTTGCCCCGGGCCAGCTCGGTGGCGACGGCCGCGTACTCGGCGAAGGTGGCGCCCGCACCACCCAGCTCGGCGGGGACCATCAACCCGAACAGCCCGGCCGCGCGCAGATCGGCGAAGTCATCGGCCGGGAACGAGCCGGCCTGGTCATGCTCGGCGGCCCGAGCCGCCAACCGGGGCGCCAACCTCCGAGCCGCGGCCGCTCCCGCTTCACCCATGCCGGCGCTCCGCATCGGCGCGGGCCACCGCGCCCCGCCGACCAGCCACCCGATGACGCTCGTTCATGGAACCCTCCTCGGCCATCCCCATACCCCCCGTCGAGTTCCGCTATCCGTCGCGTACCCCGCGCCCCTGGTAGAGCACCGCGGCCGACGCGGTCGGCACGATGCGCGGCACCTGGTCGGACGGCGTCTCGATGCCGCGAGCCCGGCGGAGCAACCAGCGCAGCAGGCCGGGCACGGCCGGGCGGACGCCACGCACCCGCAGGTCCACCCCGTGTCGGGCGCACTCGGCGACCAACTCACGATCGTCCACGAACAACCGTGGGTCGTGGATGCCACGCGGCACGGTCGGCAGCCGTTCGGCGATCCGGACCGCGACCAGCCGACTCAGGGCGGTGTCGTTGAGCGTGTCGAGCACGAGCAGGCCGCCCGGTCGCAGCAACCGGCACGCCTGCGCGACCGCGGCGCGCCAGTCCGGGACGTGTTCCAGCAGCTCACCGGCGGCGACCACGTCGGCGCAGCCGTCGGCGAGCGGCACCGCCGTGGCGTCACCGTTGACCACTGTCACACCGTGGTCGGCCGCCTGGCTCAGCGCCGAGCGGGTCAGGTCCACCCCGACGTGCCGGTAACCCTTGCCGACCAGGTGCGGGGCGAGCAGGCCAGCACCGCAACCGAGGTCGACCAGGAGCGCGCCGGGACGCGTCGCCGGGGGCACCAGGGCCGCCCGGGCCTGGGCGAGCCAGTGCAGCATGGCGAAGGCGCCGTCCGGCCGCCACCATTCCCCGGCCAGGTCGTCGTACTGGCGCGGATCGTTGCGGGGCAGGCTCAGGCCGGCATCACGCATGACATCGAGCGTGGCACGACTGACGGGTAACGACCAGACTTCCGTTATGTCGTCGACGGTGTTAGGGCTGGTCAGGGCGAGCCATCCGGAGCCGACGGCGGCAGTCACCACAGTGGCCGCCCTGCTCGCCGCCGGTATCGGTCACCCGCCCCAGGGCATCGCCACGGTGGCGATCACCGTGGCTGCCAGTCAGTTCGCCGTCGGCTGGACCAACGACCTGGTCGACGCCGACCGGGACGCGTTGGTCGGCCGCACCGACAAACCGGTCGCGGCCGGGCTGGTCAGCCGCCGACTGGTGGCGGTGGCCGCGACGGTGGCCGCCACCAGCACCGTGGCGCTGGCGCTGACCACGAACCCGGTGGCCGCGCTCTGGGCCACCATCGGGCTGCTCTCGGCCCTGCTCTACGACTGGCCGCTGAAGTCGACGGCGATCTCGGTGCTGCCGTACGCGATCTCCTTCGGCGCGTTGCCCGCCTTCGTGGTCCTGGCCCTGCCCGGCGCACCCGCCCCGCCCGTCTGGCTGGTCGCCGCCGCAGCTCTGCTCGGCGCGGGCGCACACTTCGCCAACGTGCTGCCCGACTTCGCCGACGACGCCCGGACCGGGGTACGCGGGCTGCCACACCGGCTGGGTCCGGCGGGGAGCCGGTTGGCGGCCGTCGGGCTGCTGGTCGCGGCGACCGGCACGCTGGTGCTCGGCCCGCCCGGCCCGCCGTCGGGCGTGGGCCTCGCGACCGTCGCCGCCGCCCTGATGATCACCGCAAGCGCCTGGTACGCCGGTCGCAGCGCCGAACGAGCCGGTGTCCGCCCGGTGGCCGCCTTCCGGGCGATGATGTTGGTAGCGCTGATCGATGTCGTGCTGCTGGTCACGAGCGGTCGGCTGGTCTGAGCCTCACCCTGGCAGGTGGCTGCACCGGGTCGGCGTGCGGGCCACGATCAGCTCCAACTACCCTGGAGCGCGGTCTGCGCGGGCATGGCCAGCGGGTCCGGCGGGTTAGCCGGGTAGTGATCGTGACGAGGAGGACCGACGTGACGCGCTCGATCAGGGGATCCCGGCGAGCTGCCGTACTGCTGCCCGGAATCGCGGCGGCAGCGGCGCTGCTGCTGTCCGGGTGCGGCGCCGGCCAGATCTCCGAGACGGCCAACAAGGTGCCGTCGGTCCAGGGCGTCAACCTCCAGGGCGCCGAGGGCAAGTACGGCGTGCTGGGCGTGCTGGTCGCGTACCCCGGTGTCGAGGGCTACCAGGCCGGCGACAACGCGGTGCTGAACGCGGTCTTCTACAACGACACGCACAACCCGGTCACCGTGACGGTCACCTCGCCGGACGCCCGCGAGGTCGTGCTCACCACGGTCCGCGCCGCGACCAGCCCGTCGCCCACCGCCAGCCCGTCGCCGACCGGCTCGCCCTCGCCGACCGGTTCCCCGTCGCCCGACGGCTCCCCCTCGCCCGACGACTCGCCGTCGCCGGACCCGACCTCGTCGCCGGACACCCAGCCGGCCCGGATCGAGATCCCGCCGCTGAGCTACGTGCAGCTGAACACCGAGGGTGACCGGGTGCTCCAGCTCATCGGGCTGAACGGGGCCCTGCTCGCCGGCCAGAACGTCACCGTCAACTTCGACTTCGGTGGCGGCGACCAGATCACCAGCCCGGCCCCGGTGGCCGTGCCGCTCACCCCGCCGCCGCCGCCCTCGCCCATCATCGAGCGGCACACCGAGTTCGAGGGCGAAGGCGGCCACTGACCCACCGAGCGGCAGGTCCCGCCCGAGCGAATTCCGGCGCCGCCGGCGTGGTGACCCCATGCCGGCGGCATCGTCGTCGTACCCGGGGGTTAGCGTCGCTGGGGTGAGCATCTCCCGATCGACTCCGGCCCGAGGCACCGCCGGTGGGCGCGGCAAGGCTGCCGGCCGCGAGCCCCGGCCCGCGTACGAGTGCGACGCCTGCGGCCACCAGCCACCGAAATGGGTGGGACGCTGCACCGAATGCGGCGAATGGGGCTCGGTGGTCGAGTGCACGATCACCGGTCCCACCGTGTCGGGACGGGTGGTCAGCTCCCGGATGCCCGCCGAGCCGGCCCGGCCGATCGCCACCATCAGCGCGGCACCGGCCCGGGCCCGGCCCACCGGCGTCAGCGAGCTCGACCGGGTGCTCGGCGGTGGGCTGGTGCCGGGGGCGGTGGTGCTGCTCGCCGGTGAGCCCGGTGTCGGCAAGTCGACCCTGCTGCTCGACGTCGCCCAGCAGTGGGCGGCCGGTGCGGGCAGCCCGTCGTTGGTGGTCAGCGGCGAGGAGTCGGTCAGCCAGGTGCGGCTGCGGGCCGAGCGGATGGGCACCCTGCACGACCAGCTCTACCTGGCCGCCGAGAGCGACCTGGCGGCGGTGCTCGGTCACCTCGACGCCGTCAAGCCCGGCCTGCTGGTGCTCGACTCGGTGCAGACCATCTCCACCACCGGCACCGAGGGGGTGCCCGGCGGGGTCACCCAGGTCCGGGCGGTCACCGCCGCGCTGGTCTCGGTCGCCAAGGAGCGCGGGATCGCCACCGTGCTGGTCGGCCACGTCACCAAGGACGGCCAGGTGGCCGGCCCTCGGGTGCTGGAGCACCTGGTCGACGTGGTGCTGCACTTCGAGGGCGACAAGCACTCGTCGCTGCGGATGGTACGCGGGGTCAAGAACCGTTTCGGCGCGGCCGACGAGGTGGGCTGCTTCGAGATGCACGAGGGCGGCATCAGCAGCCTCGCCGACCCCTCCGGGCTGTTCCTCACCCGCTACGCCGAGCCGGTGCCGGGCACCTGCGTGACGGTGGCGATGGAGGGGCGGCGGGCCCTGGTCACCGAGGTGCAGGCGCTGATCGGTGCCACGGTGGCCGGCTCACCTCGGCGTACCGTCTCGGGTCTGGACTCGGCCCGCCTGGCGATGGTGCTGGCGGTGCTGCAACGCCGCACCGAACGGCTCACCCTGCACGACCGGGAGGTCTTCGCGGCCACCGTCGGGGGCATCCGGGTGGTGGAGCCGGCGGCAGATCTGGCGGTCGCGCTCGCCGTCGCCTCCGGCGGCCTCAACCTGGCCATCGCACCCCACCTCGTGGCGATCGGCGAGGTCGGTCTGACCGGTGAGGTACGCCGGGTGGGCGCGGTGCCCCGCCGGCTGACCGAGGCGGCCCGGCTCGGCTTCCGGCTGGCCCTGGTGCCACCGGGCTGCGGGCCGACCAGCACCGGCGCCGGCCCCGACCAGATGCGGGTGATCGAGGTCGACAACGTCCGTTCGGCGCTTCAGGCGGCAGCCCGGGCATCGGCGGAATGAAAGCCACGTCCCGGGTGATTCCGCCCGGCCCGGACGGAGGGACGGATCGTGACACATCACAGTAACCACAGGAGCACCCACCGCACGGCAGTCCGTAGACTGTGCCCGTGCCAGTCGACCGCGATACCACCAAGCCTGCCGGCGCGACGCCCCACGCCCGCACCGGCGCCGTGGGCTCGCCCGCCCGTCCGATCAGCATCAGCGTGACCGGGGGTGGCAGCGCCGGCGATCCGCTGCGCGCCAATCTGGCCCTGATGGCACCCGGCACCGCACTGCGCGACGGTCTGGAACGCATCCTGCGCGGGCGGACGGGCGCGCTGATCGTGCTCGGCTACGACAAGGTGGTCGAAGGGCTGTGCACCGGCGGTTTCCCGCTCGACGTCGAGTTCTCCGCCACCCGGGTCCGCGAGCTGTGCAAGATGGATGGCGCGGTGGTGCTGTCCAGTGACGGCACCCGCATCGTCCGCGCCGCGGTGCACCTGATGCCCGACCCGACCATCCCGACGGAGGAGTCCGGCACCCGGCACCGCACCGCCGAGCGGGTCGCCCGGCAGACCGGCTACCCGGTGATCTCGGTCAGCCAGTCGATGCGGATCATCAGCCTCTACGTCAACGGGCAACGGCACGTGCTCGACGACTCGGCGGCGATCCTGTCCCGGGCCAACCAGGCGTTGGCCACCCTGGAGCGCTACAAGCTCCGGCTGGACGAGGTCTCCGGCACGCTCTCGGCGCTGGAGATCGAGGACCTGGTCACCGTGCGTGACGCGGTGGCCGTGGTGCAGCGGCTGGAGATGGTCCGCCGGATCGCCGACGAGATCGCCGGATACGTGGTGGAGCTGGGCACCGACGGCCGGTTGCTCGCCCTCCAGCTCGACGAGTTGATGGCCGGCGTGGATGCTGACCGCACCCTGGTCATCCGGGACTACCTGCCGGCCGGTCGGAAGCCCCGCACGCTCGACGAGGCCCTGGTCGAGCTGGACCTGCTCACCGCCACCGAGCTGATCGACCTGGTCTCGGTCGCCAAGGCCATCGGCTACCCGGCCGCCTCCGACGCGCTGGACGCGGCGGTCAGCCCTCGCGGCTTCCGGCTGCTGGCCAAGGTGCCCCGGCTGCCGGTGGCCGTGGTGGACCGGCTGGTGGTGCACTTCGGCAGCCTCCAGCGGCTGCTCGGCGCCACCGTGGAGGACCTCCAGGCCGTCGAGGGCGTCGGCGATGCCCGGGCCCGAGGCGTACGCGAAGGGCTGTCCCGGCTCGCCGAGGCGTCCATCCTGGAGCGGTACGTCTGACGCTCGGTCAGTCGGTGAGGACGAGCTTGACCGGCTGGCTCAGCTTGGTGCCCACCCGAGCGAAGACCTCGTACGTCCCGGCGGGCGGGGTTTCCCCGCTCGCCAGCCCGTTGGCACACCGGCTGCTGTCCTTGCCGTTCCAGCCCACCTGGTACGAACGCTCGAAGCCCGAGGTGAAGGACTGCACGTCCGACCCGGCGGCGGTGCCGCAGGTGTCCGACGACCAGACCACCTCGGCACCGGACTTGATGTAGATCTCCTGCGCGGTCGCACCGACATCCCGATTGCACGTCCGGTCGGCCCGGTTGCGGACCTTCAGGTGCAGGTCCACCGAGGCACCCCGGACCACCTTCGCCGGCAGCGCCACAGCGGTCACCGAGAGTTCCGCGTCCGTGCAGGTGCCCTCGTCGGCCACGGGTGCGACGGCCGGCGGGTTGTTGGTCAGGCTCGACCCTGGCCCGGGGGTCTCGGTCGGTGTGGTCGGACCGGCACCGGCGTCACCCGACGACGGCGGCGGCGAACCGGTCTGCGGAGTCAGCACCGAGCCGGTGGGCTCCGGAGTTCCGGAGACGCCCGGATCGGGCTGATTGCCCCCGGTCGCATCGTTGCCGCCACGCGGGCCGTTGCACGAGTAGAGCAGCACAATCAGGAAAAGCAGGACCGCGCCGAGCACGACGGCGCGACGCCGCCAGTACACGGCGGGAGGCAGGGGGCCGACCGTCAGACGCATGATGCCCCCACCGTAGCGGCGTCGTGCGCGACGGACGGTAACGACGCGCCGAGGCAGACCGGAGCCATCGGAACACATCCTCCACTGTCGACAGACCCGACCGGGGTCGTCACTCTTCGTACCGGCGCGGCCGGTTCAGAGGTAGACCTTGCGCTGGTAGATCGCGTGTGCGCCCGCCACCCGGTCCAGGAAGAGCAGCCCGGCGCAGTGGTCGATCTCGTGTTGCAGGGCGCGCGCCTCGAAACCGTCCGTCACCAGGCGGACCTGCTCGCCGCTGCCGGGCAACGCCCCTTCGACCACGAGCCGGCTGGCGCGCTTGACGTCCCCGGTGAGATCGGGAACCGACATGCACCCCTCCCGGCCCGCCTTCCATCGGGTCGCCTCGACCACTCGGGCGTTGCAGAGCACGAACGTGCCGTGCACGGTGACCGCCTTGGCGTGCCCGGTGACGTCCACCGCGAAAACCTGCGCACCCACACCCACCTGCGGCGCGGCCAGCCCGACACAGCCCGGCGACACCCGCATCGTGGCGACCAGGTCGGCCGCCAGCCGTACGGTCTCCTCGGCGGTCGGGTCGACCTGCGCCCCGGCCCGGCTGAGCACCGGGTGCGGCGCGGAGACCACCGGCAACACCTGACCCGGGCCGAGCAGCTCCGGTGTCCAGTCACCGAGGCCCGTCGGTGTCTGCGGGTCCAGTTCCGGCCCGCCCACCTGCCCGCTCACAGCAGATCCGAGTCAGCGGGACGGAGAGTGACTTCCACGCCCAGGCCGGCGGCGACCTCCGCCAGCTGACCCGGAAGCGTGTCGGTGACGTCGGCCGGCAGATCGACCTCGGCGACGACCACGTAGAGCGATCCCACCAGCCGGGTGCTCAGGTCGGTGACGTTGCCGCCGGCCACGGTCACCGCGCGGGTCATCGCGGCCACGATGCCCATCCGGTCCGCGCCGTGCACCGACATGACATAGCGCTCACCGGTGGGCACGGTCTCCCCGTCCGGCCGCACCTGCCGTACGGTCGCCAGCAGCTGGCCGTCGGCGGTCAGTGGGCCCAGGGCGTCCTCGACCTCCGCGGCCGACGGACCGACGCAGATGAGGGTCATCGCGAAGTGCCCCCGTAGCCGAGTCATCGTGCTGTCGGTGAGGTTGGCCCCGAGCCGAGCGAGCACCTCGGCGACGTCGGCCACGATGCCGGGCCGGTCCCGGCCGATGACGGTGATCGCGAGCTCGTTCATCCGGGCATTCTCCCCGATCGTCACTCGCCACTGGCCACGGCCCGCCCGGAGGTGTCCAATCGTGGGAACCGGCGCGCGTGACATCATCAGCGACGCGATGACGGAATCGACATTCGCCGGACTGGTGAGCCGGTGGTACGAACACAACGCCCGGGACCTGCCCTGGCGCAAACCCGACGTCAGCCCCTGGGCGATCCTGGTCAGCGAGGTGATGCTCCAGCAGACCCCGGTGGTCCGGGTGCTGCCCGCCTGGCACGCGTGGCTGGACCGTTGGCCCACACCCGCCGCCCTGGCGCAGGACAGTCCGGCCGAGGCGATCCGGATGTGGGGACGGCTCGGCTATCCGCGTCGCGCCGTCCGGCTGCGCGACTGCGCGGTGGCGATCGTGGAGCGGCACGGCGGCGCGGTGCCGGACCGACTGGACCAACTGCTCGCCCTGCCCGGCGTCGGCACGTACACGGCCCGGGCGGTGGCTGCCTTCGCGTACGGTCAGCGGCACCCGGTGGTCGACACCAACGTACGCCGGGTGGTCTGCCGCGCGGTGGCCGGCGAGCCGGACGCCGGCCCGGCGACCCGCCCCGCCGACCTGGTCGCCACCGAGGAACTGCTGCCCGTCGAGCCGGCTGCCGCCGCCCTGGCCAGCGCCGCGATCATGGAGTTGGGGGCGTTGATCTGCACCGCCCGGTCGCCCCGCTGCACCGACTGCCCGGTCGAGTCGATCTGCGCCTGGCGCGCCTCGGGTCAGGTCGCCCCGGCCGGGCCGACCCGCCGACCGCAGCGGTACGCGGGCACCGACCGCCAGGTACGCGGCCTGCTGCTCGGGGTGCTCCGGGAGGCGACCGGCCCGGTGCCGCACCAACGCCTGGACCAGGTCTGGGACGACGACGTGCAACGGGCTCGGGCGCTGGCCGGCCTGGTCACCGACGGCCTGGTCGAGCCGGTCGGCGAGGCGTCCTTCCGCCTGATCGGCGACGGCCCACCGGCACCCGTGCCGGGCTGAGCCCATCGGCGACGGCCCACGGGTGCCCGTGCCGGGCTGGACACATCGGCGACGCCCGTGCCGGGCTGAGCCCGGATTCGACGTGTCAGGGCCGGCCTCCGGATGGAGGCCGGCCCTGAGTGTCTGGCGGATCAGACGGCTGGCGGATCAGACGGTCGACGGATCAGGCGGAGTAGCCGCGGGTGGCGACCCAGTCGGCCAACGCGTCGATGCCGATCCAGTACTCGGCCTTCGCCGGGTCGGCGGAGTCAGCGATCTTCGCCTGGGCGCCGCCGTCCCGGTAGCCGGTCACCGAGACGTAATGCCCGCCCTCGAAGGAGTGCGTCCCGCCGTCGAGGTCGAACGCCGTGCCGGCGACGTTGGCCACCACACTGCGACCCTCGTCGACCGCGCGGACGATGTCGGCCCGCAACCGATCGGTCTCGGCACCGTCAGCGGCCCGGCCGGGGATCTCCACAGTGCGGTAGACGTCCTTGCCGACCCGCTCGTTGAGCGCCTTGGTGATGTCGTACGCGGAGTCGGTGCCCCGCTCGGTGGTGCCCATCTCCCGGGCCAACTCGTCCTGCGGGACGTCCTTGTCCATGGCGGTCAGCGCGTTGCGCACCGCGGCCGGGCCGCAGTAGTAGTAGTTGGGCTGCGCCTGATAGCGCACCTTGAGCTGCCGCTCACCCTTGGCGTGACCGCGGTCGGCGGCCTGCTGGCTGGAGTTCGGGGAAGCGGCGACTGCGCCGGTCGGACCGGCGACCACTCCACCAGCGACAACGGCACCGGCGACGGTCAGGGCGGCCTTGTAGATCAGAGTCGTCATGGTCATCGCCTTCCATCTCGGGGATCGACACGACACCCGGATAAGGGGAGGGGTGCGAATCGCGTCGGAGGGAAGTAGCAGCATGCCTCGGCGTCATTCGGCAAGGCGGCTGTCGGACGGCAACGGCCTCACCCGGTGGGTGCCGTCGCGTACCCCTCGTACAACCGCTGCTGGTGGGCGCACATGCCCTGGCAAACCGTGACCGCCACCACAAGATTGGCGGCTCTGCCCGACGCCTCGGAACGTCTGCCCGCCCATGGGGCCAGCCTGTCATTTTGTCCGGTATGACACGGGTACCGGACCAGAATCCGGTTTCAATGCCGCGACGCAGAAAAGACGCCGGCCCGGTGGCAGATGCCACCGGGCCGGCGTCGATGTGAGCTGGTAGGACTCAGGCTGCTGTCTCGTCCGCACCGGTGGTAGCGGTGCCACCGAGATCAGCCGGGACGGCGTCCGGCACGTCGACCGGGCGCTCGGAGCCCTGGAAGACGAGCTTGGACTTGTCGATGTCGTTCGGGTCGCCCTCGCAGTCCACCACCACGATCTGACCCGGGATCAGCTCGTTGAACAGGATCCGCTCGGAGAGGTTGTCCTCGATGTCGCGCTGGATCGTGCGGCGCAGCGGCCGCGCGCCCAGCACCGGGTCGAAGCCCTTGGCAGCCAGGTACTTCTTGGCGTTGTCGGTCAGCTCAAGACCCATGTCCTTGTTGCGCAGCTGGGTCTCGATGCGGGCGATCATGATGTCGACGATCGACAGGATCTCCGTCTGACGCAGCTGGTGGAAGACGATGGTGTCGTCGATCCGGTTGAGGAACTCGGGCCGGAAGTGCTGCTTGAGCTCGTCGTTGACCTTCTGCTTCATCCGGTCGTAGTTCGACTCGGAGTCCTCCGACGCCTGGAAGCCCAGCGAGACCGCCTTGGCCACGTCCCGGGTGCCCAGGTTGGTGGTCAGGATGATGACCGTGTTCTTGAAGTCCACGATCCGACCCTGACCGTCGGTGAGCCGACCGTCCTCCAGGATCTGGAGCAGCGTGTTGAACACGTCCGGGTGGGCCTTCTCGATCTCGTCGAAGAGCACCACCGAGAACGGCCGACGCCGCACCTTCTCGGTCAGCTGGCCACCCTCGTCGTAGCCGACGTACCCGGGCGGGGCACCGACGAGCCGGGAGACCGTGTAGCGGTCGTGGAACTCGGACATGTCCAGCTGGATGAGGGCGTCCTCGCTGCCGAACAGGAACTCGGCGAGCGCCTTGGACAGCTCGGTCTTACCCACACCGGACGGGCCGGCGAAGATGAACGAGCCCGACGGGCGCTTCGGGTCCTTCAGGCCGGCGCGGGTACGCCGGATGGCCTTCGAGACCGCCTTGACCGCGTCCTCCTGGCCGATGACGCGCTTGTGCAGCTCGTCCTCCATGCGCAGCAGGCGCGAGGTCTCCTCCTCGGTCAGCTTGTAGACCGGGATGCCCGTCCAGTTGCCCAGCACCTCGGCGATCTGCTCGTCGTCGACCTCGCTGACGACGTCCAGGTCACCGGCCTTCCACTCCTTCTCCCGCTGCGCCTTCTGGCCCAGCAGCTGCTTCTCCTTGTCGCGCAGCTGGGCGGCGCGCTCGAAGTCCTGCGCGTCGATCGCGGACTCCTTGTCGCGACGCACCTGGGCGATGCGCTCGTCGAAGTCACGCAGGTCTGGCGGCGCGGTCATCCGGCGGATCCGCATCCGGGCGCCCGCCTCGTCGATGAGGTCGATCGCCTTGTCCGGCAGGAACCGGTCGGAGATGTACCGGTCGGCCAGCGTCGCGGCAGCCACCAGCGCGGCGTCGGTGATGCTCACCCGGTGGTGCGCCTCGTAGCGGTCGCGCAGGCCCTTGAGGATCTCGATGGTGTGCGCCAGCGACGGCTCACCCACCTGGATCGGCTGGAACCGGCGCTCCAGCGCCGCGTCCTTCTCCAGGTGCTTGCGGTACTCGTCGAGGGTGGTCGCGCCGATGGTCTGGAGCTCGCCACGGGCCAGCATCGGCTTGAGGATGCTCGCCGCGTCGATCGCGCCCTCGGCGGCACCCGCACCCACCAGGGTGTGGATCTCGTCGATGAACAGGATGATGTCACCACGGGTGCGGATCTCCTTGAGCACCTTCTTCAGGCGCTCCTCGAAGTCACCGCGGTAACGGGAGCCGGCCACCAGCGCGCCCAGGTCGAGCGTGTAGAGCTGCTTGTCCTTGAGCGTCTCGGGCACCTCGCCCTTGATGATCTTCTGGGACAGCCCCTCGACCACGGCGGTCTTACCGACGCCGGGCTCACCGATCAGGACCGGGTTGTTCTTGGTACGGCGGGAGAGCACCTGCATCACCCGCTCGATTTCCTTCTCGCGCCCGATCACCGGGTCGAGCTTGCCCTCACGGGCCGCCTGGGTCAGGTTCCGGCCGAACTGGTCCAGCACCAGGCTGGTCGACGGCGCGGCCTCACCCGGCGCGGTGCCCGCCGCGGCCGGCTCCTTGCCCTGGTAGCCGGAGAGCAGCTGGATGACCTGCTGGCGGACCCGGTTCAGGTCGGCGCCGAGCTTGACCAGCACCTGGGCGGCGACGCCCTCACCCTCGCGGATCAGGCCGAGCAGGATGTGCTCGGTGCCGATGTAGTTGTGGCCGAGCTGCAGCGCCTCGCGCAGCGACAGCTCCAGCACCTTCTTGGCCCGCGGCGTGAACGGGATGTGCCCGCTCGGTGCCTGCTGGCCCTGGCCGATGATCTCCTCCACCTGCTGGCGGACGCCCTCCAGGGAGATCCCGAGGCTCTCCAGGGCCTTGGCCGCGACGCCCTCACCCTCGTGGATCAGGCCCAACAGGATGTGTTCCGTACCGATGTAGTTGTGGTTGAGCATCCGGGCCTCTTCTTGGGCCAGGACGACAACCCGTCGCGCTCGGTCGGTGAACCGCTCGAACATGCCCTCGTGCTCCTCACGTGCCGTGCGCACTCGATCTTGGTGGTCAAGACTCTCGGCGGGGCCGGTGCGCGAGCGCCCGGGACGGGCGTCCGCGCCTCATTACTCTATCGCCGCGAACCGGCTCGGCTGACCTCGTGTGTCTGCGCGGTGGGCCCGGTACGCGTCGTTTTGCACAACCCTCCGCGCTCAGCGGGTGTTCCGGGCGGGGGGTCTGTACGCGCAGAGCGAAATTCGACGGACAGCCGCAAGCCACCGGGACCGCGCACGGAGGGGCCCCGGAGACCGGACGGCATCCCTTCCGACGCCATCCACAGGGTGTGGACAACACATCCACCGGCTGTGGACAACGCCCGACCCGCCGGCTTTAGTCCCCGCGGCCGGGTCGGAAACGACGCCGACGCCGGCCCGGAATGTTCCTCCGGGCCGGCGTCGGCCGATGACCTTCGCAGGAGTCGTCTCAGTGCCCCGCCTTGGCGTGGTACTCGTCGACGATCTCCTGCGGGATGCGACCCCGGTCGGAGATGTCCTTGCCGGCCTTGCGCGCCCAGGCCCGGATGGCCTTGTTCTGCTCGCGGTCGGCGGTGGCTCCACCCCGACCACGGGCGGCGCGCCCACCGACGACCACACCGCCACGACCCACCTTGGTGCCGTGCGCGATGTACTGCGCGAATGCATCACGCAATTTGTCGGCGTTGGAACTCGACAGGTCGATCTCGTACTGAACGCCGTCGAGGGCGAACTTGACGGTCTCGTCCGCGTCCCCGCCGTCCAGGTCATCGACCAGCTTGTGAATGATCTGCTTGGCCACGTCCCACATTCCTTTCGAGCAGGGCTGATACTGCCATCTGCGACAGCAACAATAACCTGTCAGATGCTTGTCACGTCAATAGGACGCGGTAACGAGCCGACGAGTTCCGTACGACTACTCCGGGCGAACCAACGGGAACAGGATGGTTTCCCGAATTCCCAGGCCGGTCAGCGCCATCAGGAGTCGATCGATTCCCATTCCCATGCCACCGGCCGGCGGCATTCCATACTCCATGGCCCGGAGAAAGTCCTCGTCCAGCCGCATCGCCTCATCGTCGCCACGCGCGGCCAGTTGCGCCTGGGCGAGCAGCCGTTCCCGCTGCACCACCGGATCGACCAACTCCGAGTACGCGGTGGCCAACTCGAACCCGAACACATACAGGTCCCACTTCTCGGCCACGCCCGGCTCACTGCGATGTCCACGGGTCAGCGGGCTGGTCTCCTCCGGATAGTCGCGCACGAAAGTGGGCGCCTGAAGCCCGGGCACGACCAACTCCTCGAACAACTCCTCGAACAACTTGCCCGGCCCCCACTTGGGGTCGACGCTTACCCCGACCTTGTCCGCGTACTCGACGAGACGGGCTCGTTCGGTGCGGACCGTGACCTCCTCGCCGAGCGCCTCGGAAAGCACACCGAAGAGGCTCACCGAACGCCACTCGCCGCCCAGGTCGAACTCCTGACCGTCGGCGTGCGTCACCACGGTCGACCCGGTTGCCGCGATCGCCGCCTGCTGTATGAGATTCCGGGTCAACTCGGCCATCGTGTTGTAGTCGCCGTACGCCTGGTACGCCTCGAGCATCGCGAACTCCGGTGAGTGCGAAGAGTCGATGCCCTCATTACGGAAGTTGCGGTTGATCTCGAACACCCGCTCGACGCCACCTACCACAGCGCGCTTGAGAAAAAGTTCCGGCGCGATTCGTAGATACAGGTCGGTGTCGAGTGCATTGCTGTGGGTCACGAAAGGCCGGGCCGCCGCACCACCGTGCAGCAACTGAAGCATCGGGGTCTCGACCTCGATGAATCCCTTGTCATGCAGCGAATCGCGCAGACTGCGCACCGCAGCCGCCCGGGTACGCACCATCTGGCGCGCCTGAGGGCGGACGATCAGGTCGACGTAACGCTGCCGTACCCGGGCTTCCTCACTGAGTGGCTTGTGCGCCACCGGCAGCGGGCGCAGGGCCTTGGCGGTGACCGCCCACTCCTCGGCGAGCACCGACAGCTCGCCCCGCCGGCTGGTGATCACCTCGCCGGTGATGCCGACCAGGTCCCCGAGGTCGATCAGGCGCTTCCAGTCGTCCAGCCGCTCCGCGCCGACCCGGTCCAGCGACAGCATGGCCTGCAGTTCCGTGCCGTCGCCGTCCCGCAGGGTGGCGAAGCAGAGCTTGCCGGTGTTCCGTACGAAGATCACCCGGCCGGTGATCGAGACCCGGTCGCCGGTCGCCGTGTCGGTGGGCAGTTCCGCGTAGCGCTCCCGCACCTCGGCGAGGCTGCTGGTGCGCGGGAAGCTGACCGGGTACGGCTCGACGCCGTCGGCGAGCATCCGCTCCCGCTTCTCCCGGCGGACCTTCATCTGCTCGGGAAGGTCGTCGGCGGGGTCGACTGGCACGGGGCTCTGCTGGGTCACGGCACGCTTCCTCGGAGGGAGAATTCGGACGGGGTCAAGCCCAGAGCGTACTCAAGCCCCCGAACCCCCGTTACCGGATAACCCGCCCCCATGACCAACCCCACCACCACCCCGGAAACCAACCCCCGCAACCACGACCCCACTTTCAAAAGCCCCAAGGAACGGCTGAACCCCGCGCACCGAGGGGTTTCCGGGCAGCCCGACCGGCGCAGGGATCAAGCCTGACCGCCCGGAGCCGGTCGGGCTGCCCGGAAACCCCACCCGCAACAGAATCAGACGTTCCGCTCATAAACCATGCGCAACCCCATCAACGTGATCATCGGCTCGTGATGGGTGATCGTCCGGCACTCGTTGAGCACCAACGGCGCCAGCCCACCCGTGGCGATCACCGCCTTCAGCTCGCCCATCTCCTCGGCCATCCGCTCGACGATCCGGTCCACCTGCCCGGCGAAGCCGAAGTAGAGCCCGGCCTGCAAACACTCCACGGTGTTCTTGCCGATCACCGACCGCGGCTTGGTCGCCTCGACCTTGCGGAGCTGGGCGGCGCGGGCCGCCAGCGCGTCGAAGGAGATCTCGATGCCCGGCGCGAACGCCCCGCCGAGGAACTCACCACGACCGCTGATCACGTCGAAGTTGGTGGTGGTGCCGAAGTCGACCACGATCGACGGGCCGCCGTAGAGGCTGTACGCGGCCAGCGTGTTCACCACCCGGTCGGAGCCGACCTCCTTCGGGTTGTCGATGGCCAGTTGCACGCCGGTGCGTACCCCCGGCTCCACGATCACGCTCGGCAGTTCCCCGTAGTAGCGGGTCAGCATGGTCCGCAGCGACCGCAGCGCGGCCGGCACGGTCGAGCAGGCCGCCACCCCGGTGATCTCGACGGCGTCCCCGGCGAGCAACCCTCGGAACATCAGCCCCAGCTCGTCGGCGGTCGAGCGGGCGTCGGTCTTGATCCGCCAGGAGTGCACCAGCTGATCACCGTCGAAGGTCGCCAGCACGGTGTTGGTGTTCCCGATGTCGATGCAGAGCAGCACGCCACGCAGCCTAGACGGCCGGTCCTGCGGGGCTCACTCCGTACGCAGGTCCAGCGCGATGTCCAGGATCGGCGAGGAGTGGGTGAGCGCGCCGACGGAGAGGAAGTCCACGCCGGTCGCCCCGACCTCGGCGGCGTCGGCGAGGGTCAGCCCGCCGGTCGCCTCCAGCTCGGCGCGGTCACCGACGGCCGCCACCACCTCGGTGAGCAGCTGCGGGGACATGTTGTCCAGCAGCAGGAACTTCGCGCCGGCCTCGACCGCCTCCACCGCCTCGGCGAGGGTGTCCACCTCCACCTGCACCGGTACGTCCGGGAACGCCTCGCGGACCCGCCGGTAGGCCGCGGTGATCCCGCCGGCGGCGTACTTGTGGTTGTCCTTGATCATGGCGACGTCGTACAGGCCCATTCGCTTGTTCGTGCCGCCGCCCGCGCGGACCGCGTACTTCTCCAGCATCCGCAGGCCCGGCGTGGTCTTGCGGGTGTCCAGGACCATCGCCTTGCTGCCGGCCAGCGCGTCCGCCCAGGCCCGGGTGTGGGTGGCCACCCCGGACATCCGGCTGAGCAGGTTGAGCGCGGTGCGTTCGCCGGTGAGCAGCACCCGGGTGGGGCCGGTCACCGTCGCCAGCACGTCGCCGCGGGCCACCCGATCGCCGTCGCGGGCCACCACCGACACCTCGACGGTACGACCACCGCCGGTCAGCTCGTCGGCCACCTCGAAGACGGCAGCGGCCACGGCCAGCCCGGCCACCACCCCGTCGGCCCGAGCCACCACGTCGACGGTGTCGGTCTGCGTCGCCGGGATGGTCGCCACGCTCGTCACGTCGAGCAGGTCCGGTCCGAGATCCTCGACCAGCGCGGTCTCGATGATCCGCCGCACCTGCTCGGGCGCCAGCCCGGCCGCGCGCAGCAGTGTCTCCGTCGCCGCGCTCATGCCCACGCCCGCGGCACCGTTGTCGCTCATCGTGTCTCCTCCCACCGCATGGCCAGCCGGTTCTCCGCCCCGATCGCGCCGACCAGGTGGCCGTGCCACCGCTCGTCGGCCGACGGGTGGTCCTCCCGCCAGTGACAGCCCCGGGTCTCCTGCCGGGCGTACGCCGCGGCGACGAGCATCGTCGCCACCGTCAGCAGGTTCGTCGCCTCCCAGTCGGCGGTACGGGGCGTACCGCGACCCGCGCCCAGCTCGGCCAGTTCGGCGGCGGTCCCGGCGAGCGTCGCCGACGAGCGGAGCACGCCCGCGCCCCGGGTCATCGCCCGCTGCAGGACGGGTGTGGCCGCAGCCGGCAGCACCCAGCCGTCGCCACCCCGCCAGGCGCCGGTCTCCGCCGGACGGGCCTGCTCGGGCAGTCCGGCGGCGATGTGGTCGGCGATCCGCCGGGAGAAGACCAGCCCTTCCAACAGGGAGTTGCTGGCCAGCCGGTTCGCGCCGTGCACCCCGGTGCAGGCGACCTCGCCGCAGGCGTACAGGCCGGG
Source organism: Micromonospora fiedleri (assembly GCF_016774385.1). Lineage (NCBI taxonomy): Bacteria > Bacillati > Actinomycetota > Actinomycetes > Micromonosporales > Micromonosporaceae > Micromonospora > Micromonospora fiedleri. The sequence goes on from NZ_JAETXL010000007.1 coordinate 295,982, forward strand.
GATGGAGGTGCGGCCGTGCAGATCGGTACGGACGCCGCCCGAGGCGTAGTGGGCGGCGGGCGCCACCGGGATCAGGTCCACGCCCGGGTCCACGCCGATGGCCAGGCAGGAGGCGACGATGGTGGGGAACCGGCGGGCCAGGAAGTCGCCGCCGAGATGGCGGGCGTCGAGGTAGACGTGGTCGGCACCGGTGGCCAGCAGCACCCGGTGGATGCCCTTGGCCACCACGTCCCGGGGGGCCAGTTCCGCCAGTTCGTGCTGGCCGAGCATGAACCGCTTGCCGTCGGCGTCCACCAGGTGCGCGCCCTCGCCCCGCAGCGCCTCGGAGACCAGCGGCTGCTGGGCGTGGCCGTCGCCGGGCGTACGGGCCTGCTCGGGCACGATCAGCGCGGTCGGGTGGAACTGCACGAACTCCACGTCGGTGACCGCGGCACCGGCCCGCATGGCCAGGGCTACCCCGTCGCCGGTGGAGACCGCGGGGTTGGTGGTCGCCGCGAAGACCTGACCCATCCCGCCGGTGGCCAGCACCACGGCCCGGCTCAGGATGGCGCCCACGCCGTCCTCGCTGCCCTCACCGAGCACGTGCAGGGTGATGCCGCACGCCCTGCCGAGCCCGTCGGGCCCGTCACCGGGGGCGCGGAGCAGATCCAACACCAGCGCGTGCTCGACCAACCGGATCCACGGGTCGCGACGGACCGCCTCGTGCAGGGCCCGCTGGACCTCGGCGCCTGTCGCATCGCCGCCGGCGTGCACGATCCGGTCCGCCCGGTGCCCGCCCTCCCGGGTCAGCATCAGGGAACCGTCGGGGTTGCGGTCGAAGGCGGCACCGATGCGCATGAGTTCCCGCAGCCGGGTCGGCCCCTCCTCCACCAGTACACCGACCGCCGCCGGGTCGCAGAGCCCGACGCCGGCAATCTCGGTGTCGGAGGCGTGCATCGCCGGGGTGTCCGCCGGGTCGAGCACCGCTGCGATGCCGCCCTGGGCCCAGCGGGTCGAGCCCTCGTCGATGTTCACCTTGGTGACCACTGTGACGTGCAGGCCGGCCTCGCGCAGGTGCAGCGCGGCGGTCAGCCCGGCCACCCCGGAACCGACCACGATCACGTCGGTCGTCTCCACCCAACCCGGCGCCGGCGCGGACAGCAGGCGGGGCAGCGCCGGTAGGCCGACGGTCGGTAGCTCCATCCCCCCAGTCAACCCGAACGTCACTCGGCTCGGGCGACGGGGGCGGGACGAGTGGTTCCCGCTACTTCGTCCGGACCGGCAGGCCGGCCGGACCGGCCCCCTTGAGCGAGCCGGTCACCTGCCGGTCGCTGAGCCAGAGGTAGCACCGCACCCCCCGGTCACCGGCCCGCCACCGCCCGGCGCTGGGCGGGCGGACCACCAGGTCGGTGCGGTAGAGCAGGTCGGTGCCGTCCGGCAGACCGGCGTAGCGGGCGAGGATCGTACGGCAGCCGGCGTAGAACGGCGCCCACCCTGCGCTGTTCTCCGGGTACGGGCGATCGGGCGCCTGCCACACTCCGGCGAACTCGGCGTTGTGGCGCTCGGCGCAGTCCACCTGCACCAGGGCCTGCACCACCCCGGAGCGATTGGTGCGGGCCTGCTGGCAGCCCAACCAGAGCGCTGACGGTGGCCGCAGGGCGTTGCGCAGCGAGCCGCTACGGGTCACCACCTCGGCGCCCGCCTCGGCGGTGGTCACCTCCATCAGGTCGCAGCGGTACCAGCGCGACCCGGCGGCCCAGCCCGGCCCGGTGGGCACCGCCACCGCCAGTCGCAGCCGGCCGGCCCGCCAGTTGTCGCCGACGTATCCGTTGGTCCGCTGATCGCAGTCGGCGAAGGCGGTACGCAGTTCGGGTGAGGCGATCGGCGGCGGTTCGCTGCGTTCGCCGGGGAAGACCCCGACGTGCACGGTCTCCACCCGGTGCGGCGTGGCGCAGTCGACCGGCGCGTACGCCGCCACCGGCACCGCGTCGGCGAAATCCGTCTCGTGGCAGACCTCAGCGGCCGGGGTGAACGCGCCGGGCGCAGCCATGGCCGGCCAGTCGTCGGTCAGGTCGCCGTCGAGCCCGTGCGGCGCACCGCAGCCCGCCAGCACCGCCGCGACGGCCAGGGCCGCGGTCAGGGTTCTCGTCGCACGCTGCATGACGCCGCCTCCCCCAGCCAGCGGCCGTCCCCCGACGGCGGTCACAGCGTAACCAGAAATGACCTTCCGGTGACAGACCGGATTCCGGGCGCAGGGTGGGGCAGGTGTTAACAGGGGGCCCTTTTACCTCGCGAGGCGTTAAGAAGGGGCCCTTCCTTACACCGCCAGCGGGTTGGGCACAGGGCTGCCGGCGGTGCCGGGTGCGGCGGTCGACGGGTCGGCACCCAGGTCGACGACCTTGTTGTCGGCGTCGACGTGCACCACCCGGGGGCGGTACGTGCGGGCCTCGGCGTCGTCCATCTGCCCGTACGAGATCAGGATGACCAGGTCACCCGGGTGCACCAGGTGCGCCGCCGCCCCGTTGATGCCGATCACGCCGCTGCCCCGCCGGCCCGGGATCACGTACGTCTCCAGCCGGGCGCCGTTGGTGATGTCGACGATCGCCACCTGTTCGCCGGGCAGCAGGTCGGCGGCGTCGAGCAGGTCCTCGTCGACGGTCACCGACCCGACGTAGTGCAGATCCGCCTGGGTCACCGTGGCCCGGTGGATCTTGGATTTGAGCATGGTGCGGTACATCGGGACGCCTTTCGCGCTGATGTGTCTGGTCAGGACGCCGGGTGCAGCAGGACGGGCGCATTGTCGATCAGCCGGGTCTGGCCCACCCAGGCGGCGACGAGCAGCCGGGCCGGCCCCTGCACCGGCCCCGGTTCCAGGTCGGGGTCGGTGAGGACCAGGTAGTCGAGGCGGGCACCGGGTTCGCCGGCGCCGAAGGCGGCGTGCGCGGCGCTCAGCACCGCCCCGGCGTCACGGCCCGCCTCGGCGGCCTCGGCACCGGCCCGCAGCGCCCGCGACAGGCTGAGCGCCACCTGCCGCTCCTCGCCGGAGAGGTAGCGGTTACGGCTGGACAGCGCCAACCCGTCCGACTCCCGGACGGTGGGTACGCCGACCACCTCGACCGGCACGTCCAGGTCCCGACACATCCGCCGGACCAGGGTCAGCTGCTGGTAGTCCTTCTCGCCGAAGAACGTCAGGTCGGGGCGGGTGAGCTGGAGCAGCTTCAGCACCACGGTGAGCACACCGTGGAAGAAGCCGGGGCGGCTCAGCCCTTCCAGGTCCTCGCCGAGCGGACCCGGGTTGAGCCGTACCTGCGGTGCGCCGCCGGGATACATGTCCGCCACCGCCGGGGCGAAGACCAGGTCGGCACCGGCTCGTCGGCACACCTCGAGATCAGCGTCGAGGGTCCGGGGGTAGCGGTCGAAGTCCTCGGTCGGGCCGAACTGGAGCGGGTTCACGAAGATCGTCACGATCACGTGATCGGCGCGCTCCCGGGCCGCCCGCAACAACGACTCGTGCCCCTCGTGCAGGGCACCCATGGTCATCACCACCCCCACCGTTCCGGTGAGGGCGGACCGGGCCTCGGCCAACTCGGCACGGGTGTGCACGAGCCTCGTCACGCGATCCATCTGGTCCACCAATCCGCTCACGCCGCCACCCCGCTCTGGTCCCGGTCGAGTACCCCGAGCAGCGGCTCGGCATCCACCGGCCGCAGTCGACCGGCGGCCATCGCCCGGTCGGCGGTACGCCGGGCCAACGCCAGGTAGGCGGGGACCGATTCGGGTGCGGTGGCCGTCAACTGCGTCAGGTGCCGGGCGACCGTACCCGCGTCACCCCGGGCCACCGGGCCGGTCAACGCGTCGTCGCCGAGGCGCAGCGCGTTCTCCAGCGCGGCCCGCAGCAGCGGGGCGAGCACCTTCTCGGGCTGCGCCACACCGGCGTCGCGCAGCCGGTCGGCCGCCTCGTTGACCAGCGTCACCAGGTGGTTCGCGCCGTGCGCCAGCGCCGCGTGGTAGAGCGGCCGGTCGGCCTCCCCGATCCACTCGGGCACCCCGCCGAGATCCGCCACCAGCCGGGCGGCCAACGGGCGCAGTTCGGCCGGCGCGGTCACCCCGTACGAGATGCCGGACAGCCGGCTGAGGTCGTCGGGCGTACCGGTGAACGTCATCGCCGGGTGCAGCGCCAGCGGGCGGGCGCCGGCCGCGACGGCCGGGGCCAGCACCGCGAGGCCGTGCGCCCCCGACGTGTGCGCGACCACCTGGCCGGGGCGCAACGCCCCCTCGGCGGCAAGCCCGGCGACCACCCCGGCCAGGGCGTCATCGGGTACCGCGATCAGCAGCAGATCGGTGGCCGCCCGGGCGACCTCGGCGGCCGGGCGGCGCGAGACGGTGGGCAGCAGCAGCGCCACCCGCGCCTGCGAGGCCCCGGAACTGCCGGTGGTGGCGACCACCCGGTGGCCCACGGCGGCGAGCGCGGCCCCCAGCGTGGTGCCGACGCGTCCAGCGCCGACGATGCCGACGGTGAGCACGGCGGGAATGGCGGCGAATGGCACGGTCGCGGGCCGTCGACGGGCGGCCGGGCGCGTGCGCAGCGGTGCGCTCATGTCACGATCCAGTCCTCGAGATGGGTACCGGTCGAGGCAAGTATGCGTCGCCGACGGGGATCCGAAACAAGGATGTGTGAAATCGTTCACCGCCGTTGCGTCGGTGCGGTGGAAGCGCTGAAAGCGGGGGGTGAGCTGATGGCAATGCGCTGGCATCAGGCCATGGAGCGGGCGCTCTACGGTGCCGACGGGTTCTTCGTCTCCGGTGCGGGGCCGGCGGCGCACTTCCGCACCAGCGTGCACGCCTCCCCGGTCTTTTCGGGTGCGCTGCTCCGGTTGATCCACCACCTTGACGAGGTGCTCGGGTTTCCTTCCGTCTTCGACGTGGTGGATGTTGGGGCCGGGCGGGGTGAGTTGCTTCGGTCGCTGTCCGTCGGGGTGGGGGTTTCCGGGGAGCCCACCCGCTCCGGGCGGTCAGGCTTGATCCCTGCGCGGGCGGGCTCCCCGGAAACCCCGACCACCACGGCCACCGTCCGACCCTCACCCGTCAACCCATTGACAATCACGACGGGGTACGGCGACGAAAGCTGCGCCTCGGATCTCGCCGCGGGCGCGCCGGTGCCGTTGGCCGAGCGGGTACGGTTCACCGCCGTCGAAGTGGCCCCGCGCCCCGACGACCTGCCCGAACAGATCGCCTGGACCGACCGGATTCCCGCCGGCGTCACCGGCTTGCTGCTGGCCACCGAGTGGCTCGACAACGTCCCCCTGGATCTCGCCGTGCACACCCAGCACGGCTGGCACTACCTTCTCGTCGACCCCACCTCGGGCGAGGAGACGATCGGAGAACCAGTCGGCCGAGCAGACCTCGACTGGCTCTCGACCTGGTGGCCCATCTCAGCGACCACCCGGCTCGCGGCGACCACCCGGCCAGGGTCGACCGGTCAGCAGTCGGCGAACGCTGCGACGGACGTTGCCTTCCCACCGGCGACCGCACCAGACCCTGGCAGCTCGACCGGGTCGGGTTTCCGGGCAGCCCGACCGGCGCAGGGATCAAGCCTGACCGCCCGGAGCCGGTCGGGCTGCCCGGAAACCCCCACGGACCACGCACGAGTGGAGATCGGCAGGACCAGGGACGAAGCCTGGGCGGACGCGGTCGGCCACGTCGAACGAGGGCTGGCGTTGGCGGTGGACTACGGGCACCTGCGCGCGGAGCGGCCGGTCGACGGGACGTTGACCGGGTACCGGGCGGGGAGGCAGGTGCCGCCGGTGCCGGACGGGTCGTGTGACGTCACCGCGCACGTGGCCATGGACTCGGTCGCCGCCGCCGGTGAGCGGGTCGCCCGGTGTGCGTACCTCCTGGGGTCGCAGCGGGACGGGCTGCGGGCGCTCGGGGCCGACGGAGGGCGACCGCCGCTGAGCCTGGCTGTCAGTGACCCGGCCGGGTATGTGCGGGCGTTGGCCGCGGCATCGGCGGCGGCCGAACTGACCGATGCGGCCGGGCTCGGCGGACACTTGTGGTTGTGGCAGCCCGTCGGCCTGTCCGCGGACCGGCTACCGGTGGGGTGTGCCGGACCGATCGACACCGCTGCGCCGTCGTGACCGGCCGGTCATGGCACGATGGCGGGCATGACCACGGGCGACCTGCGTGAGCTGACCGTCGGTACCGGCGCCGGGCTGGTGGCGGGCACCGGCGGCGAGCAACTCGGCACGGACATGGTGCTCAACATCGGACCGCAGCACCCATCCACGCACGGTGTGCTGCGGCTGAAGCTGACCCTGGACGGCGAGCGGGTGGTCGCCGCCGAGCCGATCGTCGGGTACATGCACCGGGGCGCGGAGAAGCTGTTCGAGGTACGCGACTACCGGCAGATCATCGTGCTGGCCAACCGGCACGACTGGCTCTCGGCGTTCGCCAACGAGCTGGGCGTGGTGCTGGCCGTGGAACGGCTGATGGGCATGGAGGTGCCGGAGCGGGCCACCTGGCTGCGGATGGCGCTGGCCGAGCTGAACCGGGTGCTCAACCACCTGATGTTCCTCGGCTCGTACCCGCTGGAGATCGGCGCGATCACGCCGATGTTCTACGCCTTCCGGGAACGGGAGACGCTCCAGGCGGTGATGGAGGAGGTCTCCGGCGGGCGCATCCACTACATGTTCAACCGGGTCGGTGGGCTGAAGGAGGAGGTCCCGTCCGGGTGGACCGGTCGGGCCCGGGCCGCCATCGGTGAGGTCCGCCGCCGGATGCCCGACCTGGACAACCTGATCCGGCGCAACGAGATCTTCCTGGCCCGTACGGTCGGCATCGGGGTGCTCTCCGCGGCCGACGCCGCCGCCTTCGGTGCCTCCGGCCCGGTCGCCCGCGCCTCCGGGCTGGACCTGGACCTGCGCCGCGACGAGCCGTACCTGGCCTACGACCAGCTCGACGTGCCGGTGGTCACCCGCACCACCGGTGACTGCCACGCCCGCTTCGAGGTGCTGCTCGACCAGGTGTACGCCTCACTGGAACTCGCCGAGCAGTGTCTGGACCGGGTCGACCGGCTGACCGGGCCGATCAACACCCGGCTGCCGAAGGTGCTGAAGGCCCCCGAGGGCCACACCTACGCCTGGACCGAGAACCCGCTCGGCATCAACGGTTACTACCTCGTGTCCCGGGGCGAGAAGACGCCGTGGCGACTGAAGCTGCGCACCGCGTCGTACGCGAACGTGCAGGCGCTGGCCACTCTGCTGCCCGGCTGCCTGGTGCCGGACCTGATCGCCATCCTCGGCTCGATGTTCTTCGTGGTCGGCGACATCGACAAGTGATCCGGCCGGTGGCGCGGAGATCCGATCAGCGCCAGCGATTGTTCGGGTCCTGGACCGGCTGCCCGTAGCCGGTGTCCTCGGCCCCGTGCCGCCGGCCGTACGGCTCCGGCTCCGCCTGGTAGCCACGCTCCGGTTCCGGCTGGTATCCGCGTGCTGGTTCGGGCTGGTATCCGCGTGCTGGTTCGGGCTGGTATCCGCGTGCTGGTTCGGGCTGGTATCCGCGTACCGGCTCCGGCTGGTGCGCCCGAGGCGGCTCGGGCTGGTGTCCGCGTTGTCGTGGAGGACGCCACTCGTCCGGGACCGGTACGCCGCCGGCGGGCAGGCCGGGCCGCCGCTCCGGTTCGCCCCGGCCGTCCCGCCATCCCTCGTCGCCGTCGGCGGCACGACGTGGTTCGCCGTGGCGCACGCTGGCCCAGCGGTCCGCCATCCGGTACTCGGTGCCGGTGTGGTCCGCGTTCACCTCGGCGTGGCGTTCACCGACCCGCAGTTCGCGCCCCCGATCGTCGTCGCGTACGGCGGCCCAGCGGTCCCCGGCACGTAACTGCGCCCAGTACTCGCCGGTGTCGTCCGGACGCGACGGTCCAGGTGCCACCTCGGCGGCAGCCGCCCACTGCTGCCCACCCTCACCCCAGCCCCGCTCGTCGCGCGGGGCTGCCCAGTCCCGCTCGTCCCGGTACCCGGAGCCGTCCTGGAAGGCGGATCCGCCCTGGTGTGCAGAGCGGTCCTGCCGTGCGGAGCCGTCCTGATACGCAGAGTCGTCGTGGCGTGCAGGGCCGTCCTGATACGCAGAGCGGTCCTGATAGGCGGGGCGGTCCTGGTAAGCGGAGCCGTCCTGGTGTGCGGAGCGGTCGTCGCGGTACGTGGACCGGTCGTCGCGGTAGGTGGAGCGGTCGTCAGGTGGTGCGAATCGGTCGTCACGAGGACCGGACCAGGGACGCTCGTCCCGGGGCTCCGACCAGGCGGCATGCTCGTCCCGCGCCGGTCCCGACCAGGCTCGGTCGTCGTCGCGACGAGAGCGCTCGTCGCCGTCGGGCCAGTGTCGTTCGGCAGGGTCCACGCCGGGCCCGCCGCGTGGCCGCTCCCCCGCCGACCATGGGGCGGCGTAGCCGCCATAGCGGGGCACCTCACCCATCCCGCCGCCGTCCACAATGGTGTGCCGGGTGGTGACGTGCACCGTTTCGGTGTGGCGGACGACGCCCTGACCTGCCGGCTGGGCCGAGCCGTAGACCCCGCCGGGGCGGGTCTGCCGCTCCCCCACACCAGCCGGCGCAGGCCGGTCCCCGAAGGGTGCTGGCGCGGGCCGTTCCCCGAAGGAAGGTGGCGCAGGCCGGTCCCCGAAAGGTGCCGGTTCAGGCCGGTCTCCGAAAGGGATCGACGTGGGCCGCTCCCCGAAGGGGGTCGATGTGGGCCGGTCCGTGAAGGGGGCGGGCGGTGGGGGTTCCGGTGCCGCGACCCGGGCGCGGCCTCCGCCGGCCGGTTCCGCACCGGCCGGTTCCGCACCGGCGGGCGCAGCACCGGCGGGCGCAGCACCGGCGGGCGCAGCATCGACGGCTGCGGAACCGGCGGCGTCCGCAGTGCGACGCAACCCGGCCAGCGTCTGCTGGACCCGTTGGAGCTCATCCAGCGCCTGATTGCCCCGCTGCGCGGCCGCCACGATCTCGCTACGCAGTTCCCGCCGCAGTTCGTCGAGCTCCTCGCGCAGTTCCTCGGTGTATTGCTCGTGACCGTTGTCGCTGCGCAGCGTGATGGAGAGCCCGATCAGCACCACCGCCAGGATGGCCAACAGCGCGGCGAACCGCAGTGGACCGTTCCCGTCGGCGACCAGCAGAATCAGCGCCGCGACCGGGGCCAACGCCACTCCACCCCAGAAGAGGGCGGTGAGCAACTGCTTGCTGCGCGGATCGGTGGGCACCGTTGCGGGCATGGGTCCGGAGCCTACCGAGAGTTGCGTTGGCTGGGAACGGGGCCAGTGGCAGGGATCGCTGCCGAAGTTCGACGCCGGTCGCTGATCGACCCGTGAGCAGCAACGACGGGCCGCCCCCGACCAGTCCGGCCGGGGGCGGTGTCGGTTCAGCTCGTGGCGTACGCCGCGTCGGTGGAGAAGACCAGGCCGACGCTGATGGTGCCGTTACGCAACCCGGTCTTGGTCAGCGGACCACCCTGGTCCAGCGAGGAGAACGAGCCGACCGAGAGCCCGTAGGTCTGCTCCAGGCCCGGCTTGCAGAACGGCCGCTCCTGGCACTCCGGCGGGCCACCCAGCACCGTGGCGGTACCCGAGCACTTTGCGGCCAGCTCGGACAGCGTCCGTACGCCGTACTTCTCGGCGAACTCCTTGGTCACCGCGAAGGCGTTCTGGTTCTGTGCCGGTGCCGGCTGGCCGAAGCTGAGCCCCACCTGCTCGCCGAGACCGCGCAGGGCGGTGACGGTCTTCTCCACGTCGGGCGAGGAGACGGGGTCACTGCCCCCGCCGGTCTTGCCCTTGAGGAACTCGGCCATCGTCGCCGCGTACTCCGGGACGACCTGGATCTCACCCTTCTCCAGAGCCGGCTCGTACAGCTCCCGGTTGCCGATCTGCTGGACGGTCACCTGGTAACCGGCCGCAGTCAGCTGGATCTTGTAAAGCTCGGCGATGATCTCGCTTTCGGTGAAATTGCCCGCGCCGACCGTGATCTTCCCGCCCGGGCCCTTCTCCACCCCGTCGGCGAGCCCGTTGGCGGCACTGAACTCCTGCGCCGCCGCCTGCGCGCTCTTGCGGTCCACGTCGACCGCCTTGTTGAGCTGCACCAGCTTCGGGGTGTCGAGCACCGCCGAGACCTTGTCGAGCGCCGCGACGAGCTGCGGGGCGGCGACCTTGGTGTTGATCGCCGGGATGATGTTGTCAGCGTTCTGCAGGGCTTTGTCGTCCGTCAGCGCGATCAACTGCTCCCCGGCGACCGGGGCGCAGCCTTCGCCCGAGGCGGACTGCTGTGGCGCCTCGGTGCCGGACGAACCTGCCTCGCCGCAGCCCGCCAGCACGCCTGCCGCCGCGACGGCGCCGACAACGGCGATGGACAGTCTTCTACCTGCGCGCATGGACCCGCCTTCCGTGTCCCGGCGCGGCCCGTTCGGGCCGGCCGCGTGTCCGACGGGCGGCGATCTGGTGGCGGGTCATCCCGCCGATCCCGCCTTCCGGCCGCCCGCTGATCCACCCAACATCCTGCCGAGCGCCACCGACAACTTCTGCGCCACGTTCGTCACCGGAACGTCACCATCCCTCGGCTACGCCCGGCGTCCCGTCCCTGATCGACACCGTTACGGCGGAATGGTGGTTACCACGCACCCCGGTAACCACCATTCCGCCGCAATTGGGCCCCAGACCGCCAGCGTCGGCCAGTCGGAGATCAGGCCGCAGTGCGGAGATCAGGTCAGCCGCCGGTGACCGCGTCGGCGGCGCGACGTGCGGCACGGCGCCGGGCGCGGCGCAGCGGACGTGGGGTGACCAGCCGCTCGACGAGTCCGAAGATCAGCTCCGCGCTGATCGCGAGCCCGGCGACCAGCAGGCCACCGGCGAGGATCTGGCCGCCGCCCACCGCGATGCTCAGACCGAATCCGAGCCGGATGATCTCGCCAAGGCCCCCACCGTTGACGAAGGTCGCCAGGGCGGCCGTGGCGACCACCTGGACCGCGGCGGTCCGGAACCCGGCCGCCAGGTACGGGATCGCCAGCGGCAACTCCACCTGGCGCAGCACCTGCGGCCCGGTCATCCCCATGCCCCGGGCCGCCTCCCGGGTCTGCGGATCGACCTGCCGTACGCCGGTGTAGGCGTTGGCCAGCAGCGGCGGCACCGCGAACACCGCCAGGGCGACGACCACGGCCGGTCGACCGAAGCCGAGGAAGGTCAACGGAAGGATGGTGAGCAGGGCAAGGGTCGGCACCGCCAGCGTCACGTTGGAGACGAGCACGACCAGCCCGCCGCCCCGGCCGGCATGGCCCAGCCACAGCCCCAGCGGCCAGGCCACCAGGCAGCCCAGCAGCACCGCAGCGGCCGAGATGGTGACGTGCTCGCCGAGCCGGTCCAGGATGCCACCCGAGTTCGTCCAGTTCAGCGGGTCGTTGAGCCAGACCACCGCCTGCTGTACGGGATTCATCGGCACCTCCGGTCACGCCCGCCGGCCCGGTGGCCCCTCATCCGACCCGCCCGCGCAGCCACGGAGTGAGCAGCCGGCCGACGCCCACCAGGAGCAGATCGAGCACCAGAGCCAGCAGTACGCAGAGCAGCGTCCCGGTCATGATCTGGGCCTTGTAGAAGTTGTTGTTGAACCCGGCGAAGATGATCTGCCCGAGCCCGCCCCGCCCGATCACCACGCCCACGGTGATCAGGGCGACCGTGGAGACCGTGGCCAGCCGCAGGCCGGTGAGGATGCCGGGCAGGGCCAGCGGCAGTTCGACCCGCAGCAGGCGACCCCAACGGCCGTACCCCATGCCCTCGGCGGCCTCCCGCACCTCCGCCGGCACCTGGTTGAGCCCGGCCACGGTGTTGCGGACGATCACCAGCAGCGCGTACAGCACCACCACGCTGAGCACCGTCGCGACGCCGATGCCCAGATAGGGCGCGACGAACGCGAACAGGGCCAACGACGGGACGGTGTAGAGCACCCCGGTGAGTGCGACAATCGGCCCGGTGAGCGGTCGGAACCAGTACGCCACCACGGCCAGCGGGACGGCGATCAGCGTGGCGATCAGCACCGCGCGCAGGGTGAGGGTGGTGTGGTCCCGCAGGGCGGCCAGCACCGTGTCAGAGTTGTCCCGCACGTACTGCCAGGAGAACCACGGGTTACCCGGGTCGGCCCGGTAGCTCAGGCGGAAGGACATACGTGGACGGTACCCCGGTCGCCGACGACGGCCAGCGCGCGGCGTCGATCACTCTCGACGGCATCGGTAAGCGTTATCCGGACGGCACCGAGGCGGTCCGCGACCTCAGTCTGCACGTCGACGCGGGTGAACTGGTGGTCCTGATCGGGCCGTCGGGTTGCGGCAAGTCGACAGTGCTGCGGATGATCAACCGGCTGATCGAGCCGACCAGCGGGCGGATCCTGCTCGGCGACGCCGACGTCACCCGGACCGATCCGGTGCGGCTACGCCGACAGATCGGTTACGTGATCCAGAACGTCGGGCTCTTCCCCCACCAGACGGTGGCGGCGAACGTGGCCACCGTGCCCCGGTTGCTCGGCTGGTCCAAGGACCGCGCCCGACGGCGGGTCGACGAGTTGCTGGAGCTGGTCGGGCTGGACCCGACGCAGTTCGACCGGCGCTACCCGCACGAACTCTCCGGTGGTCAGCGACAGCGGGTGGGCGTGGCTCGGGCGCTCGCCGCCGACCCGGTGGTCCTGCTGATGGACGAGCCGTTCTCCGCCGTCGACCCGATCGTGCGTACCCGGTTGCAGGAGGAGTTCCTGCGCCTGCAGGCCGAGGTGCGCAAGACCATCGTCCTGGTGACCCACGACCTGGACGAGGCTGTCCGGCTCGGTGACCGGATCGCGGTGCTCTCCGAGGGGGGTCGGCTGGAGCAGTACGACACCCCGGCGACGCTGCTCGGTGCGCCCGCCACCCCGTTCGTCCGCGAGTTCGTCGGCGCCGATCGGGGCATCCGCCGGCTGGTGGTCACCCCGGTCACCCGGGAGGTGCTCGCGCCGCTGCCCAGCGACGGTGTGGCGGACCTGCCGGCGGTGGCCCTGGGCGGCTCGGCGTACGACGCGCTGGCCGTGCTGCTCACCTCGGCCGGTGGACAGGCCGTGGTGACCGAGCAGGGCCAGCCGGTCGGTCTGCTCAGCCGGGAACGTGTCCTGGCGCTCGCAGAGCCGACCGGCTGATGTGACTGGCACCGGGCCGGCCACCTGACCAGGTCACGGGGCCGGCCACGGCGTCAACGACGTCCCCGCCAACCGCCCAGCGTGGCGATGCCGATGATCCAGCCGGTGAACAGCCCGTACTCCGCACCGTCGCCGGCGGCCTGCAACGCGCCGAGCAGCGACGGGTTGGTCCGGATCAATGCGGTGAGCAGGGCCGCCAGGGCCGCTGCGAAGACGTACGCGGCCCAGCCGGCGAAGAACTGGCTGAGCGTGCCCCGGGCGCGGGCCAGCTGGGAGCCCGGAAGCAGGTAGAGGAAGACGAAGGTCAGGACGACCAGGAGGATCGCCTTCAGGTCCGCCGCGATGATCTCCTGAATGGAGTCGGATGAGTCGAACCGCCAGGCGGGCCAGGCGAGCAGTCTGAGGAACCACCCGCCGGCGCTGTCGGGATCGGTGTTGTCTCTGGCCCAGTCGGCGTACCAGGGGCTGCCGAAGACCAGGACCAGCAGGAGCGCGGCGAGGGTGCCGGCCCCGGGTGCGGACTTGTATCGGTTGGTGAGAGCCATGGCCCGCTAGTTCCCAGCGGATCGACATGAACAAACGCGAGGGCGCGTTTTGTGACGGTATGCCGGGACGAGCGGATGTCGCGGTCAGCAGCCCCGGTCAGTGCTTCATCAGGTAGTCGATGAAGGCGGCGCGCAGCAACGGGGCGGACTCCTCGTAGCCGTGACCGGTCATCTCCCGCCACAGCGCCACCGCCTCGTCAACCGTCGGCCCCACCGAGTTCGGGGCGCCGTCGAGCGCGGCAGCCTCGTCGGCGTTCGGCAGGTGCCGGAGCACCGACCAGAAGAACTTCACGTCCCGGCGCTCCCGAGCCACCGCGAACGCCTGCTCACGCAGTTCCTCGGTGCCGAGCGCGTCCAACTCCTCGAACGACCGGCCGCCGGAGCTCGATGATGTGTCGGTCATGTGCCGAGCCTAACTGCCGAGATCACATCCGGCTCGCCGACGACGCGCGAGAACATCGTTCACCGGTCGTCGGCCTGCCAGATCGGCGAGTTGGTCTCCCAGCGGCGTGGACCCCACGGATCGGTCGGATCGCCCGTCGACTGTGCCGGCAGGACGGGCGGCCAGTCGCCGACCGGCTCCGGCTGAGACATCGCCCAGCCACCGGCACCTCCCGTGGACTCCCCGGCCGCCGGCGGAGACACCGGGCGGGGCGGTCCGACGACCGGACGGCCGTACCGCTCGACCAGCCGGGTCACCGCCAGTCCGGCCGCCAGCGCCGCCCCGCCGACGACCCACCGGCTCACCGTCCAGCCGCGTGCCTGCGCGTAGGCGAGGAACAGGCCGACCGCGCCGACCGTCAGCAGCGTGCCGAACACGCCACCCCGCAGACCGAACGCGCTGGTGCCGGCCAGCAGCACCGCACCGACGGCCAGCACGGTCCAGTCCAGCCCGTCCCCCGGCGTGACCGCGTCGTCCTTCGACGCGAGCAGGGCGCCCGCGAGCATCGCCAGCACGGTGGAGCAGACGTACCCGCCGGTGGTGACGACGGCGGCCGCCACCCCCCGCCGTCGCGCCGGGTCCGCGACCGGACGGAACCGGCCCACCAGCCGGCGGATCGGTCCGATCGCGCCGAACAGCCCGCCGATCACGGTGAGCGCGGCGAAACCCACGAAGAGCTGCCCGGCGATACCGCGCGGGTCGTAGTCCCCCTGCACCAGCACCGGAGCGGCACGCTGCTCGATGTAGACGACGACAGCGGCCGCCGCACCCAGGCTCGCGGCCCAGCCGGGGACGTGCAGCAGCACGACCACCAGCCCCAGCACCAGGCCACCGACCGCGGCCACCGCGGCGGGGGTGCCCACGGCGATGAGCAGGCCCCGGTCGCTCTGCTCGGCGAAATTCAACCCGGCCGCGACCGCCACCGGCCCGATCGCGAGGTTCACCGCCGCGGTACGCAGGGTCAGCCCGGCGGCCAACGCCAGCAGACCGAGGGCGACCACGTCGACGATGAGGGCACGCAGCCCGCTGCCGCGCAGTGCGGTCGGGTTCTCCAGCCAGAGCAGGTAGACCAGCGCAGCGAAGCCGAGCAGCAGGAGCGTCTCCCAGAGCACGTAGACCCCGAAGCGGTCACCGCCCGACTCACCGTTCTGACGGTCGTCGGCGACGGTGTCCGTGCCGACGGTGGATCCGACCGGAGTCGACTCTGCCTGCCCACTGCGGCCTGGTTCGTCGTACGCCATCATGCCTGCCTTCCAGCGGCCGCCCGGACTGCTTCGACGAAAGGGCATATTGGTGGTGACCGCTTGCCCTGCGGTCGCAGGCACCGTACCCGCGAGCGCAGCCGGACGTAACCCCTGTGCGGAAGGTAGGTCTAGCGGCGACCCGGCTGCGACTCCCAATCGTCGGGCTCATGGTCGTCGTCCGGCCGTTCCGGAACCCGGCAGGACCGCTCCAGCCAGAGCGCCGCCGCCACCAGAGCAGCCGAGGCCACCAGCCCGGCGATGCCGGCCGGCCGATCCTGCTCCGCGGCCCGCGTCGACTGGACCAGCAACCAGCCGGCCAACCCGGCGTAGAAGCCGGCGAAGATCGCCCCCACCAGGGCGGAGGCCTTGGCGAGGACGACGAACCGGGCAACCATCAGCGGGTTGACCGGCTCGCGGCCCGGTCGCCGCTCGATCCGCCCCCGGGTGTTGATCGCGGCGTACGCCTCCAGCACGGCCAGCCCGGCCAGGGTGACCACCGGCAGCCACGGCAGCGGCGGCAGCCGGTCGTAGTAGATGCTGCTGATCAGCAGCCAGGCGACGGCCGCAGCGGCCAGGGCAGCGACCACCAGGGTGGAGATGCGCGTGGGGCGCATCCGCGACCCGTCGGGCGGTGGGGTCTGGGTCATGCCGGCCGCCTGCGCGGCGTGCCGTCACGACGCGCCACGGCACCGCGTTGATCACTCGCTCGCTGCCGCTCGCTCATGTGGTCGACTCTAACGCCAGATCCGGTCGGGGACGCAGTTCCGCGACCTCGGCCGCCGCCGGCCCGGAGGTCAGCAGATCGGTCAACCAGCCGTGTCCGGGCAGCTCACCGTACGGCTGAATGTCGATCCACGGCCGCAGCACGAAGGCACGCAGATGCGCCCGGGGGTGCGGCAGGGTCAGCTCCGGATCGGCACTCAACACCGGCTCGCCGTCGTCGGTCCAGACCGCGATCACGTCGACGTCGAGCGTGCGGGGACCGAACCGACGGTTCGGGTCGCGTACCCGCTCGGCCGCCTGCTCGGCGGCCCGCGCCCGGGTCAACCAGTCGTACGGGCCGGCCTCCGGGTCGGCCACCAGCAGCACGGCGTTCAGGTACGCCGGCTGGTCGGTGTCGCCCCACGGCGGGGTCTCGTACACCCCGGACGCCATCAGCACGTGCTCACCGAGCACCGTCACGGCGGTACGCAGGTGCGCCATGCGGTCCCCGAGGTTGCTGCCCAGGGAGAGGACGGCCCGGCTCATCGGGCCCGACGCATCGTGACGGCGACGTCGGTGAAGGCGTGCGGGATCGGCGCCTCGGGTTTGCGCACGGTGATCGTCGCGGCGTTGACCCGCGGGTCGGCCAGGCAGATCGTGATCAACCGGTCGGCGAGGGTCTCGATCAGGTTGACCGGTTCCCCGGTGATCACCGCGACCAGCCGCTCGGCGAGTTCGCCGTAGTGCACGGTGTCGCTCACCTCGTCGGAGCGGGCGGCCGGCGCGAGATCCAGTTCCAGGACCGCGTCGACCACGAACTCCTGCCCGGCGACGCGTTCGAAGTCGTACACCCCGTGCCGGCCGTGGGCCCGCAGCCCGGTCAGCTCGATCCGGTCCGTCATCGCCATACCCCCTGCGGATCGCCGGTGGAACCCGCGCCCGCCAGCGCGGTGCCGGCTGCCGGGGCCAACCGTGGACGACCGGTCGCCTGCCAGACGGCCAGGGCGTCCACAGTGGCGCGTACATCGTGCACGCGTACCCCCCAGGCGCCGGCGGCGACCGCCAGCAGGCTGGTGGCGACGGTGGCCGACCCGCGACCGCCGGTGGGCCTGGGCACGCCGTCGGGTCCGGCCAGCAGCAGACCGAGGTACGACTTGCGGCTCGCGCCGAACAGCAGCGGATAGCCGAGTTCCAGCAGCTCGGGCAGCCGGGCGCTGAGCTGCCAGTTGTGGGCGGCCGTCTTGGCGAACCCGAGCCCCGGATCGATCACGATGCGATCGGCGGCCACCCCGGCGGCGAGCGCGGCCTCCACCCGCTGGCCGAGTTCGGCGCGTACGTCGGCGACCACGTCGTCGTACGCGGCCAGTTCGGTCATCCGCCGGGAGTGGCCTCGCCAGTGCATCAGCACCCACGGGCAGCCGGCGTCGGCGACGACCCGGGCCATGTCGGGATCGGCGAGCCCACCGGAGACGTCGTTGACCACCACCGCACCGGCCGCGAGGGCCGCCGCGGCGACCTGGGCACGGGTGGTGTCGATGCTGACCGGCACGCCGGCACCGGCCAACTCCCGGATGACCGGCACCACGCGGGCCACCTCGGTCTCGGGGTCGACGCGCTCGGCGCCGGGCCGGGTCGACTCGCCACCGACATCCACCAACCCCGCACCCTCGTCACGCAGCCGGACGCCGTGTGCGACAGCGGCCCCGACGTCGGCGTAGCGTCCGCCGTCGGAGAACGAATCGGGCGTGACGTTCAGGACGCCCATCACCACCGGGGCCGGGGCCCGCACCAGATCGGTCACGACTAGACGGTACCGGTCGTCGAGACCGCCGTGATCGACCCGGGTCAGGGCGCTGACATGCGAATTGAAACATGTGTACGATCGGTCGTCCGGGCCGTATCGGGCAGACTCTTCGCGGCTTGTCGCAAAGGGGGGCGGCCCGTACGCTGTGGAATTGCCCAGCATCGAGATGGCGACGCTTGGAGGGAGGGCCAAAGCGGGGTAATCCGCCCAAAAATCGCCACCTACCGTGGCGAGCTACGCACGCAGGGTCTCGGCCGCTGCGCAGAGTAAGCACCGATCCCGCAAGGCTTGCCTACTGCACCACCGCGGCGCCGCCGGCCGCGACTTGGGGAGGTTCCAGTGATCGCCATCGAGCTGATGGAATCGGCGTCGAGCAACGCCGCCCACCTGCTCACCGCCCTGGCATCGTCGATTCCACTCGCGGCCGAGGAGCCGAAGGGAATCAACACCGAGGGCGTCGTCACCTTCTTCGCCAGCAAGATCGCGCCGATCCTGCTCGCCGTGCTCGGCGTCATCTTCATCGGCCGAGCCAGCCGAGGCGAGATTTCGAAGGTGCTGACCAGCTCCGCCATCGCGATCGTCGGACTGGCATTCATCGCCGGAGCCGCCACTCTCTTCTTCATCGGCGACTTCCTGATCAACCTGATCTTCGAATAGGCGCGGGCACGAGATGCGGCTGCGCACCGACGACGACATCTACCGGGCCCGCCTGGTCTATCTCGGGCCGCCCGGCTACACCCTTCCGGTCCACCTGCCCTACGCCCAGTACGGGCTCTTCATGCTGCTCGTTCCCCTCTACATGTTCATCCACTGGCTGTTCACGTTGCAGGTCGAGCTCTTCCCCGCGTGGGAGATCGCCCTCGCCATCGTGACCACCTCGTTCGTCTTCCGGTACGTCGATCCGGACCGGCCGGCGCGCATGGTGATCCGCACCGCGCTGACCGACTGGCGACGCACCCGGGAGCCGGCCGCCGAGCAGCGCGACCCGCGTCTGGTCGGAAGCGGGATCAGGATCCGGGAGGAACTGGCATGACCGGCTGCACGCCGTACCGGCCGTCGGAGGGTTTGCCGCCGACTTGCGAGGCGGATCCGCAGCCGCCTCGCCGCCATCGGGTGACCACTGCGAGCACGGGCAGGGCGATCGCATGAGCCGCTCCTCCACGCCGGGGTCCCCGGCCGGGCGTTCGGCCGCTCCGCACGGTAACCGTGCGCGATCGTTCGACTACCCACAATCCGCAGATCCCGAGGACGCCTCGCTCGATCCGGCGCTCGCCACCACCCCGGGGCACGGCAGCGTGGGAGTCTTCCAGGCACCCCGCCCGCCGCAGCGCCGGTCGGCACCGGCCGAGCCCTCGCCGGTCGTACCCGCCACCCGCGACAGCGCCGACATCGACTCGCCGTTCCTCGACCTCTTCGGTGGCACCTACGCCCGGCCCGGGTCCGCGCTGCGGGGCAACGGCCAGTCGGCCCGGGCCCTGCCGCAGCAGGCGACCCCCGCCGCACCACCTCCGGTGACCCGCCGACCGGCGCCGGCCCCGCTACCCGCGCCACCCGTCCCGCCGACGCCGATCGCCGCGCCGGAACGCCCCGCCGACACCCCTCGCCCGGTGGCCGCCCCGGCGATCGTGCCCCCCGCGCCGACTCCGCCGCCCGTCACCACCGCCACCCCGACCAGCGACCGGCTGCCGAGCGCCCGTCCCCCCGCCGACGACCGTCCACACGACGGTCCACCGGTGGACGCCACGCCCAGCCGCCGAGCCGGCGCACCGGCCACCCGCGTCGCCAGCCCACCCCGGCAGCGCTCGGCCGACCGCCGGGACCGACCGACCAAGCCCGTCCGGGTCCGCGCCCCGAAGATCAAGTTCGGCGACCGTGATCCGGCGGTGGAACTGGCGATCACCGAAATCGCCGGTCACCTGACCTTCACCCCGAACACCGTCACCGCCTGGTACTGGCTGCCCGAAGTGCGCTGGGCCTTCCGCCCGGACGCGGAACGCGAGGCGCTGCTCTCGGCGATCTCCGAGCAGTACGCCGGCCTGGCCGGCTTCCGACTGCACCTGCGCCGCACCACCCGCCCCTTCCCGGCCGACGAGTGGGCCCGCACCATCGACGCCCACACCCACGCCCCGCTGCCCGACGTGCCCGGCACGCCGAGCTGGGCCGACCATCTGGTGGCCGCCCAACGGCACCTGCTCTCGGTCAACCACGCCGAGGGCCAGACCTACCTCGGCGTCACCTTCGCCCGTCGCTCGCTCGGCGACTCGCTCACCGAACGATTGCTGCGCACCTTCGGGCGTGGCGTCGCCGAAGGCGAACGGCGCAAGCTGGGCCGTACCGTCGAGCAGTTCGACGAGGTGCTCGGCGCGTTCGGCATGCGGGGCCGGCGGGTCACCGCACAGGAACTGGAATGGCTGCTCTACCGCTCGGTGGCGCTCTGCATGGCCCCTCCGGGTGCGCTCTCGCCGATCACCGACGGGCGTTGGGAACGCGGTGACCTGCTCGCGCTGACCGAGCAGGTGGAGCGCTACCGCACCCCGTACGGCTCGACGGTGAAGCTGGTCAACCGGATGACCGGCGAGGAACGGCACGTGGCCGTGCTCGCGGTGGGTCGGATGGAACCGCTGGAGATCCCCGAACGGCACGAGCCCTGGCTGCACTTCCACGAGCGGCTGCCGTGGCCGATGGAGCTATCCACCCGGGTCGACATCCTCGGCTCCGGTGACTCCTTCCGTAACCTCGAACACCGGCTGCGGATGATCCGGTCACAGCAGCTCGACTACGCCGAGCACGGCATCGACGCACCGCCGGAGCTGGAGCGGCTGGCCAAGCGGGCACTGGTCATCGGCGACGAGATGACCACCGGCCTGCCGGTGGACTCCGCTCGGGCGCACGGTTGGCACCGGATCGCGGTGGGTGGGCGTACCCGCGAGGAGTGCCTGGAGCGGGCCCGCCGGTTGATCCAGCTCTACTCCCGGGAACTGCGCATCTCCCTGCAGCACCCGAAGAACCAGGACTGGCTGGCCCGGGAGTTCATCCCCGGCGAGCCCATCGCCAACACCGGCTACGTCCGGCGGATGCCGGTGCACCTGCTGGCGGCGGCGCTGCCGCAGGCTGCGTCGACGGTCGGCGACCGTCGCGGCGACCTGATCGGACGGACCGCCGGCACCTGCCGCCGGCCGGTCTTCCTCGACCTGCACTTCCCGATGGAGGTACGGGAACGCTCCGGCCTCGCGGTCTTCGTGGCCGAGCCGGGTGGTGGCAAGTCGACACTGCTCGGCGCGCTGGGCTACCTGGCGGCCCGGCGCGGCGTGCAGGTGACGCTGCTCGACCCGTCCGGCCCGCTGGCCCGCCTCTGCGCGATGCCGGAACTGCGGCCGTACTCGCGGGTGCTCAACCTGACCGGCTCCGAGCACGGCACCCTGGCGCCGTACTCGCTGATTCCGACGCCGCTGCGCAGCGAATTCGGTGCCGGCGCCGCCGGGGACCGCGAGTTCGAGATCGCGGTCTCCAACGCCCGGGCCGAACGCCGGATGCTGGTGCAGGACATCTGCATGATGCTGGTACCGCCGCAGGTGGCCCGCGAGGCGTCCACCGCGACCCTGTTCCGGCACGCCGTACGCCAGGTGCCGGCCGAGGAGACCTCCACCCTGGACGACGTGGTCACCTGCCTCGCGCAGCTCGACGACGACGCCGGCCGGGAACTGGCCAACCTGCTGCTGGACACCGCCGAGATGCCGCTGGCCATGCTCTTCTTCGGCCGACCACCGGAGGGCCTGCTCGGCGCGGACGCGGCGCTCACCGTGATCACCATGGCCGGCCTGCGACTGCCCGACCTCAAGATCGAGCGGGAGTACTGGTCGGCCGAGGAGGCGCTGGCCCTGCCGATGCTGCACACCGCGCACCGGCTGGCGGTCCGCCGCTGCTACGGCGGCTCGATGGCGTCCCGGAAGCTGGTGGGCCTGGACGAGGCCCACTTCATGGAGGGTTGGCGGTCCGGCCGCTCCTTCCTCGTCCGGCTCGCCCGCGACTCCCGCAAGTGGAACCTCGCCGCGCTGGTCGCCTCCCAGAACCCTCGCGACATCCTCGGCCTCGACGTCCAGAACCTGGTCTCCACCGTCTTCGTCGGCCGGATCGCCGAGGACGCCGAGATCGCCTCGGAGGCGCTGCGCCTGCTGCGGGTCCCGGTCGACGACGGTTACGAGGCAACCCTCGCCTCGCTCTCCACCGCCGACGCGACCTCCTCCCACCGGCTCGGCTTCCGCGAATTCGTGATGCGCGACGTCGACGGCCGGGTGCAGAAGGTCCGAGTCGACGTCTCCTACGTGGATGGACTCTTGGAGCACCTCGACACCACCCCCGCCGCCATCGCTGCCGCCGCCGGGGTGCTGCCGACCGTGCTGCCTGACCTGGAGGCATGACATGGCGAGGGCCCGGGCACGGATCACGGCGCTCCTCCTGGCGATCGGCGTACTCGCCGGTGCCACGATCAGCTGGCCAGGGCTCACCGCCACACCCGCGTACGCCGCCCCGGTCGCGTACCAGGCCCCCACCGACCTCTGCACCACGGAGGAATGGCAAGCCGACTTCCGCGCCTGCGTCACCAAGCTCCAGCAGGTCGCGGAGAGCGAAGCGACCTGCCTGAACCCACCGACACCGACGGCCCCGGACTCCGGCATCGCCGGCTGGTTCGCGTCCCGACCCGAGGCCTCCAAGCTCGCCGGCCCCAAGGGCTACTACAGCGACTACGGATACGCCGGATACAGCTACACCACCTACAAGATCGAGACTGGCTGCGCGACCACGCTGCTGCACCCGGACTACAAGTTCACCAACACCATCGCCAACGGGGAATTCATGATCGCCACGGCGATCATCGGTGCCTCGAACGCGTTGCGGGAACGCGCCTGGGATCCGGGGACGATGTGGGGCTGGGCGGATCCGCTGGTGGACCAGGCCACGAAGGCGATCTACCAGAAGGTGTTCAGCGTCTTCGGCATCATCACGCTCTGCGTGGTCGGCCTCTACCTGCTCTGGCGCTCACGCCAGTCGGACATGAGCAGCGCGATGACCACGGCGGGATGGGCGCTCGTGGTGATGGTGGCGGTCACGGCGCTGGCCGCCTGGCCGGTCAAGTCCGCGAACCTGGCCGACGGTGCGCTCATCTCCACCCTCGGCGTCGTACACGACGCCGTCGGGCCCGCGTCCAAGGACGTGCCGCCCGATCGCTGCGCCATGCCGAACCCGGATGCCTGCACCGACAAGCGCCCGCCTGCGGTCAGGGCGAGCGACACCGCCACGGAGGGCATGCTCTACCGGAACTGGCTGCGCGGCGTGCTCGGCTCGGCCGACAGCGAGACCGCCCGCAAGTACGGCGCGGCGCTCTACGACGCGAAGTCGCTGTCGTGGGGTGAGGCGGAGAGGATTCGAAGTAATCCCGAGCTTCGCGAAGCCACCATCAACGCCAAGAAGCAGCAGTGGATGACGGTGGCGGCGCAGATCGAGCGAGAGGACCCGGAGGCGTACGAGTACCTGCAAGGTGTTCGGGACATGGACCGGGTCGGCGCGGGCTTCATCGCGGTGCTGGCCGCGCTGCTCTTCGCGATGTTCGACCTGACCGCCTCGCTGCTCGTCCTGCTCGGCTTCCTGATCTTCCGGTGGGCGGTGATCGCCGCACCGATCCTGGGCACCATCGGCCTGCTCCGACCGGCCAGCGCCGGTCTGCGCCGGCTGGGCAACGCGGTGGTGGCCGCCCTCTTCAACATCGCGATCTTCGGAACCGGTGCGGCGATCTACCTCTTCGCGGTGGACCTCATCATGAGCACGCCCACCCTGCCCGGCTGGCTCCAGGTGGTGCTGGTCTGGCTGTGCGGTGTGGTGGGCTGGCTGCTGTTGCGCCCGTATCGGCGGATCACCCAGCTCGGCGGCAAGGACAGCAGCGAGGCGGTCAGCTCGGCCGGCTCCTGGCATCGGCGGTTCTTCCGCGACATGCGTACGGCGGCCCGGCTCGATGTCGCCGAGCCGGGCGGCACCACCGAGCCCGCCATGGGGCGGCGCCGCACCGTGATGGTGGAACAGCCGAAGGTGCGTCCGGAGGCGCGCCCGGACCCGGTTCCGAGCGGTGCACCTCCCGCCGCCGAACGTTCGGAAGGCCGCGGAGCCGGCGACGACCGAGGCAAGAGCGAGGAACAGCCGCGTCCCGAGAAGCAGCCGGTCGCACCCCGGCCCAGGCGTCGGCAGCCCGCCGCATGGACCGAGCCGGACGTACCCGAGGAGAACCCGTCCTTCGCCATCTACCGTCCGGGTTCGGCTGAGCGCACACCCGAGAAGCCAGTGCCCCGGATCCGCTCCGAGGCTCGGTGACCGCAGTGCGGCGGGCCATCGAATTCCTGGTCACTCGGCTGCTGCGCTCCCGGCTCGGGGTCGCCCTCGGCATTGCCGTACTGGTGCTCGGCGTGGTCGGTGCGGCCCGGCTGGTCGCCGGCCCCGCTGACCCGACGACCGGTTTGAGCAACCGGCCGTCCGAGCCGATCACCACGGTGCATCCGACCGCCGGCGACGACGGCGCGATCTCGACCACCACCACTCCGACCCCGGTGACCAGCCCTGGCGAGGCGAAGCCGGAACAGGTCGCGAAACGTTTCGTGGTGGCCTGGCTCGGCGGATCGGGCCTGACCGCCGAGGACTGGCACGAGGGTCTCCGTCCGCTCTCCACCACCGCGCTGATGGACAAGCTCGCTGGTGCCGACCCGGCCGGCGTTCCCGCGGGTGAGATGACGGAGGAAGTGACCATCCGGCCGCGGAGCGAGACCTTCGTGGAGGCGCTGATCGCGCTCGACAGCGGACGCCTCCGACTCGAACTGGTAGCGCCGCAGGGGCGGTGGCTGGTGGACGCCGTGGACTGGGAGCGGTCATGACCGATGCGAATCCTTCGCGCCGCCGACCGGTGCGGATCGGCGCGCTGGCCGCCGCACTCACCGCGACGTTGGCATTCCTGTGCTGCACCGGGGGTGCCGGTGCCTTCTTCCTGACCGAGTTGGGCGGCGACGCGGCCGAACAGATCACGCCCGCGAGCCTGGAATGCACCGGAGACTTCACGGTCGACGTGACCGGCAAGATGCCCCGGATCCCGCAGTACGGGGAACGCCAACTCCGCAACGCCGCCGTGATCATCAAGGTCGGCCAGGACATGAAGGTGCCGGCGCGCGGCTGGGTGATCGCGGTGGCGACCGCCATGCAGGAGTCCCGGCTGCTCAACCTGGCCAACCGCACGGTCGCCGAGTCTCAGGACATCCCCCACGAGGGTGTCGGCGCCGATCACGACTCGGTAGGGCTGTTCCAGCAACGCGCGTCGTGGGGCACCGTCGCGCAGCGGATGAATCCCGCGTACGCCTCTCGGAAGTTCTACGAGAAGCTGGTGGACCTGCCCGACTGGCAGAAACTGCCGCTCACGGTGGCCGCCCAACGCGTGCAGATCAGCGCCTTTCCCGACGCGTACGCCAAGCACGAGGAACTCGCCGCCCGGATCGTCGACGCACTGGCGGGTGGCGCGGCCCGGACGGCCCTGATCGCCGGGCAGGAGGTGTGTGACGCGGCCGCGTCGGGTGAAATCGCCGCCTCCGGCTGGACCGCCCCGATTCCGGGGGGCGTCGGCTCCGGTTTCCGCACGGCGAGCCGGCCCGGTCACAACGGGGTGGACATCGCCGCGCCGAAGGGCACCCTCATCCGGGTCGCGGCCACCGGTCGAGTCCTGGTCTCCCGGTGCGACCCGGACCGGCGAGGCAGGCTCAGCTGCGACGTGGACGGTTGGCCGAACAAGGGTGGCTGCGGTTGGTTCGTCGACGTCCTGCACGCTCAGGGCATCGTCACCCGCTACTGCCACATGGTGAGTCGTCCGCGGGTCTCGGTAGGGGAGACCGTGCAGGCCGGTCAGGTGATCGGCGAGGTGGGCAGCAGCGGCAACTCCTCCGGACCGCACCTGCACTTCGAGGTGCACACCGATGGGGACCGCAGCAGCCGCAGCGCCATCGACCCGGTGCCGTTCATGCGGTCGAAGGGTGCTCCGCTCAAGGGCGCGGAGTAGCCTTTCCCCGTCATGACCGAGCCACTACCGGACCCGTTCGCCGATCAGCCGGACTGGGCACCGCAACCGCCCCGACCCGTGGAGATCGTTCCGGCTGCCGGCCGAGTGGACCTGCGCGGACAACGGGTGCTGGTCGGGCTGCCCGGCCTCGGCTGGCGAGGTGACCTGCGGGCCGACGAGAAAGTGGTGCAGAACAGCCGCACCTACGTGCCGGTCATACCCGAACACGAGTGGTACCGCGCCGAGTCCGACCAGGTGGAGGTCTTCGCTCCGCTGGTGCCCGTCGAACGGGTCTGGGTCGAGACGATCGGCTCACCGGCCAACACGCCGACAGTGGATGGCGGGGGCCTGCGGCTCGTCTCACTGGATGCGCCGGCACACCGTCCGCCGACACCGGTCTTCGAGGCGGATTCGGTGGTCGGTCGTCGGGTGGTTCACATGGTCGGTGGCGTTGAGCAGCGCGACCTGCGCGCGGTCACGGAGACCTACTCGGGTGCCGAGGGCGACATCTGCGTACGGGTCGCACCGGAGGTGGAGTGGTACCGCTGGGCCTGGCGCGGCCAGCCACCAACCACGTTGGAGGTTCCCGTTCACCTGTTATGGCTGGAATAGCGACAGGTGTAGAGCCTAGTCCTTCCGCCCCGCGGAGCAGATGCGCCAATCGTCAGTCAGTTGTAGCCCGAAGCTCCATGACTGACGGTCCGTCTGACGAACACCATCGACATGAGCTGCAAAAACCAGGTCTACTCGCACTTCGGCAGAACTGCCATTGACAGCCGCCTGAAGCTCTTCCCAACTAACTAGCATTGTGGTATCGAATCGCTCCTCGCGCGCCTGCAGGTCGCTCCGAAGCAACCGCAGTTGATCGAGGTCCGCGCTGCCTTCACAGGCGAATAGGGTCGCGCGAACATCGTTTTGGTCCACGAGGAACGCCCGGAGATAGCTGTCCACCACCACTACCGGAGAGCTGCGGTCGGGGGTGGTGGCGCGGTCGTAGACGAGGTAGCCGACGACGCCGCCGCCCAGACACATCGCCGCGAGCACTCCGGCGACCACCGCCAGCACCGTACGGACCCGCCGACGTGGTCGCTGTGGTGCTGGCGCGACGGTGGGCGGTGCCAGCTCCTCTGGCGGGGTCCGTTGCGCCGGTACGCGGGAGACCTGGGAACCGGCGGGGGGCGGCACTGATTCCACCCCCTGAGGCTATCGGCTGGAGGCTGTGGACCCAATGCCCCAGATTCAGCAGATCGTGACGGACCCCTGCCGACCGGTGAGATTCACGACAACACCGGCGCAGCACCGGCACACGTCCCAGAGGTCCGGCGGTCGCTGGGATACCGTCGTCTCTGCTCGGCCGGGTGGGTGCCGACCTCGGGCGGAGGAGGTGAACGCGGTGGGCGGTCCGAAGGTACGGGCCCTGCGTGCCGCCG
Organism: Micromonospora fiedleri; assembly: GCF_016774385.1. Lineage (NCBI taxonomy): Bacteria > Bacillati > Actinomycetota > Actinomycetes > Micromonosporales > Micromonosporaceae > Micromonospora > Micromonospora fiedleri. The sequence goes on from NZ_JAETXL010000007.1 coordinate 323,394, forward strand.
CGTTGCACCGTCGGGCCGCCGCGACGGTCGCGGCCGCGGCCACCAGTCTTGACGACACCCGTCCCGCCCCGGCGGACCAGCGCCGCCAGTACGCCCTGGCCGAACGGTTGCGTACCGCTGCCGCCGTACTCGCGCCGGGTTGGGCGGGCAACGCGCTGGACGGTATCGAGTCGACCACCCGTGCCGGGGAAGCGCCGCCGCCCTTCGTCCGGGTCGGCACCGCCGCGCCGTTGGACGATGCCCGTTTCCCCGCCCTGGTTCCGCTGCTCGGCACCGGTCACCTGACGGTGGACGCCGACGCGCAGGACCCGCGGGTGGCCGGGATGCTACGGGGGTTGATGCTGCGGCTGGTGGCCGCGACCCCGGCCGGAACGCTGCTGGTACGGGCGGTGGATCCGACCGGTGACGTGCTGGCGCCGTTCGGGACGCTCGGTGATGCCGGGCTGCTGTCGCCGCCGGCCCGGGATGTCGCGGGGTTGCGTGCCCTGCTCGACGAGGCGGAGCGGTGGGTGACGCCGGGCTCGACCGGGCCGCGTCGGCATGACCGGATGCTGCTGCTGGTCCTCGCCGGGCTGCCTGAGCACACCGGAAACGATGAGCTGTCCCGGATCGAGTCCCTGGCCGAGCAGGGGCCGTCCGCCGGGTTGCACCTGGTGGTGGCGGGGTGGCCGACTGTGGACCATGCTCCGCTGCCCCGGGCCACGGCGCTGGCGATGCGCACCGGGTATGCGTTGCTTGGCGACGCGCCCGGTGCCGCCTTCGCCGCAGCGGGCTCCGACGGCGGGTTGAACTCACCGGTGTTCGTCGAGCCGGACCCACCGGCCGGGCTGGTGGAGGAGGTGTGTCGGCGGCTCGCCGCGCAGGTCGAGGCCGGCACCCGGCTGTCCCTGGCGAGCCTGCTGCCCTCGGATGAGGACGAGTTGTGGCAGGCGGACGCGACCGAGGGGATGAGCACCACGGTCGGTGACGCCGGCGGTCGGGCGGTGTCGCTCGGCTTCACCGAGCTGACGCCACACTGGCTGGTCAGCGGCCGGTCGCGGGCCTGCCGAGCGACCTTTTTGACCAACACGCTGCTCGGTCTCACCGCCCGGTACGGCCCGGACGAGTTGTCGTTGTACCTGGCCGATCTCGGCGACGGCGAGTCGTTCGCCGAGTTCCTCCAGACCGAGCGCGACAGGTCATGGGTTCCGCAGGTGCGGGCGGCGGCGATGGCCGCCGATCGGGAGTACCTGCTCGACCTGTTCGACCAGCTGACTGCCGAGGTCCAGCGACGGGCCGAGGCTTCCGCCCGCGCGGGCGGGCAGCGCTTCGCGGAGCTGCGGCAGCATCAGCGGCTGCCCCGCATCGTGTGCGTGGTGGACAATCTGCCCCTGCTGTTCGCCGAACGGGATCGACTGACCGTCGACGCCGCCGCCCGGCTGGACACCTTGACCAGGACCGGTCGGCTGTACGGCGTGCACCTGGTCCTCGCCGGTGAGGCCGATCTGGGCCTGGGCGTACGCACTGAGGGCGGGCCGCGGGATTCGCTGCTCGGCCAGTTCCCGGTCCGGGTGGCGTTGCCCGGGGGCGGAGCGGTGCTGGAGCCGACGAACGATTCGGCGGCCGGGCTCCCGGCGGGCAGCGCGGTCGTCAACACCGCCGGTGGCCTGGGTGGGCCGCGGGGTGCGATCCGCGGACACGAGCGGATGATCCGGTTCCCTGATCCGCAGGACGAACCGGAGGTCGTGGAGGGGCTACGGCACCGGCTCTGGTCGGCCCGTACGGAGGGTGCCGTCCCGCCGGTGGTCTTCGCCGGCTACGCCCGTCCGCAGTTGGGCAATGATCCTCGCTACCGATCGGCTCTTGCCGGGCGGTCGTTGGCACCGGCGGCGCTGCTGGGGCGGGCGGTGGATGTCGCGCGGACCACCGCGGCGGTGCCGTTCGGGCCGGCCGCCGGCCGGAATCTCGCGGTGCTGGGTCCTCGGCCCGACGGCAGCCGGCTGCTGTCCGTGGCCGCCCGCAGTACGGCAGCTCACCATCCGCCGGGAACGGCGCGCTTCGTGATCGCCGTACCGGACGTCGAGGCTCGGCCGGTGGCCGACGCGCTGGCCACCGAGTTGGCCGCACGGCATCCGGTCGAGACGGTCGACCTGGCCGGGTTGGTGGCCGTGCTGGACGACGGAGCGCCGGCCTACCTGGTGGTGTTCGGTCTGGATGTGGCGCCTGCGGAGGACCTGCCGCCGGCTCGACTGCGGATGTTGCTGCGCGAGGGCCCGCCGGCCGGGCAGCATCTGCTGGGCTGGTGGCGTACGGTGCCGTCGTTCGCGGCGCTGATCGCTGCCGAGGAGACGGTCGACAAGCTGACCGCCGTGGCGGTGGCGGGTGTGCCGGGTGCTCAGCTCACGCCGGTCTTCGGCCGGCCGGTGGAGTGGCGGCCGCGCCCTGATCGGGTGGTGCTCTGGGACGGCCCGGATGAGCAGGGGGTCGTGCTGGTGCCGTACGACGTGCCGGAGGGTGGGCAGCAGGCATGACGATCAGCCAGGCGGGGACCACGCCCGTGCGTCCGGGGCGACAGCGGACGGCCGCCGCGCCGACACCCGAGGAGGCGCTGCCGACCGCGTGGGCGGACTATCTGGCCGCCGCCCGCCAACTCGACGGGGTACGCCGCGACGCGGCGACCGCCGCGAGCGAGCAGGCGCGCACCGTCCAGGCGGCCCGGGACGAGCTGGTCACGGTACGCACCCGCCTGGCGGCCCAGGAAGCGCGGCTGTGTGAGCTGGGCGTACCGCCGATCTCGCTGGCGCCGACCCCGCCGGAGCTGTCGGAGGCGGCCCGGTCGATGTCCGGTGGCGCGGCGGCGGTGCTCGCCTCGTTGCGGCAGGCCCGGCGGTGGGCGTACGGGGTCGACGACATCCTCGCCGCGCGGGGCCTGTCGCGGGTGGCGCATTGGTCGCCTCGCCCGCGCAACCTGCTGGTCTACGGTCCGTTGGGGCTGCTGGTCCCGCTGCTGCTGATCGCGATCTACCTGGCCGCCGGCACCGGTCCGGTGACCATCCTGGCCCTGGTGGTGGGGTTGCCGGGCCCGGCGGTCGCCTTCGGGGCGGGGTGGCTGGCGGTGGGGCGGCTGTTTCCGTCCCAGCCCGGTGAGCGGGTCGACCGGACTCCCCGGTTCGGCGCCCTGGCCTGCCTGATTCCGGCGGTGGTCGCCACCGCCGGAATCGTCCTGGCCATGCTGGCCACCTGACCGGCCGCCACCGCCGGCAGAGCAGCGAAAGCCGATCAGCGGCGAAAGCCGATCAGCGAAGAACGCCGGTCAGCGGGGATGGATGAGCGCCATCGCCTCGGCACGGGATTTGGCGTCCCGCTGGAGGGTGCCACGCACCGCCGAAGTGATCGTCTTGGCGCCGGACTTCTGGATGCCGCGCATCGCCATGCACATGTGCTCGCATTCCAGTACGACCACCACCCCGCGCGGCGCGAGCCGGTCCATCAGCAGGTCGGCGATCTGCGAGGTGAGCCGTTCCTGCACCTGCGGCCGGCGGGCGTAGACCTCGACCAGGCGGGCCAGCTTGGACAGGCCGGTGATCCGCCCGTCCGGGCCGGGGATGTAGCCGATGTGTGCGCTGCCCCGGAACGGCAGGAGGTGGTGCTCGCAGAGGCTCATCACGTCGATGTCCCGGACCAGCACGAGTTCCTCGTGGTTGGCCTCGAAGGTGGTGGTGAGCACCGTGGCCGGGTCGACCCGCAGGCCGGCGAAGAGTTCGGCGTAGGCGCGGGCCACCCGGGCCGGGGTCTGCTGGAGCCCGTCCCGGTCGGGGTTCTCGCCGACCGCGATGAGGATCTCGCGGACCGCCTTCTCGATGCGGGCGAGGTCGACGATCTCCTCGACCGGTCGGCCGGTCAGCCGGCCGTTGACCAGCCGTGCGGCGATGTAGTCGAGGGTTTCGTCGGGTTCGGTTGAGGAGGCGGCCAGCCCCCGCTGCGGAGGGCTGGCCGCTGGGTCGTTGGTGCTCAGTGCGGGCCGTCCGAGTTGTTGGAGTTCGGGCTGCCGACGGTGGCCTGCGCCCCGTCGGCCTCGGCCTGCACCTTGAGCGCCTCCTTCTCCGCTGGCGTGAGTACCGGCGGCTCGGTGGAGGGCTGACGCTTGCCGAAGCCGTTGTACGGCGCCATCGGCGGCCGCTTGACCACGCGGGCGCAGATCCGGGCCATGTCGGCGGTGGAGAGGGTTTCCTTCTCCATGAGTTCGAGAACGATGTTGTCCAGCACGTCCCGGTACTCGACCAGGATCTCCCAGGCCTCGTCGTGGGCCAGTTCGATAAGTGCCCGCATCTCGCCGTCGATCTCGGCGGCGACGGCGTCGGAGTAGTCCCGCTCGTGGCCCATGTTGCGGCCGAGGAACGGCTCGTCGCCGCTGGTGCCGTACTTGATCGCACCGAGCTTGGAGCTCATGCCGTACTGGGTGATCATCGCGCGGGCCAGGGCGGTGGCCTTCTCGATGTCGTTGCCGGCGCCCGTGGTGGGCTCGTGGAAGACGAGTTCCTCGGCGGCCCGCCCGCCCAGCGCGTACGCCAGGGTGTCGATCATTTCGGCGCGGGTCTGGGTGTACTTGTCCTCGGTGGGCAGCACCAGGGTGTGGCCCAGGGAGCGACCACGCGACAGGATCGTCACCTTGTGCACCGGCGCGGCGTGCGGCAGCGCCCAGGCGACCAGCGCGTGCCCACCCTCGTGGTACGCGGTGATCTTCTTCTCCTGGTCGCTCATCACCCGGGTACGACGCTGTGGGCCGGCGATGACCCGGTCGATCGACTCCTCAAGCGACTCGTTGCTGATCGCCCGCTGGTCCTTCCGCGCGGTCAGCAGGGCCGCCTCGTTGATCACGTTGGCCAGGTCGGCGCCGCTGAAGCCCGGCGTCCGCTTGGCGACCGAGTCGAGGTCGACGTCCGGCGTGAACGGCTTGCCCTTGGCGTGCACCCGCAGGATGGCCTTGCGGCCCTCCATGTCGGGGGCGTCGACCGGGATCTGCCGGTCGAAACGGCCCGGGCGCAGCAGCGCGGGGTCGAGGATGTCCGGCCGGTTGGTGGCGGCGATCAGGATGACGCCGCCCTTGACGTCGAAGCCGTCCATCTCGACGAGCAGCTGGTTGAGGGTCTGCTCGCGCTCGTCGTGACCGCCGCCCATGCCGGCACCACGGTGCCGACCGACGGCGTCGATCTCGTCGACGAAGACGATCGCCGGAGCGTTCGCCTTGGCCTGCTCGAACAGGTCGCGGACCCGGCTGGCGCCGACACCGACGAACATCTCCACGAAGTCGGAACCGGAGATCGAGTAGAACGGCACCCCGGCCTCCCCGGCGACCGCCCGGGCGAGCAGCGTCTTACCGGTACCGGGCGGGCCGAACAGCAGTACGCCCTTCGGGATCTTCGCGCCGAGCGCCTGGTACTTGCCCGGGTTCTGGAGGAAGTCCTTGATCTCGTGCAGTTCCTCGACGGCTTCCTCGGCCCCGGCCACGTCGGCGAAGGTGGTCTTCGGCGTGTCCTTGGTGATCATCTTCGCCTTGGACTTGCCGAAGTTGAGCACCCGGGAGCCGCCGCCCTGCATCTGCGACATGAAGAACAGCAGCAGCAGCACGAGCAGCACGATGGGCAGCAGGTTGACCAGCAGGCTGACCCAGATGCTGTCGGACGACACCTCGGTGTCGGCCGGCCCGGTGACCCGGTTGTTGGCCTTGGCGTCGAGGACCTGGTTCCAGACCTCGTTGCCGACCTCGTACGGGAACTGGGCCTCGATCAGCTTGGTGGTGGTCTTGCCGAACTCGGCCTCTTGGGCGAGCTCGAGTTGGATCGTCTGTTCCTTGTCCTGGAACACGACCTTCTCGATGCCGCCCTTGTTGAGCTGGTCGAGCGCGACTGAGGTGTCCACCCGGTGGTAGCTGGGACCAGAGGTGAACAACTGACTGAGCACAACGGCGCCGAGGATGACCAGGATGACCCAGAACACCGGTCGGCGGAAGAAACGCGTACGTTCCATGCTTTTGTCGAGCGCCGAGACGCCCGCATCCTCCTGATCGACGTCCTGACCGACTGTTGGGTGTCGCCGCCGGGGCGGCTGCCGTAGCCGCCGTGCGGGCCGGCCTCGACCCCGAGGCGCGAAATTGCCGCGCCACGGTCATTCGACGGTACACCGTGCGAGACGGATGTGAGCTGGCGAGCCCAGCACTTACGCGCACGGCGAACCCGGGAGTCGACCGGCATGGTCGGGATCGGAGTCCCCACCACCGTGCTCCACGGTAGCCGGATCACCTGAAAGCCCGCTGTACGTCGCCCGGGTCGGCCCGGCCGGGTACGGGGTCAGCTGCGGGCGTACACCTCGGGCTTGAGGACGCCGACGTACGGCAACTCGCGGTACCGCTCGCCGAAGTCGAGGCCGTACCCGACGACAAACTCGGTCGGGATGTCGAAGCCGACGTACTTGACCGGCACCGTCACCTTGACCGCGTCCGGCTTGCGGAACAGGGCGACCACTTCGACGCTGGCCGCCGACCGGGATTCCAGGTAGCGCAGCAACCAGGAGAGGGTCAGCCCGGAGTCGACGATGTCCTCCACCACCACGACGTGCCGGCCGGCGATGTCCCGGTCGAGGTCCTTGAGGATGCGCACCACGCCGGAGGAGGTGGTGCCCTGCCCGTACGAGGAGATGGCCATGAAGTCCAGCTCCGCGGGCGGACCCTGGCGGCCCAGGGCCCGGGCGAAGTCGGCCATGAACATGACCGCCCCCTTGAGCACACAGACGAGCAGCAGCCCGTCGGTGACGTGGGCGTAGTCCGCGGAGACCTGCTTGGCCAGTTCCGCGGTCTTCTCGCGGATCTGCGCCTCGGAAATGATCACGTGGTCGATGTCGGCGTCGTACCAGGAGCCGTCAGCCATGCCACTAGCCTGCCGTACGCCCTGGGTGGGCCGTCGGCGGGGCCGCCCCTTCGTGGGACGGCCCCGGGCGGATTTTTCCGACGAAGCCGACCAATCATCTCAGCGGGGACCGGATCACCACCGGCGACCACCGTCGGAGGGCTTCCAGTCGGCCGAGTCCCTGCTGTCGGCGGTCAGGCCGGCGGCCGAGGCGGAGGTGAGGACGGCGAGGAGGAACAGCACGAAAAGGAACTCCATGGCGGCGCTCACTTTCACAGGGTTGCTGGTGTTTTCGCCGCCGGTGCGCACCGACTGAGATGAGTCTGCGCCTCGCGCCTCCGCCCGAACAGTGGCAGGAATGCCACCGGACCTCGATTTACCGCCACTGCTGTGGTTACCCTCGTCACATGCTCAACTCGGTGGCCGTACTGGTGCTGGATGGTGTCGCCCCGTTCGAGCTCGGCGTACTGGCCGAGGTGTTCGGCACCGACCGCACCGCCGACGGCCTGCCCGGCTACCGGTTCGACGTGTGCAGCCCGCAGGGCGCGACCGTGCGTACCTCCGCCGGCTTCCAGTTGGTGCCGAGCGCCGACCTCGGCCCGATCGAGCGGGCGGACCTGGTGGCGGTTCCCGCCCACCACGGCGACACCGCCGCGCACCCCGAGGTGCGTGCGGCGCTGCGCCGGGCCGCCGACCGCGGGGCGTACCTGTTCAGCGTCTGCACCGGGGCGTACCTGCTGGGCGAGGCGGGGCTGCTGGACGGCCGGGAGTGCACGACCCACTGGCGGCACGTCGACGAGTTGCAACGCCGACACCCCGAGGCGCGGGTCCGCTGCAACTCGCTCTACGTCCAGGACGGCCGGCTGCTGACCAGCGCCGGCACGGCGGCGGGCATCGACGCCTGCCTGCATCTGGTACGCCAGGAGCACGGCTCGGCCACCGCCACCCGGCTGGCCCGGCGGATGGTGGTACCCCCACACCGCGACGGCGGGCAGTCCCAGTACGTCGAGGCGCCGATCGCGAAGGTGCCGCAGGCCCCGACCCTGGAGCCGCTGCTGGAGTGGCTCATTCAGCGGCTGGACCAACAGGTGACCGTCGACGAACTGGCGGCCCGGGTCGGCATGGCACCGCGCACCTTCGCCCGCCGGTTCCGCGCCGAGACCGGCACCACCCCGCACGACTGGGTGACCAACCAGCGGGTCCTGCTGGCCCGCCGACTGTTGGAGGAGACCGGGCTGACCGTGGACGAGGTGGCCGACCGGACCGGATTCGGTAACGCCGCCGCGCTACGTCACCACTTCACCCGCCGGGTCGGTGCCACCCCGAACGCCTACCGGGTCACCTTCCGCGACCGCGTCCCCGCCGACTGACCTCAGTCGGGTGCGGGCAGCAGACGGTCGGCCTGGCGCACCACCCGTAGTCCGCCCGGCAGGTACGCCGCCCCCTGGCCCCGCCAGGCGGTGACCAGCGCGTCGAGCGCGGCGATGTGCCGGTGGGACAGCGCGGCCGGCGGTGAGCCCAGCTCGTGAGCCCAGGCGCGCAGCACCCGGCCGCGTACCGCGCCGGCCAGGTCGGCCAGGGTCTTGGTCGCCAGCCCGCCGTCGGGGTGCCGCGCCGCGAGCAGCGCATCCCCGGCCAGCTCGTCCAGCACGGCGTTGTCGGCCGCCACCAGTCGGGCGGTCCGGGCGAGGTTGTCGACGACACCGGGACCGAGCGTCTCGACCAGCGCCGGCACCAACTGGGCCCGGACCCGGGATCGAGCGTACGCGGGATCGAAGTTGTGCGGGTCCTGCCACGGCGTCAGGCGCAGCGCCGCACACGCCGCGCGGGTCTGCTCGCGGCTGATCTCCAGTAGTGGCCGGACCAGAGGCACCCCGCCCAGATCGCGGCGTACCGGCATCCCGGCCAGCCCACGTGGGCCGGCCCCCCGGGCCAGCGCGAGCAGCACCGTCTCGGCCTGGTCGTCGCGGGTGTGCCCGGTGAGCAGGGCCGCGGCGCGATGCCGCCCGGCCACCTCGACCAACGCCTGGTAGCGGGCCTCGCGAGCCGCCGCCTCGGGGCCACCGGGTCGGCCGGCCACCTCGACCCGGACCACCTCCACCGGCGACAGACCGGCCTGTTCCGCCCAGCGAGCCACCGCCTCGGCCCGCTCGGCCGACCCGGCCTGCAACCCGTGATCGACGGTCACCAGACCGGCCGTCCGGCCCGATCTGGGCGCGACGAACGCGGCGGCGGCGGCCAGTACGAGCGAGTCGGCACCCCCGGAGCAGGCGACCAGCACCGGCCCGTCCGCCGGCAGTTCGGCCAGCGCCCGACGCACCGCGACCCGGATCGCAGCGACGGACGGGGAGATCGCGGCCATCGTCGCCGACTCAGTCGGCGGGCGGCTTCGGCCCGACCGGACCGTGTACCCGGGCCACCCAGGCGTCGGGTTCGCTCAACTCGCTCAGCCGGGGCAGGGTCAGTGGCGATTCGAAGATCCGGTTGAAGCCGGCCATCCCGACCCGCTCGACCACCGCGTGCACGAACTTGCGGCCCTCGGCGTACTGCCGCATCTTGACGTCCATGCCGATCAACCGGCGGACGGTCTTCTCCACCGGGTTGCCGGCCTCCCGGCGGCGGTTGAAGCCGGCCCGGATGCGCTCGACGCTCGGGATCACCTGCGGGCCGACACCGTCCATCACGAACTCGGCGTGCCCCTCCAGCAGGGTCATCAGCGCGGTCAGCCGGTCCAGCACCGCCCGCTGCCCGGGTGTCTGCACGATGTCCAGCACGCTGGAGCGGCCCTGCGGGTTACGCACCACGTCGGCCAGCGTGCCCACGCCCCGGCGCAGCCGGTCGAGCAGGTGCTCGCTGCCCTGCGCGGCATCCACGAACGCCTGCACCTCGCCGAGGAAATATCCCCGCATCCACGGCACCGCGGTGAACTGCGTGCGGTGGGTCACCTCGTGCAGGCAGACCCAGAGCCGGAAGTCGCGGGGGTCGGCCTGCAGCTTGCGCTCCACCTCGACGATGTTCGGCGCGACCAGCAGCAACTGGCCCGGATCGGCCGAGAAGACCTCGTACTGGCCGAGCACCCGGCCGGAGAGGTACGCCAGCACGGTGCCCGCCTGCACTCCGGTGACCCGGGAGCCGACCGCCTCGGTCAGCGCGCCGGGCTGCTTGTCCGAGGCCAGCCGACCGACCAGCGGTGTGATCACCTCGCGCAGGCCGGCGACGTTGGTGGCGGCCCAGTCCCGCCGGTCGACCACCCGCACCGGCGGATGCGCCACCTGCGAGGTGAGCCCGGTGTAGTCGGCCACGTGCCCGGCCGCTTCGTCGGTCAACCGGCGCAGCTCGGCGACCACCTCGGTGGCCTCGTCGTACGACACCCGAGGGCCGGTCTTGCCCAGAGCCCCCGCGGTCGCGACGGCCAGATCCCAGTCCACGAACTGCGCCATGCCACCCACCGTACCCGCGCCGGCACACCCGTCCACGCCCTCGACGGCGGTACGGGTCAGCGGCAGCCGCAGGTGGCCAGGGCGGCGGCGATCCGGTCGAGGGCCCCGCGAGCCGGTTCCATCCCGTCGGCCGGGACGCGATCGGTGAGCACGGCGAAGGTGAGTGGCCGGCCTTCGGCCGTCGTCACCACTCCCGCGATGGCGTGCACCCCGGTCAACGTGCCGGTCTTGGCGCGGACCGTTCCGGCCCCGGCGGCGGTGCCGGGCACCGAGCCGTACCGGTCGCGCAACGTGCCCGACCAGCCGCCGACCGGCAGCCCACCGAAGATGCCGCCCAGCTCGGGGCGGTCCGGGCTGGCCGCGAGGGCCAACGTCTCGGTCAGCAACGTGGGACTGATCAGGTTCCGCCGGGACAGGCCGCTGCCGTCGGCGAGGGCCAGGCCCTCGGTCGGCAGGCCCAGTTCGGACAGCACCTCGGTCATCGCCGAGGCGGCACCGGTGAACGAGGCCGGACGGCCACGCGCCAACGCGACCTGACGGGCCAGCGCCTCACCGATGATGTTGTCGCTGTCGCTGATCATGATGTCGACCAGCCGGATCAGTGGCGGCGACTGCACCACGCCGAGTTGCGCACCCGGCCCGGTGGCGCCGACCGGCGCACCGGTCGCCCCGGGGGCTTCCGTCGCTTCCGTCGTTTCCGTCGAGCCGGCCGGGGGTGCCGGGGCGGTGCCGCTGCGTACCTCGCCCTCCGGTACGCCGAGCAGTCGGGCGAACGCCCGCCCGGCGGTGAGATCGGGCTGGCTGACCCGCTCGGCCCAGCCCTGGCTGGCCTTCGGATCCTTGCGGGCACCGTCGAGCATCAACGCGGTCATCTGCGCGCCGTATCCACCCGTGGGGATGTCGTCGTCCCAGCCCGGCTCCAACCGCGGCCCGGAGTAGAGCGAGGAGTCGACGACGACCCGGGTCGGCGCGGTCCCGCCCAGCGCCGTACGCACCTGCTCGGCGAGGTCCTTCAGACTGGCCGCGCCGGGGTAGAAGCCCTTGTCGCCCGCCGCCAGGGTGGGATCGCCGCCGCCGACGAGCACCACCTCGCCCGGTTGCGCGCCGGCCACGGCCGTGGTCGGAATCCGGTATCCGGGGCCGCGAGCGGTGAGCACGGTCACCGCGGTCAGCAGCTTCGTCACCGACGCCGGCACGGTGCCCGTACCGCCGCCCCGCTCGAACAACTGCTGGCCGGTCAGCGCGTCGGTCACCGACACGTGAACCCGACCGCCCAGCGCGGTGTCGGCGATCAGCGGATCGAGCACCGTACGCAGCCCGTCGGTGGCGGGCATCGGCGCGCCGATGTCGGTGCCGGCCAGCACCGCCACCGGCGACGGCTCCGGCGGCGCGGCGCTCGGGGCGGCGGGGTCGTCGGCCAACCAGCGTTCGACCGGCCCGGGACGCACCACGACCAGGCCCACCACGGCCAGCACCAGGACCAGCACCGCGGCGAGCAGCACCGGCAGCCGGCGGCGCGACGTCGGTCGGGGCGGCTGCGGAGGTACGTCGGACGGCACGCCCGGTCCGCCGCCGACAGCGGGCGGCGGTGGGCTGGAAGCCCTGGTCGTGCCCGCGCCGGCGCCGACCGTCAGCGGCTGGGTCCGTTCCGCGTCCCGCGGGGATTCGCCGGCGGGAGGACCGGTCGGGACGGCCGGTTGCGGCCGGAGGACCTGGGCCTCGGGCACCGGTACCCGCCCGGCTGCCGGCTTCGGGGGCGGTTGGCGGGAAACGCCGTCACCTGCGTCGTCGGGTCGATAGTGTGAATCTTCCCTCCCCACGACCCCCTCCTCCCCACCCGGAACCGGCCTGGGTGACACTACTTCGGTCCGAAGACTATGCGGCGGCCGGAGTATGCGGGCGGGTATTCGCCTGTCCGGGGGTGCGGCCGCCGGTTCCGTCAAGCCAGCGTGGGCGAATGAGGAGCGTGCAGATGGATTTCGACGTCACGGTTGAGATCCCGAAAGGTCACCGCAACAAGTACGAGGTGGACCACGTGACCGGCCGGATCAGGCTGGACCGCACCCTCTTCACCTCCACGCAGTACCCGGCCGACTACGGCTTCATCGAGGGCACCCTGGGCGAGGACGGCGACCCGCTGGACGCGCTCGTGCTGGTCCCCGAACCGACCTTCCCGGGCTGCCTGATCCGCTGCCGCACCATCGGCATGTTCCGGATGACCGACGAAAAGGGTGGCGACGACAAGGTCCTCTGCGTGCCGTACGAGGACCCGCGGCAGGAGCACCTGCGCGACATCCACCACCTGGGCGAGTTCGACCGGCTGGAGATCCAGCACTTCTTCGAGGTGTACAAGGACCTGGAGCCGGGCAAGTCGGTCGAGGGCGCGACCTGGGTGGGGCGCACCGAGGCCGAGGCCGAGATCCAGGCGTCGTACCGGCGGGCCCGGGAGGCCGCCGAGCGCGGCGAATCCACGCACTGATGGACGCATCCGACAGCCCGGGGCCTGCTCAGCCGAGCAGGCCCCGGGCTCGTTCGTAGAGACCGAGCACGGCGCAGGCGATCGGCACCACGGAGACCACCAGCGCGGTGTCGGTGAGGTCGGCGAGGCGACCGAGGTACGGCGAGACCGGCCGCCGGGCGTACGTGGTGCCACCGGCCACGATCAGCAGGGCGACCAGCAGCCCACCGGCCGCCAGGAGCAGCTGACCCCGCTCCCCCGCCGCAGCGGCCAGGTCTGCGCCGAGGAGCAGGTACCCGGCCAGTCCGGCGAGCACGGGTGGCATCCGGTGGCGTACCGCCACGAACAGTCGGGCCCGCAGCAGCAGCACCGCCGAGGTCACCGCGACGAGCAACCGGCTCGCGGTGTCCGAGCCGCTGAGCACCAGCGCGGCACCCACCGCCAGCAGACCGTGCCCGATCAGCATCCCGGTGAGCATCTCCTCGGTGCGGGTCACCGCCGCGTACACCCGGCTGCGGTCGGGGAGATCCCGGACCCGGTCCGCGTCGTCCGGCGAGCCGGTGGGCAGGGTGATCGGCGGCAACGGAACCTTGCCCAACCGGATGGCCAGCAGCGGGACGGCCCCGATCCCGAAGGCCAGTACGCAGAGCAGCACGGCAGCGGTGCCGGCCGGGTGAAGCCACAGGCCGCCGACGGCGGTCGCGGCACCGACCGCGCCGACCACCACGCCGGCCACGAAGATCCGTAACCGGGTGGCCACCCCGAGCAGCCCGAGCACCGAGGCCAGCAGCAGCGCCACCGAGGCGGCCAGCAGTTCGGCCGCGCCGATCCAGCGCAGCGGACCGAACGGGCCGACCGGGTCACCCGAGCCGACGGCGAGCGCACCGGCGGCTGCCGCGTAGGGCAGCGCGTACCCGCCGAGGGTGGCCCCGGCCGGGCCGTCTCCCTGAGCCCGGGACAGCACCGTGCCCGCCAGTAAGAGCAGCGCCGCCATCAGAGCCGCCGCGAACCAGCCGACCGGATGCTCCGGACCGCCGCCCAGCAGGGCGATCAGACCGACGGCGAGCGGAACCGCCGCCCCGCCCAGTGCGGCGGCCCGGGTGGCTCGGGGCGACCAGGCACCACCGCGACGACGGGCACCGTCGGCGATCGCCTCGACCACGTCGTCGTAGTCCAGTTCGGGCCACTGCACGCTGGCCGGCACCAGGTGCAGCATCTCCCCGTCGCGGACGCCCTGGGCGAGCAGCGCCTGCCCGGCCGTCAGCGCGGTGCCGTCGGCCCGTCGCAGCAGCCAGCCACCGTGGCGTTCCCCGTCGTCCGCCAGCCCAACGCCCGCGTGCCGCAGCACCTCCGGCAGCAGTTCGGCGAGCGGCACATGTTCCGGCAGGGCCACGTCGACGCGCCGCGCAGGCGTGCTGACGGTGATCCGGGTCAGCTCGACTGTCATCGACCGGCCTCCATGCTCAGTGGGGCGACGGCTGCGCGAACGGGAGCACTTTACCTACGATGAGCCAGCTTCGGGTTACCGAGCGCGGTCAGGAGGTCGCGTGTCCACTGTCGTCATCCGGCGGCCACCCCGGCGTCCGGCACCGCAGATCCCGGTCGGTGAACTGCCGGTCGAGGCGCCACCGGAGATACCCGCCGTCACCGGTGGACGCTGGCACCAGATGTTGATGGTGCTGCCGATGCTCGGTGGCACCATCGCCATGGCCATGATGTTCGGCCGGGGCGGCGGCGCCTACTCGTACGTGGTGGGGGCCATGTTCGGGCTCTCCTCGCTGGCCATGCTGGTCACCAGCTGGGGCAGCGCCTCGGGCAGCCCACGCAAGTCGGAGATGATGGCGGCCCGTCGGGAGTACCTGCGGCACCTGGCGACGTTGCGGCGGCAGGTGCGGCAGGCTGCGGCGCGGCAGCGCACCGGGCTCTGCTACCGGCACCCGGACCCGGGGCTGCTCTGGTCGACTGTGGACAGCCACCGGGTGTGGGAACGCCGGCCCACCGACCCGGACTTCGCGGTGGTCCGGGTCGCGGTCGGGCCGCAGACCCTGGCCACGCCGCTGATCCCGCCGGTCACCCGCCCGCTGGAGGAGTTGGAGCCGATGACGGCGGGCGCGCTGCGCCGGTTCCTCGACGCGTACTCGGTGGTGCCCGACCTGCCGGTGGCGCTGTCGCTGCGCAGCTTCGCCCGCGTGTTCGTCCGGGGCGCGCCGGCCGGGAACACCGGCTCGCCGGCCGCGCAGGCGCTGGTCCGGGCGATGCTCACCCAACTCGCGGTCTTCCACGCCCCGGACGAACTCCTCGTCGCCGTCTGCGCCGGGCCGGAACGGCGCGACCGCTGGGAATGGACCAAGTGGCTGCCGCACGCCCAGCACCCGACGCGCAGCGACGCCCTCGGTCCGGTACGCCTGGTGACCAGTTCCGCGGTGGAACTGGAGCGTCTGCTCGACGAGGTGCTGGCCAGCCGGCCCCGGTTCAGCCCGGCCGGGCCCGCCACGGACGGCCCGCACCTGGTGGTCGTGCTGGACGGCGGCGACCTCACCGGCGCCACCGAGCTGGCGGGCGACGGTGGCATCGACGGGGTCACCCTGATCGACCTGGACACCCCGCCGCCCCGGCTGCTCGACCGGTTCGCGCTGCTGCTGGAGCTGCGCGAGGGCCGGCTGCACTCCCACTCGGCGGACGAGACCGCCGAGGTCGGCACCGCCGACGCCCTGAGCATCGTCGAGGCCGAGGCGGTGGCCCGCCGGCTGGCACCGTTACGGCTGGCCGCCGCCACCGGTGGCAAGGATGCGGTACCGGGTGTCGAGCCGGGTCTGCCGGAGCTGCTCGGCCTCGGCGACCCGGCGGGCTTCACCGCCGAGCAGGGTTGGGCCCCCCGGTCGGCCCGTGAGCGTCTGCGGGTGCCGCTCGGCGTCGGCGTCGACGGCGGCGCGGTCGAGTTGGACCTCAAGGAGTCGGCGCAGGACGGGATGGGCCCGCACGGCCTGCTCATCGGTGCCACCGGCTCGGGCAAGTCGGAGTTGCTGCGTACGTTGGTGCTCGGGCTCGCCGCCACCCACTCGTCGGAGCAGCTCAACTTCGTACTCGTCGACTTCAAGGGCGGCGCGACGTTCGCCTCGTTCGACCGGCTGCCGCACACCGCAGCGGTGATCACCAACCTGGCGGACGCGCTGCCGCTGGTCGACCGCATGGTCGACGCGATCAACGGCGAACTGGTCCGCCGGCAGGAGCTGCTGCGCCGGGCCGGCAACTTCGCCAGCCTGCGCGACTACGAACGGGCCCGGGCGGCGGGCAGTCCGCTGGCCCCGCTGCCGTCGCTGCTGTTGATCTGTGACGAGTTCTCCGAGCTGCTCTCCGCCAAGCCCGACTTCATCGACCTCTTCGTCCAGATCGGCCGGTTGGGCCGCTCCCTCGGCGTGCACCTGCTGCTCGCCAGTCAGCGGTTGGAGGAGGGACGGCTGCGCGGGCTGGACACCCACCTGTCGTACCGGATCGGTCTGCGGACCTTCTCCTCGCTTGAGTCGCGCACCGTGCTCGGGGTGCCGGACGCCTACGAACTGCCCCGTACGCCGGGGCACGGTTATCTGCGCTTCGGCACCGAGCCGTTGCTGCGGTTCAAGGCCGCGTACGTCTCCGGGCCGGTGCGGCGGCGGGGAACATCGGCCTCGGCGGCAGGTCCGGACCGGCCCCGGCTGCTCACCTTCTCCACCCATTTCACGCCGGCTGCGCAGCCGCCCGTTCCGGCCGTCACCACCGAGCCGGACGAGGAGACCGGTCAGACCCTGCTCGACCTGCTGATCGGCCGGCTCGCCGGACAGGGTCCACCGGCCCACCAGGTGTGGCTGCCACCGCTGGACGGTGCCCCCGCGCTGGACGAACTGGTCGGGCCACTCACGATCGATCCCGTCCGGGGCCTGACCTTCGGCAATCCGGAGCTGCACGGCGCCCTCCAGGTGCCGGTGGCGGTGGTCGACAAGCCGTACGAGCAACGTCGTGACCTGCTCTGGTTGGCGCTGGACGGCGCGGCCGGCCACGTCGCGGTGGTCGGCGGTACGCAGAGCGGCAAGTCCACCGCACTCCGTACGCTGATCTGCGCGCTGGCGCTCACCCACACCCCGGCCGAGGTGCAGGTCTACTGCCTCGACTTCGGCGGTGGCGGGTTGGCGGCGGTACGCGACCTGCCGCACGTCGGTGGGGTGGTCGGGCGGGCCGATCCGACCGGCGTACGCCGCACCGTGGGTGAGATGGCCACCCTGCTGGCGGAGCGGGAACGCGCCTTCGCCGAATCCGGGGTCGAGTCGGTGGCCGCCTGGCGGCAGCGACGTGCCACCGGACTCGCCGGCGGGTCGGCCGAGGGTGATCGGTTCGGTGACGTCTTCCTCGTCGTCGACGGCTGGGCGACCCTGCGCGGCGAGTACGACGACCTGGAACCACTGATCACCGATCTCGCCACCCGAGGTCTGTCGTACGGGCTGCACGTGGTGGCGACCGCGGTGCGCTGGCTGGACTTCCGCCCCGCCATCCGGGACCTGTTCGGATCCCGCCTGGAGTTGCGGCTCGGTGATCCGTCCGACTCGCTCGTCGCCCGGCGCGCGGCGGCGGACGTGCCGGAGCAGACGCCGGGGCGCGGCATCACCGCCGCGAGTCTGCACTTCCTCGTCGCGTTGCCCCAGTCCACCGGCTCCGACACCGCCGCACTGGTGAAGCAGATCGACGGGGCCTGGTCGGGGCCGTCCGCTCCCCCGGTGCGGCTGCTGCCGGCGGTGCTGCCGTACGCCGATCTGGATCGCGACGCCGCCACCGGGTTGCGCATCCCGATCGGGATCGCCGAGGCGGACCTGCGCCCGGTCGTGCTCGACTTCACCACCGAACCGCACTTCGTGGTCTACGGCGACGCCGAGTGCGGCAAGTCGTCGTTCCTGCGCGCCCTGGCCAGCACGATCGTCAGCCGGTTCACTCCGGAGCAGGCCCGGGTGATCCTGGTCGACTACCGGCGCAGCCTGCTCGGCGTCATCGAGGAACCCCACCTGATCGGGTACGGCACCACCGCCGCGCACACCACCGACCTGGTCGAGTCCGCCGCCGGTTACATGCAGGGTCGGATTCCCGGCCCCGATGTCGGGCCGGCCCAGTTGCGGGACCGGTCGTGGTGGTCCGGCCCGGAGCTGTTCGTCCTGGTCGACGACTACGACCTGGTGGCCAGCGGGCCGGCGAACCCACTGCGGTCACTTGAGGAGCATCTGCCGCACGCCCGCGACGTCGGGTTGCACCTGGTGCTGGTCCGTCGGTGCGGTGGCGCCGGCCGGGCCCAGTACGAGCCGATCGTCCAACGGTTGCGTGAACTGTCCACCTCGGGCCTGGTGATGTCGGGCAGCCCCGACGAAGGCGCCCTGGTCGGCCCGGTCCGACCCGGTCCGTTGCCCGCCGGGCGTGGCCGGTTGTTCACCCGGCGGGAGGGCGTACGGCTGGTCCAACTGGCGTACTTGCCGCCACAGTGACGTCGAGTATCGCGAACGTCCCTGGAAACGGGACGGAACCGGTAATCTCCGATCGTCATGTCTGCTGCGACCGAACGGCTGAGAATGTGACAAGGGTGCGGCACGGTCGCCCGCCGGGGCCTCGACGGCTGGCCGGCCGGGCGCTGCTCGCGGCGGCTGCCACCGCCGTGTCGGCTGTCGTCGCGGCGGTGCCGGCTGCCGCCGTACCGGCGAACCCGAGCGTCACCGTGCCGGTGGCGTACGCGCCCGGCGACGTGACCGACCGTGCCGATCAGATCCGCGACGAGCAGTGGCAGCTCGACAAGCTCGGTGCCCGGATCGCCTGGCGTACGTCGACCGGCCGGGGCGTGACCGTCGCCGTGATCGATTCCGGGGTGGACGGTTCGCACCCGGATCTGGCCGGGCGGGTGCTGCCCGGCATCGACCTGGTCTCGCCGGACGGGGCGGCCGAGCCGGATCCGGTCGGGCACGGCACCACCGTGGCGGGCCTGATCGCCGGGCGCAACGACGACCGTCAGGGCGTGGTGGGGCTGGCCCCGGACGCCCGGATCCTGCCGGTACGGGTGCTCGACGAGGAGAACCGCTACGACGACGCGCTGATCGTCGCCCAGGGTGTGCGGTGGGCGGTCGACAACGGCGCCCAGGTCATCAACCTGTCGCTCGGTGGCAGCGGGGACAGCCCGGCGTTGGCCGCCGCCATCGACTACGCCTTCGCCCGGGACGTGGTGGTCGTCGCCTGCACCGGCAATCTGGCCACCTCACCCGACGCGAAGGTGTGGTACCCGGCCCGGGAGCCCGGCGTGATCGCGGTTTCCGGCCTGGAACGGTCCAGCAACAACCTGTGGAGCGGCGCGATCACCGGCCGGGCCACCGTACTGACCGCGCCCGCCAGCGGTCTCGTCGGCGCACGGTCCCCCGCCGGCTACTGGCGGGTGCAGGGCACCAGCTTCGCCGCGCCGCTGGTCGCCGCCACCGCCGCCCTGGTCCGGGCCCGCTATCCGCAGATGTCCGCCGGCGACGTGGTGAACCGTCTGCTGGTCACCGCCAAGGACATCGGTCCCACCGGCCGCGACGACCGGTTCGGCTACGGCCTGGTGGACCCGATCGCGGCGCTGACCGCGGACGTGCCGCTGGTGCAGCACAACCCGTTGGACGACAACGAGGCACCGGGGATCACCGGGTTCGGCCCGGCGCCGGGCTCGATCCCCACCCCGGACCCGGACGCCGATCACCTCGGCTTCACCGCGCCGCAGCAGGAGACCCGCTGGCGGGCCCGGGCGGCGGGCGCGCAGGACAACAGCGGTACGGATCGGCTCTGGATCGGCTCGGCGGTCCTCGTCGCCCTGGTCACCGGTGCCCTGCTCATGGTGCGTCGGTTCCGGCAGTCGCACCGCTGACCGTCGACGAATTCGTCGGATCCCCGGTAGCGGACCCGGTGGTGCGGGTAGAACGATCGCCGTGGGCAGCGATCGGCGTAGTCTCCCGCCTACCTCAGGGCGACAGCAGCGGCTGCCGGTGGTCGGCGCGGCACCGCCGAGCCGTACGCCTGCGGTCAGCCTGCTGACGTTCCTGCCGTTCGCCCTGCTCGCCGGGTTGGTGCTGAATGGTTGGCCACCGCTGCACCGGCTGGACGCGACGGTGACCGAGCACCTGCACGGGTACGCCGTCGCCCATCCGCTCTGGGTCCGGGTGATGAGCGTCTGGACCGACGCCTTCGCACCGATGCCGCTACGCGTCGCGGCGCTGTTCCTGGTGCTCTGGCTGGTCCGTCGCGGCGCTCGACGGCTCGCGGTCTGGGCCGTCACCACCATGGTGGTCGGCGGTCTGCTCGGGCCGCTGCTGAAGCTGCTGGTCGGCCGGGCACGACCGGAACTGCCCGATCCCGTGGCGGAGGCGCCCGGCCTGGCCTTCCCGTCCGGGCACGCACTGAACGCGATGCTCGCCGCCGGGGTCCTCGTGGTGGTGTTCCTACCTCGGCCGTCCACGCCGGCCCGCGCCGGTCAGCCCGCGACCGGGGCCGGGCCGGGTGTCCAGGCGGCGGTCTGGCTCGGCGCGCTGTTGATCGCCCTGGTCACCGGCTTCAGCCGGGTCGCGCTCGGCGTGCACTGGAGCAGTGACGTGCTGGCCGGCTGGCTGCTCGGATTGGCGGTGGTCATCGCCACCACCGCCGCCCTGGGCGTGTGGCCCCGGGCAGCGTCGCACCGTTGAGCGTCAGGTGCACTCACCGGTGTCGACACCCCGGGTACGCTGCGCGCCTTCCAGCGCCACCGGGCGCGCCTCGGCGGCGGTCACCGCGAAGCCGGTGTTCGGGTCGTCCGCCGCCGCCGCGAAGATCACCCCGAGGACCAGCCCGTTCGAGGAGACCAACGGCCCGCCGGAGTTCCCGCTGCGCACCAGCGCCCGGATCGTGATGATCTCCCGGGTCACGTTGCCCGAGGAGTAGATGTCCGGCCCGGTGATCCGGTCCACGTCGCGGACCCGCGCCGACTGCGCGTTGTACGGCCCGTCCAGCGGGAACCCGAGCACGATGGCGTCCGCACCGGTGGACGCGTTGCCGGCGGCGAAGCGCATGGAAGGGCCGGGCAGTCCGGGCACGTACAGCACGGCCAGGTCGCGGTTCGGGTCGTAGACGACGACCTCGCCCTCGTACCGCTCGCCGCGCAGTTCCACCGCCACCGAACGGGTGCCGGCGACCACGTGCGCGTTGGTCATCACCCGGTCGTCGGCGTACACGAAGCCGGAGCCCTCGATGCGGCGCGAGCAGCTCGGTGCGGAACCGAGCACCTTGACCACGGACCGTTGACCGCTGGCCACCACCTCGGAGCCGGCCAGCGCCGGGTCGGGCGGCTCGACCTGGCGGGCCTGGGTACGCCGCAGGCCGTCGAAGACGTCCGGGAAGCCGTTCGTGTCGACTGTGTCACGCAGCGCGGTGGAGAGTTGCTGCGCCTGGTCGGGCAGCACCTGGTCGACCACGTTGAGCAGGGCGCTGCTGCGTACCGAGGCAGCCAGCCAGGGCAGCGACGAGGAGCCGAGCGGCACCGCGACGAGCCAGGCCACCAGCAGCACCGCGAAGAGCGAGACGAACGCGCCGCCGACGTCGTCGACCCGTCGGGCCACGTCATTGTTGATCGTGCGGCGCAGGTGCGAACCGAGCCATCCGGCGAGTGCCTGACCGATCACGGCCAGCCCGAAGATGGCGGCCAGGGAGATCAGCACCCGGGTGCCGCTGTCGACGAACTGCTGGGCGAACATCGGCCCGATCTGGAGCCCGATCAGGGCGCCCAGGAAGAAGCCGGAGAACGACAGCACCCCGATGACGAACCCCTGTCGGTATCCGCTGATCGCGAACACGAGCATGAGCAACAGCAGGACGAGATCCACGGCCGACACGGCTCAAGCGTACGGGCCGACGGCTCGCCGAATGACGATCGCTAGCGGAAGGTGACCGTCAGGTCAGCGCATCGCGCTCTCGTCGACGTCGTCGGTGCCGGCCGAGGGGGCGGGCATCGCCTCGGTCGGCGGCAGGTCGATCACCCGGTCGAGGAACCACGGCCGGCTCCACCCGCCCATGTCCAGCAGGCCCGACAGCACCCCTGCGGTGAACCCCCAGACCAGCATCCCGCGTACGGAGAACGCCGGGCCGATCCAGCCACTCGGGTGGCGTACCTGCATCCGGTTCTCCGGGTCGACAAGTTCGACGACGGGCAGCCGGGCGACGTGGGCCACCTCGGCCGGCTCCCGCGCGTGCACCGGGTGCGGGGCGTGCCACCAGGCGAGCACCGGCGTCACCACGAAGTCGCTGACCGGGATCCAGAGTCGGGGCAGTTCGGTCAGCAGGGTCACGCTGCTGACGTCGAGGCCGACCTCCTCGTTGGCCTCCCGCAGTGCGGTCGCGCCGGCGTCGGCGTCCTCCGGGTCGGCGGCGCCGCCGGGAAACGCGGGCTGGCCGGCATGGTTACGAAGCGTCGCGGCCCGCTGGAGGATCAGCACGTCCGGGCCGGTCTCACCCTCGCCGAGCAGCACCAGCACGGCGCTTTCCCGGCCGCCGTGCTCCGGCGTACGCAGTTGGGTGAAGTCCTCGATGCGGGCGGTGCCGAGGCGGGCCAGCAGTGGTTGCAGCCAGGCCGGCGCGCGCCGGGCCGTCTCCGATGGCTGACTCATCGCGCCACCCCCGATCACGCTCCGACCGTGATGTCGAGGTGCTGCTCAACGAGCTCGGTGAGCTGGGCGTCGTCCAGTGCGCCCGAGGTGTCGATGTGCCGGATCTGCCCGTCGGCGGCCAGGAACACGGTCATCGGGAACGCGTTGCGGCGCAGTGCCCGCTGCATCGCCTGCCCCTGGTCGACAAGCATCGGGAACCGTACGCCGAAGTCCTCGCCGATGGACTGGGCGGCGCTGCGGCTGTCCTGGGTGTTCACCCCGATGACCCGGAGCTGCCCTTCGGCTCGTTCGCTGAGCCGTTGGAAGGCGGGCAGTTCCTTGCGGCAGGGCGGGCACCAGGAGGCCCAGATGTTGATCACTGCTGGGCCGCGTACCTCCCGCAGGGCGACCGGAGCGCCGCCGGTGAAGCAGGTCAGCGACAGTTCGGGCAGCCGACTGCCGTCGGTGCCGGTGTCGCCGGCCGGGCGGTCGTCGGCCGAGCCGTCCGGGGCGCTGGTCAGCGCGGCGCAGTCGGCGAACGGCGACGGGCGGCTGGCGGCCGGGTCCTGCCGGGTGGGTGTGGGCGTCTCGCTCTCGGCGGTGCAGGCGGCGGTGGCGACCAGCAGCAGCGGCACGGTGAGCAGGGCGAGCCGACGGATCACGGTGCCTCCGCCCGGACCGCCTGCACCGGCACCAGCTCCGGATCGACCCCGGCGGCGACCGCGAGGTCACGGGCGCGGGGGCCCTTGAGCAGCTTCGCCGCGGCGGCCGGCTCGGTGGGCCCGGTGCCGTACGACGGGCAGAGCTTCGTCAACGTGCACGCTCCGCAGGCCGGTTTGCGGGCGTGGCAGACCCGCCGGCCGTGGAAGATGATCCGGTGCGACAGCATGGTCCAGTCGCGCTTCGGGAACATCGCCCCGATCGCGTGCTCGATCTTGACCGGGTCGGTCTCCGAGGTGAGCCCCCAGCGGTGCACCAGCCGCTGGAAGTGGGTGTCGACGGTGATGCCGGGCACGTCGAAGGCGTTGCCGAGGATGACGTTCGCCGTCTTGCGGCCGATCCCGGGCAGCGTCACCAGGTCGGCCAACCGGCCGGGCACCTGGCCGTCGTAGCGCTGCACCAACGCCTGACCGAGCTGGATCAGCGAGTTGGTCTTGTTGCGGTAGAACCCGGTGGGCCGGATCAGCTCCTCCATCTCGGCCCGGTCCGCTCCGGCGTAGTCGGCGGCGCGCGGATAGCGGGCGAAGAGCTTCGGAGTGACCTCGTTGACCTTCTTGTCCGTGCACTGGGCCGACAGGATGGTGGCGACGGCCAACTCCAGCGGGCTGGTGTGGTTGAGCTCACAGTGCGCGTCGGGGTGCGTGTCGGTCAGCACGCGGCCGATCCGCCGCGCCCGTCGGGTACGCCCGAGGTCGGTCTCGGTGGCACTTCTGGTCACGACGGCCAGCCTACGTCGCCCCGCCGACACGGCGACGGGCACGCGTACGCCGGGTGGCTCAGCCCTCGTCGAGCGCCGGGTGACTCAGCCCGCGGCGGGTGGGCTGATCTTGCCGGAGTCGGTGAACCTGGCACCGGTCTCCGGGAAGTCGAGCTTGGTGACTTCCTTCAACAGCCCGAGGCCGCGGTCGTCGGGATCCACCACCGGCTTGCGAACCCCGTCCATGTACGTCGACACGAACGAGCCGCCCGCCCAGGTGCCGTCCTCCTCCAGCGACACCTTCAGCACCCCGCCCCAGCCGAGTCGCCCGTTGTTGCTCAGCGAGTTGCCGCCACCGGCGAAGTTGCCCAGGCTGTACGCGATCAGCCGGCCCTTGTAGAACTCCATGCCGCGCAGCACGTGCGGACCGTGCCCAACCACCAGATCGGCCCCTGAGTCGATCATGGCTCGGGAGAACTTGATCGGGTCACCCCGGTTCTCGCCGAGAAACATCTCGGTGCCCGGCCGCACCCGGGTCATCTCCGCGCCCTCGGCACCCATGTGCACCTGCACCACCACGATGTCGGCCATGGTGGCGGCCTTCGCGATCACCTTCTTCGCGGCCGGGATGTCGGTCAGGCTGTTCGACCAGCGGTACGACGAGAAGCCAGCCACCGCGACCTTGACGCCCTTGACCTCCACCACGGTGATCTGGTCGGGGGCGCCGGTGTGCTCCAGCCCGTGCTCCTCCAGCGCCTTCTGGGTGTTCTCGTACCCCTTCTCGCCGAAGTCGTAGCCGTGGTTGTTGGCCTGGTTGAGCAGGTCGAACCCGGCGTCGGCGAGGTGCGCGGCGTACTCCGGCGGCGCTCGGAACTGGAAGCAGCGGGTCGAGTCCGCCCCGCACTTGCCGGCCCCCGTGTCCACGGTCAACGGCTCTTCCAGGTTGCCCATCACCAGGTCGGCGGAGAGGGCCTTCTTCACCGAGTCGAAGAAGCCCTTGCCGTCGTTGGGCGGCATCCGGTTGGGGGCCATCGCCATCACGATGTCGCCGGTGGCCGAGAGCGAGATCTTCTTGACCTTCGGCGTCGGCGACTCGACGGGGGCCCCGGTGCCGCCACCGCCCGCACCGGGTTGCCAGACCGGCCCTTCGGTGGCTTCGGCACAACCGGCGAGCAGGAGCGCGGCGAGCAGCGCGCCGAGCACGGCCAGGGCAGGACGGCGACGGCGGGACGCAAGGGGGGCGGGAGCATACATCGTGGGCGACCCTACCGGGCCGAAAACCGGATCACGACGGCCGATCGGTCGAGGAGTTCAGACCCGGAGCCGATCCGACCATGGCACGACTGTGCCGGTCCCGACAGCGAGCACGGCGGCGTGGACCGCCCGGGCCAGCGGCGCTCCCCACTCCGAGCGCGGGCCACCGTACGCGCTGACCGGCCCGGTCGGCGGGCACAGCACAGTGACCGCGTCGGTCGGGGTCCCGGTGCCCGGCAGGCCGAGTCCGGCGATCGCCTGCGCCTTGGCCTCGGTGGCCGTGGCCACCGCGTTGACCAGCGCGGCGTCGCCGAGCCGGGCCGGCACCCAGGCCACGATGTTGACCGTGCCGACCCGCTGGCCGACGGCCGGTGTCGCAGGCGCCGCCGCGGGGATCGGGGTGCCCAGGCCGACGGTGGCCCACACCCGCACCCCGGTGTCGGTCCGGGTCAGCACCTCGCCCACGTCGACACCGGTCAGCAGACCCACCCCGGGTCCGTCCAGGCCGAGCCGCCGGGCCATCTCGCCCAGGTGGGCGGCGGGGTCCTCCCGGTCGTACGACATCGGCACCGTCGCGTTCAGCACCCACCGTCGTACGCCGATGCCACCGCCGAGCGGAGCGCTGCTGACCGCCCGCAGGGGTCGCCTCGCCCGCCACACGAGTAGCGGAATGTCCCACCCGTCCTCACGACGAGTGGTCAGCAGGGGGTCGCTCAGCACGCCGTGACCTTACGACCAGCGGCCTCGCCCGATCGGGTGGGCCGGCGATCGTACTGGGCGTGGGCAACGGGCGGGTTACACCCAACGATCAAGATTCCAGGGGTGGACCTCTGATTACTGCTCACGTGCGCCTAGACTGGGCGGCGCGCGAGGGGATCAGCGGACGGCAGTCCCAGCCGAGCAGACGGCACGCGCAACCGGAGGTGTGCGCGATGGACGAGGTACTGGCCCGCAGCGGGATCTTCCAGGGCGTTGACCCGGAGGCTGCCGAGGCGCTCGCCAAGGAGATGGAGACGATCGAGGTCCGCAAGGGCGAGGTCGTCTTCAACGAGGGCGAGCCCGGCGACAGTCTCTACATCCTGCTGTCCGGCAAGATCAAGGTGGGTCGCCGCGCGGCGGACGGCCGGCAGAACCTGATCGCGGTCATGGGACCGTCGGACATGGTGGGCGAGCTGTCCCTGTTCGACCCGGGCCCGCGTACGGCGACCGCCACCGCGGTCACCGACAGCCGCCTGGCCCGACTGCGCAAGCAGGCCCTGCGCCCCTGGCTGAACAACCGGCCGGAGATCGCCGAGCAGCTGCTGCGGGTGCTCGCCCGCCGACTGCGCCGGACCAACGACGCCCTGGCCGACCTGATCTTCACCGACGTACCCGGCCGGGTCGCCAAGAACCTGCTCCAGATGGCCGGCCGCTTCGGCACCCGCGACGGCGGCGTGCTGCGCGTGACCCACGACCTCACCCAGGAGGAGATCGCCCAGCTCGTCGGCGCCTCCCGCGAGACGGTCAACAAGGCCCTGGCCGACTTCGCCTCGCGCGGCTGGCTGCGCCTGGACGGCAAGAGCATCATCATCCTCGACCCGGAGCGCCTGGCCCGCCGCGCCCGCGTCTGACCCCGTCTGCTCACCCACCCGCTCGGCCCGCCACCGCGGACCGGGCGGGTGGCGCTTTTCCACGCCCAACCCGCCCCCGCCCCTCGGTGCCGGCCCCTGCCTCCTGGCCCTCGACCCTCGGCGCCCGCCCCTGCCTCCTGGCCCCACCCTCGGTGCCCACCTCTGCCTCTGGGTCCCTGCCCTCGGTGCCTGCTCCTACCTCCTGGGTCTCGGCCCTCGCTGCCCGCCTCTGGCCCCGGCCTTCGGTGCCCGCCCCTGGCCGCCCGGCTATCGGTGTGCGCCCTTGGCCGCGGCCCCGGTCCTCGGCGCCTGCCCTGTCCCCGACCCCTTCAGCACCACCCCCTGACAGCACTCGGTGCCCGCGGGCTGAACCGAGGGCCGGTCGGTTGAGCTGAGGGCCAAGGGTTGGTCGACGGCCAAAGGGCTGGGCCGCGGGCCAAGGGTGCGCATCCCTATCCGACCTATGTCCAGGCCCCCTTTGCTCTGCTTCAACCCACGCAATGGTTCGCCGGCAAAAACGATGCGTGGGTTGAAGCAGAGCAAAGGGGGCACAGTGATGCGCCGGAGGGGGTGAGGCGGGAGGTTTCGCGGGAGGGTTTCGCGGGCGCGCACGTGACGCGGTCTCCGCCGGTCGGCATGGCGGGCGGGGCGGGGAGATCGGCGGGGCGGTCGTGGCAGCCGCAGGAGCTATAAAAAGTCAGTCTTGACTGTTTGTTTCTGGCGCGGCAGGCTGTGCGCGTGTCCACCGCATCGACCCGGGTCCCTCAGCAGGAACGCAGTCGCGCCACTCAGGCCCGACTGCTGGAGGCGACCCTCGACTGCCTGGTGGAACATGGCTGGTCCGGCACCACCACCACGGTCGTGGCTCAACGGGCGGGCGTCTCGCGGGGTGCTCAACTGCACCACTACCCGACCAGGGCGGCCCTGGTCACCGCCGCCGTCGTGCACCTCACCGAGCGGCGGGCGGCGGAGTTGCGCAGCGAGGCCGAGACTCTGCCGACCGGCCCAGGTCGGCTGGATCGGGTCGTCGACCTGCTCGCCGCTGCCTTCACCGGGCCGCTGTTCGTGGCCGCCCTCGAACTCTGGGTCGCCGCCCGCACCGACGCCGAACTGCGCGCCGCGCTGCTGCCGCTGGAGGCTCGGGTGGGCCGGGAGATGTACCGGCTGACCGTCGAGCTGCTCGGGGTGGACGAACGCCGGCCCGGCGTACGCGAGGCGGTGCAGGCGACGCTTGACCTGCTGCGTGGGCTGGGCGTGGCCAACCTGCTCAGCGACGACTCGGCCCGGCGGACCGCCCTGCTGCACGCCTGGAAACACCAGCTCGCTGCCCTGCTCAACCCCGCTGCCGGCCCGCCGGGAAGCGCGCGGCACTGACATTCCGCCCGGAGGCCTCATGGTCGACCTGCCCGCAACGCTCACCGATCCGGCTGCCGCACCCGAGCAGCTCGACGCATCCGGCGCCGGGAGGCTCGCATGAGCGCGGCCACCGGTGCGGTGCTGCGGGTCGGTAACGCCTCCGGCTTCTACGGTGACCGTTTCTCCGCCTGGCAGGAGATGCTCGACGGCGGCGAGTTGGACGTGTTGACCGGGGACTACCTGGCCGAGTTGACGATGCTCATCCTGGGCCGGGACCGGATGCGCGACCCTGACCTCGGGTACGCGAAGACCTTCCTGCGGCAGCTGGAGGGCACCCTCGGCACCGCGCTGGACCGGGGCGTACGGATCGTCACCAACGCCGGTGGGCTCAACCCGGCGGGGCTGGCCGCCGCCGTGCGGTCCCTCGCCGAGCGGCTCGGGCTCGACGTGCGGGTCGGGTACGTCGAGGGCGACGCCCTCGCCAGGCCGGACGCGCTGACCGCCAACGCGTACCTGGGGGCGTTCGGCATCGCCGCCTGCCTCGACGGTGGGGCCGATGTGGTGGTGACCGGCCGGGTCACCGACGCCTCGCTGGCCGTCGGCCCGGCCATCGCCCACTTCGGCTGGGGACGCGACGACCTGGACGCGCTCGCCGGGGCGACTGTCGCCGGGCACCTGATCGAGTGCGGGGCCCAGGTGACCGGGGGCAACTTCAGCTTCTTCACCGAACTGCCCGACGGCGGGCACCGGCCGGGCTTCCCGATCGCCGAGCTGCATCCGGACGGCTCGGCCGTGCTCACCAAGCATCCGGGCACCGGCGGCGCGGTCACCGTCGAGACCGTCACCGCCCAACTGTTGTACGAGGTGGGCGGGCCCGCGTACCTCGGGCCGGACGTGGTGACCCGGTTGGACACGGTGACCCTGGATCAGGAGGGGCCGGACCGGGTCCGGGTCTGCGGGGTCCGGGGTACGCCTCCACCGGAGACGCTCAAGGTCGGCATCAACAACCTGGGCGGCTTCCGCAACTCGATGACGTTCGTGCTCTGCGGGCTGGACATCCCGACCAAGGCGGCCCTGGTCGAGGCGCAGTTGACCGAGTCTGTCGGCCCGGACGGGCTGGAGTTCACCCTGGCGCGTACCGACCATCCGGATGCCGTGGACACCGAGACGGCCAGCGCGCTGTTGCACGTACACCTGCGGGACGGTGACAAGTCGCGGGCCGGGCGGGCCTTCTCGGCGGCGGCGGTGGAGTTGGCCCTGGCCTCCTATCCGGGCTGCACGTTGACCACGTTGCCCGGCGACGCCACGCCGTACGGGGTCTTCACCACGGACGCCGTGCCGCAGGGCGACATCGCGCACGTCGCGGTGCTGCCGGACGGCTCCCGGGTGTCGATTCCCCCGCCGCCGGTGATGTCTTCCGCGGAGGCCCCTGTCCAGCACCCGGCGTCGACGGAGAGCCCTTCCTTTCACTCGACGCGGCGGGGGGTGCTGGGGGAGGTGGTGGGGGCGCGGTCGGGCGACAAGGGTGGCGACGCGAACCTCGGGGTGTGGGCGCGTACGGACGCGACCTGGGCCTGGCTGCGCGGTTGGCTGAGCGTCGAGCGGTTGGCCGAGTTGTTGCCGGAGACCGCCGCGTTGCGGGTGCAGCGGTACGAGCTGCCCAACCTGCGGGCGGTCAACTTCGTCATCGAAGGGCTGCTGGGTGCCGGGGTGGCCGCCTCCACCCGGTTCGACCCGCAGGCCAAGGCGCTGGGCGAACTGCTGCGCGCCCGGGTGGTCGACCTGCCGGCAGAGCTGACCGCCGGACCGGCATCGGAGGGAGCACAGTGAGCACACTGGACACCAAGGTCGATCCCACCTCGGCCGCGTTCGTCGCCAACCGGAAGGCGTTGCTGGAGCGCATCGCCGAACTGGACGACACCGTGCAGCAGGCGCGGGCCGGTGGCGGCGAGAAGTACGTGACCCGGCATCACGGGCGCGGCAAGCTGCTCCCCCGGGAACGCATCGAGCTGCTGCTGGACCAGGACAGCCCGTTCCTGGAGCTGTCGCCGGTCGCCGGGTACGGCACCGATTTCCCGGTCGGGGCCAGCGTGGTGACCGGCATCGGGGTGGTCGAGGGCGTCGAGTGCCTGGTCGTCGCCAACGACCCGACGGTACGGGGCGGCGCGGTGAACCCGTGGTCGCTGGCGAAGACCCGCCGGGCCGGTGAGATCGCCCTGGCCAACCGGCTGCCCATGGTGAACCTGGTCGAGTCGGCCGGGGCGGATCTGCCCACCCAGGCGGAGATCTTCATTCCGGGTGGCCGGGTGTTCCGCGACCTGACCCGGCTCTCGGCCGAGAAGATCCCCACGGTCAGCGTGGTTTTCGGCAACGCCACTGCGGGCGGGGCCTACGTGCCCGGCATGTCGGACTACACGATCATGATCCGGGACCGGTCTCAGGTCTACCTGGCCGGACCGCCGCTGGTGAAGATGGCCACCGGTGAGGACGCCGACGACGAGTCCCTGGGTGGGGCGGCCATGCACGCCACGACGAGCGGCCTGGCCGACTTCCTCGCCGCCGACGAGCGGGACGGCATCCGGCTGGCCCGGCAGTGCGTCCGCCGGTTGAACTGGCGCAAGCTCGGCCCGCCGCCGCGCAACCCGCACCCGCAGCCCCCCAAGTACGACCCGGAGGAGTTGCTCGGCATCGTCAGCGCCGACCTCCGGGTGCCCTTCGATCCTCGCGAGGTGCTCGCCCGGGTGCTCGACGGCAGCGAGTTCGACGAGTTCAAGCCGTCCTACGGCACCGCCCTGGTCACCGGTTGGGGTGAGCTGCACGGGTACCCGGTCGGGGTGCTCGCCAACGCCCGGGGCGTCCTGTTCAGCGCCGAGGCCCAGAAGGCGGCCCAGTTCATCCAGCTCGCCAACGCCACCGACACCCCGTTGATCTTCTTGCAGAACACCACCGGCTACATGGTCGGCACCTCCTACGAGCAGGGCGGCATCATCAAGCACGGCGCCCTGATGATCAACGCGGTGTCGAACTCGAAGGTGCCGCACCTGACGGTCAACCTGGGTGCCTCGTACGGGGCCGGCAACTACGGCATGTGCGGCCGGGCGTACGAGCCGAGGTTCCTGTTCACCTGGCCGAACGCGAAGTCGGCCGTGATGGGCCCGGCGCAGTTGGCCGGCGTGCTGTCCATCGTGGCCCGGCAGGCCGCCGCCGCTCGGGGCCAGGAGTTCGACGCCGACTCCGACGCGGCGATGCGGATGATGGTCGAGCAGCAGATCGAGTCGCAGTCCGGGGCGCTGTTCCTCTCCGGTCGGCTCTACGACGACGGGGTGATCGACCCTCGGGACACCCGTACCGTCCTCGGGCTCTGCCTGTCGGCCATCCACAACGGACCGGTGAAGGGCGCCGACGGCTTCGGCGTCTTCCGAATGTGAGCGGGCGAATCATGATTCACAAGCTGTTGGTCGCCAACCGGGGCGAGATCGCCCGCCGGATCTTCGCCACCTGCCGGGCGCTCGGCATCGAGACGGTAGCGGTGCACTCCGACGCGGACGCCGACGCGCCCTTCGTCGCCGAGGCCGACCAGGCCGTACGCCTGCCCGGCAACAGCTCCGCCGAGACGTACCTGCGGATCGACCTCATCCTCGACGCGGCCCGGCGCTGCGGGGCGGACGCCGTCCATCCCGGCTACGGCTTCCTCGCCGAGAACGCCGACTTCGCCACGGCGGTGGCCGACGCCGGCCTGACCTGGGTCGGCCCGCCCGCCAAGGCGATCGCCGCGATGGGCGACAAGTTGGCCGCCAAGACGCTGCTCGCCGAGGCCGGCGTACCCATGCTGCCCAGCTGGACCGACGCGGACCAGGTCACCGCCTTCCCGGTGCTGGTCAAGGCGTCCGCCGGGGGCGGCGGACGCGGCATGCGGATCGTCCGCGACCCGGCGGGGCTCGCCGAGGCCGTCGCCGGTGCGCGCCGCGAGGCGGCGTCGGCCTTCGGCGACGGCACGGTCTTCATCGAGCGGTACGTCGAACAGGGCCGGCACGTCGAGGTGCAGATCGTCGGCGACCGGCACGGTACGGTGCTCGCCCTCGGCGAGCGGGACTGCTCGATCCAGCGCCGCCACCAGAAGATCGTCGAGGAGGCGCCGGCGCTGCTCGATGCCGAGGTGCGGGCCCGACTGCACCGGGCGGCGGTGGCCGCCGGCCAGGCCGTCGACTATGTCGGGGCGGGCACGGTGGAGTTCCTGCTCACCGAGGAGGGCGAGTTCTTCTTCCTGGAGATGAACACCCGGCTCCAGGTCGAGCATCCGGTCACCGAGGCGGTCACCGGCCTGGACCTGGTCCGGCTGCAACTGCTTGTCGCCGAGGGTGAGCCCCTGCCGCTGTCGGCGACCCCACCGACCCAGGGCCACGCCATCGAGGTACGCCTCTGCGCCGAGGACCCCACCCAGGGGTACCGCCCGGCGACCGGCACCCTGCACCGGTTCGCGGTGCCCGGGGTGGCCGCCGAGTTCACCCCGCATCAGGGATTGCGGCTGGACTCCGGCGTGGTCGACGGCTCGGTGGTGAGCGTGCACTACGACTCGATGCTCGCCAAGCTGATCGCCTGGGCACCCACCCGCACCGAGGCGGCCCGCGCCCTGGCCGGTGCCCTCGCCCGGGCCGAACTGCACGGCGTCACCACCAACCGGGACCTGCTGGTCCGGGTGCTGCGCAGCCCGGAGTTCGGTGCCACGCAGGTCGACACCGGCTTCCTGGACCGGCACCCGGAGGTCCTCGCCCCGCTGCTGCCGCCCGCCGAGCTTCCCCTGGTGGCCCTGGCCGCCGCGCTCGCCTCGGCCGCCGCCCGCCGCGCCGACGCACCGGTGCTGGCCGGGCTGCCGTCCGGCTGGCGCAACGTGCCCGCCGTCCCGCAGGTCACCCGGTTCACCAGCGGCGACGGCGGCGAGATCGAGGTCCGCTACCGGTTGGACCGGACGGGTCGGCTCGCGCACTGGTCGACCACACCGCCCGAGCCGGGCGAGGTGCCTGCGGTCACCCTGGTCGAGGCCAGCCCGGAGCGGGTCGTGCTGGAGGTGGCCGGGGTGCGGCGGGCGTACCGCGTACACCGGGTCGGGTCGGAGGTCTTCGTGGACGGCCCGGACTCCGCGGCGCGGCTGGTCGAGTCGCCGCGGTTCCCGTTGCCCGGCGCGGCGCTGGCCGCCGGGTCGCTGCTCGCCCCGCTGCCCGGCGCGGTGACCCGGGTGCACGTCGAGGTCGGCCAGCAGGTCGCCGCCGGTGACCTGCTGCTGACCCTGGAAGCGATGAAGCTGGAACACCCCGTTTTCGCCCCGACCGACGGCGTGGTCACCGAACTGCCGGTCCCGCCCGGCGGGCAGGTCGACACGGGTGCCGTGCTCGCCGTGGTCAACCCGCTTGAGGAGACATCGTGACGAACTTCGACCTCAGCCCGGAACAGGACCAGTTACGCGAGGCGGTGCGCGCGCTGGGCCGTCGGTACGGTCACCGCTACTTCGTGGAGAAGGCCAAGGCCGGCGAGCACACCACCGAGCTGTGGCACGAGGCGGGCCGGCTCGGCTACCTCGGCGTCAACATCCCCACCGAGTACGGCGGCGGTGGCGGCGGCATCACCGAACTGGCCATCGTCTGCGAGGAGTTGGCCGCCGCCGGCTGCCCGCTGCTGCTGCTCGTGGTCTCCCCCGCGATCGCCGCCACGGTCATCCACCGGCACGGCACCGAGGAGCAGCGCAAACGCCACCTGCCCGGGTTGGCCGACGGCTCCCAGAAGATCGTCTTCGCGATCACCGAACCGGAGGCGGGCTCGAACTTCCACCGCCTGGCCACCGTGGCCCGTCGCGACGGCGACGACTGGCTGCTGTCCGGACGCAAGTGCTACATCTCCGGCGTCGACGAGGCGCAGCACGTGCTGGTGGTGGCCCGTACCGAGGACGCGGCGACCGGTAAGCTCAAGCCCGCGCTGTTCCTCGTGCCCACCGACGCGCCCGGGATGACCCGTTCCAAGCTCGACATGGAGATCGTGTCCCCGGAGAACCAGTTCCTGCTCTACCTCGACGATGTCCGGCTGCCCGCCGACGCGCTGGTCGGTGAGTCCCTCGACGCCGGTCTGCCGGCGCTGTTCGCCGGGCTGAACCCGGAGCGGATCACGGTCGCCGCGATGGGTGCCGGCACCGGCCGGTACGCCATCGAGCGGGCCACCGAGTACACCGCCACCCGGAAGGTCTGGGGCGGCCGGACCATCGGCACCCACCAGGGGGTCTCCCACCCGCTGGCACACGCCGCCGTACAGGTGGAGCTGGCCCGGCTGATGATCCAGAAGGCGGCGGCGCTCTACGACGCCGGGCGGGATCTGGAGGCGGGCGTGGCCGGCAACATGGCCAAGTACGCCTCCAGCGAGGCCGCGGCGCTGGCCGTCGACACCGCCGTCCAGGCCCTCGGCGGTGCCGGCATGACCACCGAGTACGGCGTGGCCACCCTGCTCGGTGCGGTACGCGCCAGCCGGATCGCCCCGGTCAGCCGCGAGATGATCCTCAACTTCGTCGCCCAACACATCCTCGGCCAGGACAAGTCGTACTGAGCCGGGGAGGACGGGCCGGGGTACGGCGGGCGACCCGAACGCCTGCCGTACCCCGGTGAATCGAACGTAACTCAGCGACCGGCCGGTGTCGCGACCGGCAGCGGTGCCATCACTGGCGGTAGCTGCTTCGGCGCACCAGGACGCGGCGCGCGCTGCGCGGCCATGTCGCTGCTGGGCACCTCGGCCCGGGTGGTCGCCGCGAACTCCGGCACCTCCTGGAAGGGCTGAATGTCACCCTTGCAGACCGTGCCCTTCCTGGGCAGCGTCAGCCGCAGCAGGTACGCGTCCATGGCATCGGTCACGCAGGCCGAGGTCCCGTACGCGGTGTGCCCCCAACTGTCGCTGGACAGCAGCCGGCTGTTCGGCAGCAGCTTCGACGTGGACACCGCCAGGTTGAAGTTGGTTGCCGGGTCCCAGTAGTTGCCGACCACCAGCACCGGGTTGGCGGTCCGCCGGTCGAACGGGCCGGTGAACCGGTCCTCGTCGCGTACCGTCCAACTGCCCCGGGCGCAGAGCGCGTTGGTCCAGGTCCAGAGCCGACCGAAGTACGGGTCCCGCTTGTCGGCCCTGGCCGCCCGTGCCGGCCAGGAGGCGATGTCCTTCGGGTGGTTGGCGTCGGTGCAGTCCACCCCCAGGAACGCCTCCTGCATGTTGTCGTACGGGATGTCGTCGAAGCGGGCCTGAGCCAGCCACCGGCCCAGCGCGGCCCGTGCCTGCTCGCGGTCCGCCTCGGATGCCGTCGGGTCGGTCAACCGCAGCACCTCGGCGGTCAACCACATGATGTCGCCGTCGTTCCACGGGTAGTACAGCAACCGCAGGACGTAGCCGATGAAGCTGGTGTAGGTGAAGGGACGCGGGCCGAGGTACGGGACGTCGATGACCACCGGCCCGGCCTTCAGCCGCTGCATCGCCAGCTCGAACTTGGCCGCCGGGTCGCCGGGGGCCAGCGGGCAGAGGTCGGCGCCGACGGTCCTGCACCGCTTCAGGATCTCGCTGAGCGCCTTGTACGCGCCCTGCGCGCTGCGCATCCGCGACTCCTGGTCGACGTCGCCGTACTTCCCGCCACCGACCCAGGCGGTCGCGTCCAGCACCCCGTCGATCGCCACGGCGCGAACCCGGTCAGGGAACATGTTCGCGTAGTACTGCCCGAGGATGCTGCCGTAGCTGTATCCCAGGTAGGTCAGCTTCTTGTCGCCGACGGCCCGGCGCAGCACGTCCATGTCCCGGGCCACCTGGGCGGTGGACATCGCGCCACTGATCGGCCTGCCCGTGGTGGAGCAGGCCCTGCCGACGGCGACCGAGGAGGCGACGTACGCCTTCTCCTCCGCCCTGGTGTACGGGAAGGCGACGGTCAACCCCTCGTACGCCCGGGCCTGTTCCTCGACCGACCGGAAGCACCTGATCGGGTTGCTGGCACCCACCCCACGCGGGTCCATCCCGACGATGTCGAACCGCTCCAGCAGCACGTCACTGAGGAAGTACGGCGCGGCCAGGACGGTGGCGCTGGCCGGGACCCCGGGGCCACCCGGGTTGATGAAGAGGCTGCCGATCCTGCGCTTCTGGTCGCGTGCCTTGACCCGCACGACTGCCACCTGGGTGGTGGGGCCCTTCGGGTCGTCGTAGTCCAGTGGCAGGTCGACCGTGGCGCACTCGGCGCCCTCGTCGCACTCCGCCCAGTTCATCTCGGGAGTGGGTACCCGGTCGACGCGCAGGCTCTCCTTGATGCTTGTGCGGTGCGAGACGGTCGCACCACCGATGGCGATCGGGGCGGCAGCGGCGGGTGTGACCGCCATCCCGGCGAGCAGTACGCCGGTGATAGCCGCTGCGGCCAGTGTCCGGGCTGGTCGTGGCATAGGGACGCCTTCCGGTGGGGTGTGGGACACGTCGAGTCGAGGCTCGACCCACGACCACTTTAGATACTCAGAACTCATTGAGGTGATCTCAGCAAGATTCGGGTAGGTAGCGGTATTCGAAGTGAGTCAGGTGTAGCGCGGCGGCGACGATCTCGCCGATCCGGCGTGGGCTGGCGGTGGTGTGGCGGAGCGTTTTCCAGCGTCCGGTCAGGATGGCGAAGCCGCGTTCGCCTTGCCAGCGCAGGCCGCGTAGCAGCCGGTTGTAGGCGCGGTTGTCGGGTGCGAGTCGGCTGCCGTCGGCGGGCTGTTTGATCGGTGTCTTGATGCCGTGGCCTGCGCTTTCGTAGCCGGAGTCGGCCAGGGTGGGCAGGTCGAGTTCGGCGGCGGACCAGTTCAATGCGGCGGTGACACCGAGTTCGCGGGCGCAGCTGGTGTCGTGCAGATGCGCGGGCATAGCCTGCGAGGTCCAGATCGGCAGCCCGTCTGGGCGCATGATCGCTTGGATGTTCGCGCCGAAGTCGCGGTGCTTTCCGGAGTACCAGGCGTCGATGGTCTCGCCCTTGACCGACAGGGTGGTCTCGGTGAGGCGGTCGCAGTCGAACAGCTTGCCGTCGAGGATCACGTGCGACCAGCCGTCGTCGGCGGCACGGCGCAGCGCGGTGTGTAAGTCGCTTGCTTGCGCGGCGAGTACCGCGATGCCCTCGTCGCGGTAGCGGTACGCGGTCGCCCGGGAGATCCCGAACCCCGCGCCGAGCAGGGCCAGGTCCTCGCCCTTGCGGAACCAGATCAGCACCAACAACGCCTGGTAGAAGCAGGTCAACGCGCGAGTGCCGCGCCGGGTCCCCTTGGCTCGACGCTCGGCGGCAAGCAGCCGGCCGAGATGCTGCACGAGTTCCCTCGGGACGTCGACCATGGCACGATAGGCAATCACGTGGAGCCCTCTCGAAGACGTGTTTCTGTCGCAAGGACGTGTCTATCGATGGCTCCACGCCTGTTTCCATCACCGCCCGACTCGACACCTTCGCCCGTGTCGTACTAATCAACACTTTTGCGCTGCTGAGATCACCTCATTGCTTTACCGGACAAAAGCGTCTTATCGTGGCATTCACTCGGGCGAATGTAACAACCTGTTCATCAGATGGGCCGTATTCAGCGGCACGATGCCGAGAGTTTTCCCAATCATGGGAAGTCCGTAGTTGACAGACCGGCGATCCCCGACATTCTGGACGAGTGAAACGCTTCTCCGACGCCCGAACCGTCGCGGTGGTCGCCGCCATCGCGGCCTGCTGGTTACTGGCGTCGCTGGTCGCCGGACGCCGACAGGATCTACTCGGCGTGGCGATGGCCCTGCTCTGCGTCCTGCTCGCCACCGTCGCCGGAGTGGCCGTCGCTGCCGCCCGTCAACAGGATGCCGCCGTTGCGTCCGATCCCGCGCCTCCACTCGGGCCTGCCAACGCCGCGCCGCCGGGCGTGGACGCCGACACGCTGGAGACGTTGGGCGACCGCGACGCGGTCCGCGCGATGCGGGCCCGCTACCGAACCGACGGCGACCAGTGACCGGGCATCCGCCCGCACACCGGTCGCGCCGCCCGGTCAGTTGCCGGTGAGCGTGGGCGAGGCCAGTCCGTCCAGCCCACGTCCGGCCAGGCAGCGATACGTGGGGTCGACCTGCGCGTCGGCCGGAGGTAGCACCTCCAGGTTCCAGCCGGTCGTCGTACGCCCCCCGCTGATCAGCCGGAACGTCTCCTCGTTGCAGACCCGCTGGACAGCCGGATCGGCCACGATCTCGTCGTGGTCGGCGTCGGCCAGCGCGGCAGGCAACTCACCCTGAGCGTAGCTCTCCCAGGTGTGTCGGCTGTCGCACGGCACCCGGCTCGCCTCGGCCCGTTGACCCCGCACCTGCACCGGCCCGAAGCACTCCAACTCCTCCGCACAGCGGGCCCCGCTGGGCAGCGCCTGCGGCACGGCGGCACAACCCGGCCGAAGTACGCCGGTCGCCGAAGGACGAGCGGGCAGGGTCGGCTGCGTCGACGGCAGACCACCGGCTGCCCAGGCGCCGACCCCGGCCGACGCGGCCAACGCGGCAACTCCGGCCATGCCGAAGAACCAGCGTCGCCGACGCTGCCGGGCGGAGTCGCCGGAGACCGCGGCAGTGGGCGGCGGGTGGGGCGGACCGGCGGCGGCGTACCGACCGCCACCGAATCCGATCGAGCTGTCCTGGGCGTATCCGCCGGGAGCACCCAGAGAGAGACCGGCCAGCAGGTCGCGCAACTCCGCGGCGGACGGCCGCTCCCCCGGATCGTTGGCCATGCCCACGCGGAGCACGTCCATCAGGTCCTCCGGCACCCCGGGCAGGCTGGGGATCGGCTGATGGAACATCTCCAGCACGGTCACCAGGCTCGGGTTCCGCTCGGCCTGCCAGCGGGGCGGCCGACCGTGCATGACCGCATAGAGCGTGGCGCAGAGCGCGTACACGTCGACGGCCGGCGACGGCGGACTGTGATTGAACATCTCCGGTGGCGCGTACGCCGGGGTGAGCACCTCCAGGGCGACCGAGGCGTCCCGCATCTCGGCGACCACCGCCAGCCCGAAGTCGGCCAGCACCGCGCTGTTGAAGTGCGAGTAGAGGATGTTCGCGGGTTTCACGTCGCGGTGCAGCACGCCCGCGCCGTGCGAATGGGCGATCGCATCGGCGATCTTGACACCGAGGTCGCGGGCCTCGACGGCATCCAGCGGCGAGGTACGCATCCGCTCGGCGTACGACCCGTCGCAGAGTTCCATGATCAGGTAGGGGTGCTGGTCGATGGTGACGCCGACGTCGAACAGGTCCACCACGTGCGGGTGTGACGACATCCGGCCGGCCGCCCGCGCTTCGCGCAGGAAACGCGCCTGGTCCCGCTCGCTGGCCAGGGTGCGATTCTCCACCTTGACCGCGACCTCACGACCTACCGAGATCTGAGTGGCCCGGTAGACCGTCGCGTAACCACCCCGGGCAAATACCTGCAAATCAGTCAGACCAGGCACAATGGGCATCGGCAAGGAGCCGGGCGGCGTGTCGGTCACGGTATCGAAAATACCCAACCGCACCGTCCGCTCAATGAACCGCATCGGCAGACGGCTCCACGTTCGACGTTCCCGCCCCGCCGCGCCCACCCGAATCCGCAGGTTCGCCGGCCCGCCGGGCATCCCACCAGAGGCCCGCGGCGGTGGCCAACGCGCCCAGGCCCTCCCAGGCCGCCACCCCGAAGAACGCGCCGGGCGCCACGTCGGCCAGCACCGCGAGCGTGAACACCGTGAACGTGACAAGCCGGAAGACCACCGTGAAGCGGTAGAACGCCCGCCACTCGGTGGCGGTGGCGAGCAGGTAGTAGACGCCCATGTTGAACGAGGCCATCGACGAGGCGGTCACGAAGACACCCGTGTAGTCGCCGGCCGTACGGGTCTCCGGAATCTCGAAGCCGAGCATCCCCAGCAGCGTCTCCGGCCAGATCAGCCCGACCGCGCCCATCAGCAGTGCCAACACGCCGAACACGGCGATCGTCCAGCCGGCAACCGAGCGCGGCAGCCTCATCTTCAGCCCTCCCCCTTGACGGCCCAGCGACCACGTCGACAAACGCGGGCAACTGCACGGTAACCGTCGGCGTTACGAATCACATCACCGAAACCGACACACCTGCAGCTGCCGTACCAACCCGCCGCAGCAGGGACGGGTCAGCCGGCGGCGCGTAGCCGGGCCAGCAGGGACTCGGCGGCGGCGCGCTCGCTGCGCTGCTCGGTGGCGTACGCCAGACGGACCGCCTCCTCGGCACGGGCCGTCGCCTCGGCCGGGCGACCACACGCAGCCAACGCCTCGGCGAGCACGCTCACCGCGATCACCTGACTGCGGACGTCCTCCGCGGGCACCTGCACCGCCCGCCGGGCCCAGTCCAACGCCTGCTCCCGCTGTTCGTGCGCGAGCAGCGCCGAGGCGTACCGCGCCATCGACTGCCGGCGGGCGAACAGCAACGAGGGCGTACCGGCCGCAGCGGTGGCGACCGGCGCGAGCAGCCCGACCGCGGTACCGGAGTCGCCGGCCGCCAGCCGGGCGGTCGCCAGCAGCACCCGGGGCGCCACCTGTGCGGGCGCCTGCGGGTTGTGCGGTTCGACGCTGGTGAGCACGGCCCGGGCGTCGCTTTCGGCAGCGCTGACGTCGCCCATGTCCAGCGCCACGAAGCCGCGCAGGGTGCCGGCCATCCCGGTGAGCAACGGGTGGCCCGTACGGTGGGCGTAGGCCATCGCGTCGGTGAGCAGGTCGGCGGCGTGCTCCGGCTCGCCCAGCCCGCGGGCGACCACCCCGCGTACGACCAGGGCGAAGCCCTGCCCCCACTCGTCGGAGGCGGCGGCGAACTCCCGGTACGCCCGCCGAGCCTCCCGATCGGCGTCGGCAAGGTCACCGAGTTCGGCCTTGGCGTACGCGTCGACGGCCCGCAGGGTGCCCACCGCCCACGACTCGCCGACCCGCTCACCGAACGGCAGGAAGATCCGGGCCAGCCGGTGCGCCTCCCGGAGCCGGCCGGCGAGCAGCCGCGCGAAGGCGGTGGTGCCGCGCAGCCAGGCCCGGCCGTACGGGTCCTTGAGTTCGGCGAAGAGTCGAGCCGCCCGGCCGAGGACGGCGTCCGTACCGGCGAAGTCCCCTCGGGTGGTGGTCACCCAGGCCAGATTCTGCAACGACCAGGCCTGCCCCCGGCGGTCCTGTGCCGCCAGGCTGACCTGGTACGCGGCGGCCAGCCGACTGCTCGCCTGACCCAACCGGCCGGCAAGGAAGTCCGCCATGCCCAGTCGCCGCATCGCCGACGCCCGCAGGGCGGGCAGGTCGGCGTCGGTGGCCACCTGCAACGCCTCCCGCCAGTACGTCTCCGCCCGCCGCAGGTCACCCATCAACTGCTGGGCCTGCCCGGCGAGCAGCAGCGCGCTGACCCGGGTCGCCGCCTGGTCCCCGGCGTTCGCCGCGATCTTCTCGGCGTAGGCCAGCGCGTCGGCGGCCTGCCCGACCTGCAGCAGCGCCCGGGCGTGGACCACCCGGTCGGCACCCGGCACCTCGCCCCGGGCCAGTGCGGCGGCACGCTCGGCGTACTCGACGGCCAGCGCCGGCTCACCCTCCTGCAACGACCGACGCGCGGCGCGGCCGAGCGCGGCGACGCCCAGCGGCGCGACCGCCCGGGCCGGCGCGTCCGGACGCAGGGTGACCGCGTCGGCCAACGCGGTCGCCCGTTCGACGTGACCGGCCACGAAGTCGTCCCGGGCGGCATCGGCGAAGCCACCCGGACCGCCCGATCCGCTCTCCGGCGGCGCCGCCCAACGGGCCAACGCGGCGT
Source organism: Micromonospora fiedleri (assembly GCF_016774385.1). Lineage (NCBI taxonomy): Bacteria > Bacillati > Actinomycetota > Actinomycetes > Micromonosporales > Micromonosporaceae > Micromonospora > Micromonospora fiedleri. The sequence goes on from NZ_JAETXL010000007.1 coordinate 365,240, forward strand.
GCCGTTCGGCCAGCTCAGCCTTGCTTATCCCGGAGTACGCCGCCTCCCGCATCAGCGGTGTGGCGAACGCGTAGCCGGTCCGGGTGCGGTGCAGCATGCGGCGTTGCAGCAACTCCTCCACCGCCCGCTCCTGCTCGACCGCGACCACCGCTGCCGGCCGGCCGGCCCGACCGGCGCGTTGTTCCCACAGCGCCTCCAGCGCCCCGTCGGGCACCGTGTCACCGACCACCGCCGCGTCCCGCAGCACCGCGCGGGCCTCCGGCGGCAGGGCGTCGATCCGAGCCGCGAGCACGGCCGCCAGGTCGCGGGAGAGCAGCCGGCTACCGAGCGAGCCGGGCACCAACCGCCAACTGTTGCCCGCCCCGGCGGTCAACGCGCCGCGTTCCATCAGCAGGGTGACCAGTTCCGCCAGGTAGAAGGGGTTTCCCTGGGCGGTGGCGAGCAGTCGGTCGGCGTCGGCCTGGGGCAGCCGCCCGCCGTTGAGATAGCTGGTGAGCAGGCGGGCCGCGTCGGCGCCACGCAGCGGCGGCAGCGCGTGCACCTCGGCGTCCGCGACCCGGGTCAGGGTCCCGGCGGTACGCACCAGTTCGGGCCGGCCGAGCAGCAGCACCAGGATCGAACCGTTGAGCCGGGAGAGGGTGACCTCCAGCGCCCGGATCGTCTCGCTGGTGGCGTCGTGCAGGTCGTCCACCACCACCATCAGCGGCGCCTCGGCGGCGAGCGCGCTGAGCAGGTCCGCCACCGCGTTGGGCACCGCCTCGGCGTCGGGCGGCGGAGAGTTGCTCCAGTCGACCTGGTCGGTGCCGGTGGGCAGTTCGGCGTACCCGAGCAGGGCCAGCAGCTGGTCGACGGCGACCGGGGCAGGATCGGGACGGAACCGGCTGAGTCGCTGTCCGAGCCGTCGCAGGCGCTCCTCCACCGCCGCCCGGGTGACCGCGGTGGCCGTGTCGTTGGGCAGGCCGGCGGCGGCGCGTACCAGGTCGGCGAGGGGGGCGAGCCGGCGGCGCTCGCCGAACGCGGCACACCGTACCGACAGCACCCGGGCGCCGGTGTGGGCCGCGTACCGTCCGGCACCCACGTCGTAGCCGGCGGCGAGACGTTCCACCTCGGCGGCGAACCGGGACTTGCCGATGCCCGCCTCGGCGGTCATCAGCAGCACGCGGGGCTCACCCCGGTCGATCACCTCGGCCAGTCGCCCGGCGACCCGACCGATCTCGGTCTCCCGACCCACGTAGGGCGCCTCGTCACCGAGACCGGACCGGGTTCCCGGGGCGTCCAGCAGGCCGAGCAACTCGTACGCCTCGACCGGCTCGCGCTTGCCCTTGAGCCGCAACGGCCGCAGCGCCCGCCAGCTGGCCACGTGCCGGGTGGCCGCGGCGGTGCGCGCCCCGGCGTAGACCGCGCCGACGGCGGCGGCGTCGGCCAGCCGGGCGGCGGTGTTCACGGTGTCGCCGATGACGGTGTACTCGATGGCGGCCTGGATGCCGGCGATCACGTCGCCGGTGTTCAGGCCGACCCGCAGGCCCAGCGGTGCGCCACCACCGCGCTCGTCGTCGAGCACCCGGCGCACCGCCCGCTGCATGGACAACGCGGCGCGCACGGCCCGCTCGGCGTCGTCCTCGTGGGCCACGGGCGCACCGAAGACCGCCATGATCCCGTCGCCGGTCAGCTTGTCGACGTGCCCACCGAAGGTCTTCACCGCCCCGGCGAGGGAGGCCAGCACCCGGTCGGTGACCGCGCCGACCCGCTCCGGGTCGAGATCCTCCGACCAACTGGTGAAGTCGGACAGGTCGCCGAAGAGCACGGTCACCACCCGGCGCTCGGCGGCCGGCAGGGTCGCGGCGGCCGGCAGCGCGGCACCACAGTTGTGGCAGAACCGGCCACCGGGTACGGCGACGGTTCCACAGACCGGGCAGGTCACGGCGTGTCCAACCCCACGCCGTCAGCGCCGGTGTCCCGGCCCAGATACTCCAGTTGGGCACGGACCGACCACTCCGCCGCCCACCACAACGACCGGTCCACGTCGGCGTAGACCTTCGCGACCACCTCCGCCGCGGTCTGCGCACCCTCGTCGAGGGCTGCCCGGACCTGGTCGAGCCGGGCCCGCCGGTGGGCGAGGTAGAACTCGGCGGCGGCACCGCAGTCGGCAAGCGCCGGGCCGTGTCCCGGCAACGCCGGGATCCCCCGGTACGTCGAGAGCAGTTCCAGGCTGGCCAGGTAGTCGCCGAGGTGGCCGTCCGGGTGGGCGACGACGGTGGTGCCTCGGCCCAGGATAGTGTCGCCGGTCAGCACCACCTGCCGGCCTTCCCGCTCGACCAGCAGGCAGATCGAGTCGGCGGTGTGTCCCGGGGTCGGCACCAGCCGGATGGACAGCCCGCACCCGTCGCCGCCCAGTTCGACGCCGGCCGGTTCGTCGCCGGTCAGCCCGCCGCCGGCCGGTTCGTCGCCGGTCAGGGGCGGGGCGGCGATGCTGTACGCGGGGTCGACGGCCCGGACCGGCACCCCGTCGAGCAGTTCGTGCAGCCGCGGGGAGCCCTCGGTGTGGTCGGGATGCCCGTGGGTGATCAGGACCAGCCCGATCGGCCCGAGCGCGGCGATCGCTGCCAGGTGCCCCTCGTCAGCCGGCCCCGGATCGACCAGGACGCCGTACGCCGCACCGGGAGCCCGCAGCAGCCAGGTGTTGGTGCCATCCAGCGTCATCACGCCCGGATTGGGCGCGCGTAGCAACGTCACCCACTCCGGCAGTTCGCTGGCGAGGGCGGTCACCGCCCCCGTCACATGCCCTCCCATGGCTGCGATCGTACGACCCCGCCAACCCGCCCCCGCGATCTTGCACTTTCAGTCCCCGATTCGCCCCTGATTAGGGCGTTTCGTCCCGACCGAAAGTGCAAGATCGCGGGAGAGGGAGAGGGGGCGGGGTTAGGCGACCTCGACGATTACTTCGACCTCGACGGGGGCGTCGAGGGGGAGTTCGGCGACGCCGACGGCGCTGCGGGCGTGGCGGCCGGCTTCGCCGAAGACGGCGCCGAAGAGGTCGGACGCGCCGTTGATGACGGCGGGCTGGCCGGTGAAGCCGGACGCGCTCGCGACGAAGCCGGTCAGCTTGACCACCTTGACGACGTTCTCCAGGCCGACCAGCGCGTCGATCGCGCCGAGCGCGTTGAGCGCACACTGCTGGGCGAGCTGCTTGGCCTGATCGGCGGAGACGCCGGCACCGACCTTGCCGGTGGCCAGCAACTTGCCGGCCGAGATCGGCAGCTGGCCGGAGACGTAGACGTGCTGGCCGGACTGCACCGCCGGCAGATAGCTGGCCACCGGCGGCACCACCTCCGGCACCGCCAGCCCGAGCTCGGCCAGCTTGGCGTGCGGCCCGCTCATGCCTTCGGCCGCTTCAGGTACGCGACGAGCTGCTCGGGATTCGGTCCGGGTACGACGGAGACGAGTTCCCATCCGTCCTCACCCCAGTTGTCGAGGATCTGCTTGGTCGCGTGGACCAGCAGCGGGACGGTGGCGTATTCCCACTTCTGCATCGTCGGAGAACTCCCTCGGTGGCATGGACACTTCGGGCCACAGCCTACGGTCCACCGCTCGGCTCGGAGGCGGGACGCGGTTCGGGTGTGGTCGGCAGGTCCCCGCAGGGGCCCCGATGGTCGTACGGCTGGGGGCAACGCGTGCGGTCGGCCAGCAGCAGGTCACAGAAGACGCGGTGGCGGTTGTTCTGGTCGTCGGCGGTCGACACCTCGGTCTCCCCCGCGTCCAGCTCGGGCAGGAAGTTCAGGGAGGTGGCCACCCGGCCGGCCAGGGTGGTCGCGGCGGCCAAGTCGGTCACCTTGATCGGCAGATGGATGACGTACCCGGGGCTCTCCTCGTCCCGCCCGCCGGCCGGCTCCAGGCCCGGCGGGTCGACCGGACGCCGATAGGACCGCTCGTTGACCGGCAGCCGGCCCAGGGCACCGACCCCGACCGGCCGGCCGCCCCCGCGTGCCCCGGACGGGAACTGGGCTCGGGGAGTGTTTTCCGTGTCGCGCATGCGCTTCCTCCGGGCGTCGTACCTGGTCACGGCACCCCCCGACGATCCGGAGCCGCTGCCTCCGACCCCGGCCCGGACGTGCCGGAGCGACCGTAGGACGGCCCACAGGTCCCATCAACCAAGACGCGCGCGCCAGGGGCGTTCGGTCGCATTTGTGACACCTTTCCAGCAGTACGCTGATCGTGTCCGCGCCCCACGGACACCACGCCCCACGCAGTCCCCACCCGGACCGCTACCCTTCCCGTCTGGACGGGCACCCTGCCCGGCCGCCCGATCCCACCGCTCGCCGGCGCCCCGCGGCGATGCGCCCATACCGGGGGGACGCGATGACCCAGCCACCCACCAGCGGCCCGACCGGCCCCACGGAACTGCCGCCGCCCCCGCCCACCTCGCCACCTCCGCCCGGTTATCCGCCGACCGGTTACCCGCCGTACGCGGCACCGGCCGGCCGACCGCCCCGCAAGCGCGGTGCCCTGCTGGCCGCGCTCGCGCTCGCGGTGGTGTTGGTGCTCTGCGCCGGCGGCGGCGTGGCCGCGTTCCTGACGGTGCGTAACGCCGAGTCCGGCGAGGGCGCACCCGAGCCCTCCGTGGCGGTGGACGAGTTCCTCACCGCGATCTACCAGGAACGGGATGCGGCGAAGGCGTCCCGCCTGGTGTGCAGCTCCGCCCGGGACCAGCAGAAGATCCGCGCCAAGGTCGCCGAGGTCGAGGAATACCTGTCGGCTCACCAGAGCCCCCGGTTCCGCTGGGACACCCCGAAGGTGGACAACGAGACCGGTGACCGTGCCACGGTCACCACCACGGTGACGGTGACCACGGCCGACGAGAAGATCGCCGACCAGGATCTGCGCTTCACCGTGATCCGCAAGACGGGCTGGTGGGTCTGCGAGGTCGCCTGAGCCCGCCGGATGGATAGGCTCGACAGGTGGGAGCAACGCAGCGACCGGCCGATCGGGCCGGCACCGATTGGCCCGCCCGCCTGCACGTGGTGACCGGCAAGGGCGGCACGGGCAAGACCAGCGTGGCTGCCGCGCTGGCCCTGGGCCTGGCCGCCGGTGGGCGTCGCACGCTGCTGGTCGAGGTGGAGGGGCGGCAGGGCATCGCGCAACTCTTCGGCACGCAGCCGTTGCCGTACGCCGAGCGGCACCTGGTCGACGCGCGCGACGGCGGCGAGGTGTACGCGCTGGCGGTGGACGCCGAAGAGGCGCTGCTGGAATACCTGGACATGTTCTACAAGCTCGGCGCGGCCGGCCGGGCGCTGCGCAAGCTGGGTGCGATCGACTTCGCCACCACCATCGCCCCCGGGCTGCGCGACGTGCTGCTCACCGGCAAGGTCAAGGAGGCCACCACCCGCACCGCCGACGGGCGACGGGTGTACGACGCCGTGGTGCTGGACGCCCCGCCCACCGGTCGGATCGGCCGATTCCTGAACGTGACCGCCGAGACCGCCCGGCTGGCCAAGGTCGGCCCGATCAAGACCCAGAGCGAGGGGGTCGCGGCGTTGCTGCGCTCGCCGATGACCGCCGTGCACGTGGTGACCCTGCTCGAAGAGATGCCGGTGCAGGAGACGATCGACGCGATCGGCGAGCTGACCTCGCTCGGCTTCGGCGTGGGCAAAGTGATCATCAACGCGGCCCGGCCGCCGCTGCCGACGGGACAGCTGGTCACCGAGGCGGAGTTGGAGCAGGGGCTGCGCGCCGCCGGCCTGCCGGTCGAGCGGCGGCTCGTCGCCGGCCTGCACGACGAGGCACGTGACCAGGTGATCCGCCGGGAGCTGGAGGATTCGCTCCGCGCCGACCTGGTGGAGCTGGGCATACCGCTGGTGGAGTTGCCCCTGCTGCCCGGTGGGATGGACCGAGCCGGCCTCGACATCCTCGCCGCAGCCCTGTTGAGGGGCGATTGACTCACACCTTGACGTCGGGCTGACACGTCAGCGGGGTTGGCCCGATACGCTCAATTGGTGCCTTCCGACAACGCCGCGCCACCGCTGGACGTCGACCAGATCCTGGCCGACCCCGGCGTACGGATCGTGGTCTGCTGCGGGGCCGGCGGAGTGGGCAAGACGACCACGGCCGCAGCGCTCGCGCTCCGTGCGGCCGAACAGCACGGCCGGCGTACGGTGGTGCTCACCATCGACCCGGCCCGGCGGCTGGCCCAGTCGCTCGGCCTGACCGAGCTGGACAACACGCCCCGGCAGGTCAAGGGGATCGACGTCGAGGCCAGCAGCGGCGAGTTGCACGCCATGATGCTGGATATGAAGCGCACCTTCGACGACGTGGTGCTCGCGCACACCGACCCGGCGAAGGCGGCGGAGATCTTCGCGAACCCCTTCTACCAGGCGATGAGTTCCACCTTCTCCGGCACCCAGGAATACATGGCCATGGAGAAGCTGGGTCAGCTGCACGCCCGGGGCGAGTGGGATCTGATCGTGGTGGACACCCCGCCGTCCCGCTCGGCGTTGGACTTCCTCGACGCACCGGCCCGGCTGTCCCGGTTTCTGGACGGCCGGATGCTGCGGCTGCTGCTCGCCCCGGCGCGTACCGGCGGTCGGAGCATGTTCAGCCTGGTCACCGCGTCCTTCGGGATGTTCTCCCGGGTCGTGCAGAAGGTGCTCGGCACGCAGCTGTTGACCGATCTGTCCGGCTTCGTCGCCGCGTTCGACTCGATGTTCGGCGGTTTCCGGCAGCGCGCGGAGCAGACGTACCGCATCCTGCAGGCCCGCGAGACCGCGTTTCTGCTGGTCGCGGCCCCCGAGCCGGACGCGGTCCGGGAGGCCGCCTACTTCGCCGGGCGGCTACGCGAGGAGAAGATGCCGCTCGTCGGTCTGGTGCTCAACCGGGTGCACCGTCCGGCGGTGCCCGAGTTGGACGCTCAGGCCAGCCGGGCCGCCGCTGACCGGCTGAGGTCGGTCGGTGGCCACGAGGGCACGGTCGAGGTGCTGCTCGCGCACGCCACCCTGGCCGAGCAGGCGGTCCGCGAACAGCAGGTTGCCGCACGGTTCACCGAGGAGTTCCCGCAGGTGCCGACCGTGTCGGTGACAGCGCAGCCCGCCGACGTGCACGACGTCGACGGGCTACGCACGATCGCAGCGGCGATCAGCCGCTCCTGAACGGCGGTCGGTGCGGCGATCAGTCGTTGCCGACCGCGCCGGTGGTGACGAGGATCTTGTCCTTGCCACTCTTGTCCTTGGCGTTCTTCTTCATCGCCGCCTCGAACATCTTGCGCCAACTGGCGACCTGCGGATGGCGGCGCAGCAGCGCCCGGCGTTCGCGTTCGGTCATGCCGCCCCACACGCCGAACTCGATCCGATTGTCCAGCGCGTCGGCCAGGCACTCGTACCGGACTGGGCAGCTACGGCAGATCCGCTTCGCCACGTTCTGTTCGGCGCCCTGTACGAACAACGCGTCCGGGTCCCCGTTCTGACACGCCGCCAGCGACGGCCAGTCAGTGATCATGCCCATCTGTACTCGTCCCCCCTTGCAGTACTACCGACGCCGTCGCGGGCCAGCCGGCAATTCCCCCCGATCGACCGGCACGCCTCACCCCAAGGCGGCACGGACGACTCATGTGGCGCTCTCGCCGCCCCCATCATGCTCTGTAGTTGCCCGATTACGCAACGTTGTCGGCCAAATCCATCATTCCGGACAACCCCGGCTTCTCGGGCCAGGGTCCGCCGCTTACCCCACCGGAGTCCGCGAAAACGCTGCGAGCCGCCCCCGCGTGGAGGAAACTCAGCACGGAATCACGCAACCGGACACCCGGTGCCACGCGTCTAGCACAACGAGACCGGCGCACGCAGGAAATGGGGAAAAGACGCCCCAGCGCCGCTCGTTACCTGTTCGCGTACCCTGTCGAGGTGACCTGGATGCGGAAACGTGACCATAACGTCCTGACCAATGCCGCATCGCTGCTCATCTGTGGGCTGCTGGCCGGCGTGGTCGTCGCCGCCGCGGCCTTTCCCGCGGTGGCGATGTCGGGTTTGGCCGCGAAGGCGGGTGCAGACACCTTCGGTGCGCTGCCGGGGGAACTGACCATGGCCCGCGCCCCCCAAATCAGTTATCTGCTCGCTGCTGACGGCAAGACGCCGCTGGCCACGATGTACGACGAGAATCGACGCGACGTCAAGTTCGAGGACATCTCGCCGTACATGCGCGCAGCGATCATCGCCGCCGAGGACCACGACTTCTACAAGCACAACGGAGTCGATCTCAATGGCGTGGCCCGCGCCTTCGTCAACAACAGCTCCGCCACCAATGACCGGCAGGGCGCCTCGACGCTGACGATGCAGTTCGTCCGGATGAGCATCGCCTACACGGCGACGCACCCCGCCGACGTGCTCGCCGCGACCGAGGACACCAGCGCGCGGAAGCTGCGCGAGATGCGCTACGCGATCCAGCTCGACAAGGAGATGTCGAAGGACGAGATCCTGGAGCGCTACCTGAACCTCGCCGCCTTCGGCAACGGCGCGTACGGCGTCTTCGCCGCCAGCCAGGTCTACTTCAACAAGAAGCCCAAGGACCTGACGATCGACGAGGCCGCCATGCTGGCCGGCCTGGTCAAGGCCCCCACCTCGTTCGACCCGACCACCAAGAGCGGCTACCCGCAGGCGGTCGCCCGGCGCGACTACGTGATCGACCACATGGTCACCACCGGGGCGATCACCAAGGAGCAGGCCGAGGCGGCCAAGGCCGTCAAGCTGGTGGTCAAGGGCAAGCGGGCGCCGAACGGCTGCGTCGCCACCAACAAGAACGCCTGGGGCTTCTTCTGCGACTACTTCTACCGCTGGTGGATGTCGCAGGAGACGTTCGGCGCCACCTCGTACGACCGGGAGCGGCGGCTCAAGAGCGGCGGCTACACCATCATCACCACGCTGGACAAGCAGGCCCAGGACGGCGCCGACAAGGCGGTCCGTGCCGCCAAGCCGGTGACCGCCAAGGAAGCCGTGATGATCGCCGTGATCGAGCCCGGCACCGGTCGGGTACGCGCCCTGTCGGTCAACCGGAACTTCAAGCTCGACAACCCGAAGAACCCGAAGAACCGCCCGCACAGCGACCCGGTCCAGCGCGCCAAGGGCAAGCTCGGCAACTACCCGAACACGGTGAACCCGCTGCTGACCGGTGGTGACGGCATCACCGGCTACCAGGCCGGCTCGGTGTTCAAGATCTTCACCATCGTGGCCGCGCTGGAGAAGGGCATCCCCCTCAGCTACACCATCAACGCGCCGCAGCAGTTCAAGTCCGAGTACATCCTCCGCCAGGGCGCCCCGGCCACCTGCCCGGGCACGCACTTCTACTGCCCGACCAACTCGAACAAGCAGCCGGGCGGCGTGAAGGACATGTGGAGCGCCTTCTCGGCCTCGACCAACACCTACTTCGTGCCGCTGCAACAGCAGATCGGCGCGGCGAACGTGGTCGACGCGGCCAAGCGGCTGGGCATCCAGTTCCGGGTCACCAAGGAGAACGACTGGGCCAACGACAAGACGGCCGCCAACCAGTGGGGCGCGTTCACCCTGGGTGTCACGGACACCACGCCGCTGGAGCTGGCGAACGCGTACGCCACGCTGGCTGCTGACGGCAAGTACTGCGAGCCGACCCCGGTGCAGGAGATCCGCGACCTGAACGGCAACAAGCTGGACGTGGCCAACCCGCGCTGCGAGAAACGGATCAGCACGGAGGTGGCCCGCGCGGCGGTCGACGCGGCCCGCTGCCCGGTCGGTGACAACTCCTCCACCAGCAAGTGCGGCGGCAGCCGTACGGCCGCCAACGGCCGCTGGATCGTCGGCAAGCCGATCGCCGGCAAGTCCGGCACCACCGACGCGGAGAAGAGCGCCTCCCTGGTCGCGATGACCAAGCAGTACGCGGTGGCCGGCATCCTCGCCGACCCGGACTGGCCGCAGACCAACGTGAAGATGAAGCACAACGCTCCCGACGGCATCAACCCGCCGGTCTTCCAGACGCTCAAGGCCGCCATGGCGGGCAAGAAGGCGATCAACTTCGACCCGCCGGGCCAGAAGATCGCGCTGGGCGACCAGCGGAGCATCCCCGGGGTCCGGTGCCTCAGCATCGACCAGGCGAAGTCCCGCCTCTCCGGTGCCGGCTTCACGCCCATCGTGTCCAGCACCCGGGTCACCTCGGACTGCCCGGCCGGCAGTGCCGCCGGCACCAGCCCGGAGGGCCGCACCATCAAGGGCGGCATCGTGACCATCACGGTCAGTGCCGGCGGCGGAGGCAACAACGACGATGACGACGACGACAACGGTCGACCCGGCAATGGTCGACCCGGCGGGCCGCCCACCCGTCCAGGGACAGACCGACCTGGCGGCTGACCGGCACCTGTAACGCCGAACGGGCGGGCACTCCTCATGGAGTGCCCGCCCGTTTCTTCGGCAGCTCAGAGACCGAGCTGGCGGCGTACCTCGGCGGCCACCCGGCCCCCCTCGGCCCGGCCGGCCACGGCCGCCTGGGCCGCCTTCATCGCCGGGCCCATCTGGGCCTTGCCGGTGAAGCCGCCCGCGGCGAGCGCCCCCGCGACCAGATCGGTCAATTCGGCGTCGGAGAGCTGCTGCGGCAGGTAACGCTCCAGCACCTCGCCCTCGGCGGTCTCCTTGGCGGCCTGCTCGGTACGCCCCGCGTCGGAGAACGCCGTCGCGGCCTCCCGACGCTTCTTGGCCTCCTTGGTCAGCACGGCCAGCACCTCGTCGTCGCTGAGCTCGCGCTTGGCCTTGCCGGCGACCTCAGCCGTGCCGACGGCCGCCAGGGCCATCCGCAGGGTGGAGGTGGTCAACTCGTCGCGGGCCTTGAGGGCGGCGCGCATGTCGGCGGTGAGACGGTCCTTCAGCGTGCTCATGGACGCCCAAACTACCCTGATCGCCATGCGAAAGCGCACACTATTCCGGCTCGCGACCGCCACCGTCGCGACGGGCGCCGCCGCCCTGGCGTACGCGTCCCTGGTCGAGCGCAACATGTTCACGCTGCGGCGCTTCGACGTCCCGGTGCTGCCCGCCGGCACCGAGCCGTTGCGCGTCCTGCACCTGTCCGATCTGCACATGACCCCCAATCAGGTACGCAAACAGCACTGGGTGGCCTCGCTGGCTGCCCTCGATCCCGACCTGGTCGTGGTGACCGGCGACAACATGGCGCATCCGGAGGCGGTGCCGGGGGTGCTCCGGGCGCTGCAACCGCTGCTCGACTACCCCGGCGCCTTCGTCTTCGGCTCCAACGACTACACCGGGCCGGTCTGGAAGAACCCGTTCAGCTACTTCCTGCCGGACCGGGAGTACACCGAGGGGGTCGAGTTGCCCTCCGAGGAGCTGCGGGACGTCCTCATCGGGGCCGGCTGGGCCGATCTGAACAACCGGCGGGGCACCGTCAAGGCCGGCGGTCGGGCGATCGACATGGCCGGCGTGGACGACCCGCACGTCGAGCGGGACGACTACACCGCCGTGGCCGGCCCGGTCTCCGCCTCGGCGGATCTCTCCATCGCACTGACCCACTCCCCCGAGCCGGCGCTGCTCGACGAGATGGCCGCCGACGGCTTCGCGTTGCTGCTCGCCGGTCACACGCACGGCGGCCAGGTCTGCGTACCGGGCGTGGGGGCGCTGGTGACCAACTGCGGGCTGCCCCGGTCGATGGCGAAGGGCCTGCACCGTTGGCCCGGCTCGGACGCCTGGCTGCACGTCTCCGCCGGTCTCGGCACCCACCCGACCGCGCCGGTCCGGTTCGCCTGCCGCCCCGAGGCCAGCCTGCTCACCCTGATTCCCCGCTGACCGTCCCGCCCCGGGGGTACCGAGTTTGACCCTCGGGGCGGGTGGGCTACTATTTGTCGGCACGCCTCGGGGTGTGGCGCAGCTTGGTAGCGCGCTTCGTTCGGGACGAAGAGGTCGTCGGTTCGAATCCGGCCACCCCGACAGATGCGAGGCCCTGATCAGCAACACGCTGATCAGGGCCTTGTGTTCTATCCACGGCTCGGGACGCAGGACCTGCCCCCCGCAGTGCGAGACGGTGCACTAGAGTCCGATCACACTGCCGCAAGTCGCCCGATTCCGGGTGACACTGCCGCCTGTCTCAACCAGGGCAGCTCCTTGCTAATGCAAATTGCTACCGCAAACGCACTGAGATCCGCTCAATATTTGCTTGTTTAGGAATCCTCCGCTCAACTCAGGATAAACCAGACAGGTGTCGATTCTTTGACGTTCACCACTGTCTCCCCACCACCCATCGTGTTACCGTACTGACCGAAACAGCGATCGTACGGGTTGTGAGCCCTGGCTGGGAATTTTCAATGGGGGGAACAGTGCGTTGTCCTAGCTCGGCGCGCTCCGAGTTGACGCCGCAGATGCTCGTATACGACGATTTCGACCATCGCAGCCAGGCCCGCTGGATGTCCTATGTGATGTATTTCCACCGGGTCAACTACCGATCTCCCGTAATTAACACCGATCGCTTGGGCTTTCGCATTTCTCACGGCATCGACAGTCAGACCTCGGCGGGTGGTGAGCCGGCAAACGGCCCGGTCCGACTACTGGCGGGCAGTTCGATGGCAATGGGCATCGGAGCGACCTGTGATCAGGCGACGCTCGCCTCGCGACTGTGGACCACCCATGCGCCGTCACGACCCTGGTTGAACTTCGCCGGGCGCAGTCATTCCTCCGCTCAGGAACTGCTGCTCTTCCTCTTCTATCGGCACCTGTTGCCGCCGGTCGAGGAAATTGTCATCCTCTCCGGGCTGAACAACCTGGCCCTGGCGCGACTTCCCGCCGGCCAACGCGGTGATGACGGCGCATTCTTCAACTGCGGCGACTACTTCGGCCAGATGGACAAGCTCAAGTCCCAGTTCCGGACGCACCACTTCGGCTCAGGCGGTCAGCAGACCGGCGGCGACGAACCGGTCCGCCCGCTCCAGGTGCGGATCGCGGACGCCGCAGCGCTGACGATCCGGCACCTGGAGTCCTGGAAGCAGCTCTGCGCCGGCACCGACACGAGGATCACCTTCGTGCTGCAACCCCTGGCCACCTGGGTACGCGAGACGGCCGCACCCCAGGAGAGGCGACTCTTCGACGAACTGGACAAGATCTCGAACTTCTGGGAGTTGTTCGGTGACATCGCCACCAGGGAGACGGCCCGACGATATGCCGAACTACTGCAGGTGGGTTGCGAGAAAATTGATGTCAACTTCCTGGACATCAATCCTCTCCTCGCGAACAGCGCTGCGGACGACAGCTGGCTCTATGTCAATCGAGCGCACATGACCGATTACGGACTCGACCTGGTGGCGCAGTTGCTGGCCAGGGAACTGGATCTGTCGCGCTAGACCATCGGTTCACCATCAGAAGTGAGGACGGGAACATGAACCTGCTGCGCAGGATCTTCGGGAAGATCTTCGGCCGCAAGAAGAAGCCGAAGAACGACGCCTCGATCTACCCGATGTTCTAGCTTGCCCCGCAACAGCGGCGCCTCACCTTTCGCACCAGTAATGGAGAGCAGGGTTCTGCCGTGCTTTCCGTGCCGGACCGAATCGCTTCAGGCGCAGTCGGAAGCCAGTTGAGCCGAAGCGTCTCGGGACGACCCTTTTTGGAGTGAACGGACGATACCTCCGCTCCGAACTCCTCGCGACGACGCAAGGTGAAAAACGTCCGGTTACGGGCGTGTGTGCGGACTAGTCGAGGGATTGACAGTGTCAACGAACGCGGTCCACGAGTCGGGTCGGAATGCCGCCCGACAGCTTGGTCAACAGGATCACTCTCGCCGGCTCTATGTCATCGCGGTTGATCCCGAGACCTCATTTCCCGGAAATCCATTCATCGAACGGATCAGGGCGGAGATCGGTGATATCGCCGGTCGTGAGCCCATGCCGACCCCGCTGGATGAGCTGCGGAACGAGGCGGTGCGGTGGTGTGCCGCCGAGGCCGGTCGCTTCGAGGGACTGGTCAGCAGTTCTGCGGATCCACTGACCACGGATTCCCTCGTCCGCCGCGCCGCGCTCGCGGCGGCACCACTCGCGCTGCGGTCGGGCGCCTGGTTGCAGTGGCAGAGCGCACCGGGCAACGCCGACGACGAGACCGTGTTGCGCATCCTGACCCTTTATGCCTCGGATGTCGGTGTCGGTCGGCCGCAGGATTCCCGAGGCAGTGTCTATCTGTCCCTGCTCCGTCAACTGCACCTGTCCGAGCACGCCGCGCCGGTGGCCCGGCTGGTGCACGACCCTCGGGTGGCGGACCACCACTTCTATCTGCCCGCGACTCTGCTGGCGATGAGCAGGCGACCGGAAGACTTCCGGCCCGAACTCGTCGGCGCTGACCTGTGCCTGCGTACGGTCGGACTGCTGCCGGCGTTGAGACTGGTGCGTCAGGTGCATCCGCAGCTCGTGGACTGGACCGCGATCGACCCGTCCGCCGCCCGGGCCGGCGATGAGCCCTCGGGGCTCCAGCTCAGCCTGGCGATCGTCGAGCACGGGTACGACGACGGGGAGCTGGCTCGGGTGCGTACCGGTTTCCAGTGGGCGTTCACGGTGCTGAAGCGGTGGAGCGGAAGCCTCTTCGCCGAGCTCGACAACGCCCGCGACCCGGCGTACGAGATGGCCGAGCTGCTGCGTCACCGGGCCCGCGAGGGCGCGGTGTACCACCAGGTTTTCGCCATCGCCGGTCGATCGCTGTCCGACTGGCTCCAGGACGCCCGGACCGACCCCAGCGAGCTGCTGGCCGAGCTGGCCAAGAGCCGCCTGGTCAAACCGGGCCGATCCGCGGACAGTCCGCTTGTCAACGGCCTCGTCAGCGAGCGTGGCCCGATGTTCCGGGTCTTCTCTCCGGCCGACCTGCTGGTCATCCGCCGATGGATCGACTCGCTGCCCACCCGGCAGCCCGAGCCCGAGACGCCGAAGGCGGCCGCTGAGGCAGATGCCGTGTCAGCGAAGCTGCTGGCGACCGTCATGGCCGGCCCGGTCGACGAGGGCCGGGCACCCGGTGACATCCGGGAGGCGTACCACCTGCTCCAGCAGCGGACGGACACCCCGGCGATCCGCCGGTACGCCCTGGACTACGTGCGGGGCTGGCTGGCTCGGTCCCGGCACAGAATGGCGTCGGATCCGCAGCGCCTACCCGAGGTCTGGGGACGCGAAGGTCTGCGCCCCTGGCTGGTCGAGCAGCATGACCGGCAGGGACGTGACTTCGAGGAGTCGGCCACCACCCCGATGCCGACCCGGGAAGAACTCATCGACTCGACCGTGCAGCTGGCACCGTTGACGCTTATCGACGGTGCCTGGCTGCAGGGGTTCACCGACTACGAACATGCGGCTTCGGAACAGGGCTACTTCCTGTTCGAGACGTACTGGGACGAGCTCGGCAACGGGGTGCCTCGGCTGAACCATCCGCTGATCTACCGGCAGGTGCTCGCCGAGATGGACATCAAGGTGCCGCCGACCGCGTCGCGGGAATTCGCCATGTGGGACGGGTTCCGGGACGAGTCCTTCGAGCTGCCGGTGTACTGGCTGAGCATCGGACGTTTTCCGCGTACGTTCATGCCGGAGATCCTCGGGTTGAACCTGGCCATGGAGCTGTCCGGGGTCGGTGGCACCTACCGGCGGGCGCGCCAGGCGCTGAAGAAGTACGGCTTTTCCACAAAGTTCGTCGACATCCACAACACCATCGACAACGTCGCCACCGGGCACTCCGCCTGGGCCGCCGACGCGGTCGACACCTACCTCGCCTCGCTGCCCGTGTCCCATGGCGCCGGTGCGGTCGCCGAGGTCTGGGAACGGGTACGCACCGGGTTCCGATCGCTCAACCCACCGTCCGGCCTGCTGGCCCGCCGGGCGTTTCGCCGCGCCCGCAAGGCCAGCAGATCGCTCGCCGCCATCTGATCGACCGACGCACCACACCCACACTGAGGAGATCGATCGTGGGAAAGCTGGTTCTGGGCCTGTCCGCTTACTACCACGACAGCGCGGCCGTGCTGGTGCGGGACGGAAAGCCCATCGCAGCCGCTCAAGAGGAGCGCTTCACCCGTAAGCGCCACGACCCGGCCTTTCCGGCCGAGGCGGTGAAGTACTGCCTGGCGGAAGGCGGTGTCGGACTCGGCGATGTGGATGCGGTCGCCTACTACGAGGATCCGAAGCTGAAGTTCGGCCGGGTGCTGACGAGCTTCGCCGCCTCGTCGCCCTTCTCCCTGGAGGCCTTCACCCGGGTTCTGCCGGAGTGGACGTCCTGGAAGCGCGACACGGTCGGGCGGGTTCGCCGGTCGCTTGCCGAGCTGGGGCAGGGCGCGGTCCCGGAGATCAACGTCCGGCGGCATCACGAATCCCACGCGGCCTCCGCCTTCCTGCCGAGCCCGTACGAGTCGGCAGCGGTGTTGTGCATCGACGGCGTCGGTGAGTGGGCCACCACGACTCTCTGGCACGGCCAGGGCAGTCGAATCCGCCACCTGGCGGAGATCAGGTACCCGCATTCGCTGGGCATGCTCTACTCGGCGTTCACCTACTTCTGCGGATTCAAGGTCGACTCCGGCGAGTACAAGCTCATGGGACTGGCCCCGTACGGCGTGCCGCGCTACGCGGACGTGATCCGGCAGCATCTGATCGACGTCAAGGACGACGGCTCGTTCCGGCTCAACATGAACAACTTCGAGTTCCTGCGCGGTCAGGTCATGACCGGTCGCGGGTTCGAGCAGTTGTTCGGCGGGCCGCGCCGCGAGCCGGAGAGCCCGCTGACCGAGCGGGAGTTCGATCTGGCCGCGTCGGTGCAGCTGGTCACCGAGGAGGTGGTGCTCAAGCTGGCCCGGACCGCCCGCGAGATGACCGGTGAGGCCAACCTCTGCCTGGCCGGTGGCGTGGCACTGAACTGTGTGGCCAATGGCAAGGTCATCCAGGAGAAGATCTTCGACTCGGTGTGGGTGCAACCGGCCGCCGGTGATGCGGGTGGGGCCCTGGGTGCCGCGCTGATGGTGGCCACGGAACTCGGTGCGCCGCGCGCACACCTCGCCGAGGGCGGCGACGGGATGTCCTCCTCGCTGCTCGGTCCCGGGTTCAGCGACGAGGAGATCGCGCGTTTCCTGGACGACCTGGGTGTGCCGTACACCCGGTTGGACGAGGAGTCCATCGCCAAGCAGGTGGCGGAGGAGCTGGCCACCGGCAAGATCGTCGGCTGGTTCCAGGGCCGGATGGAGTTCGGTCCGCGTGCGCTCGGGGCGAGGTCGATCATCGGTGACCCCCGTGACGTCGACATGCAGTCGACGATGAACCTGAAGATCAAGTTCCGGGAGTCGTTCCGGCCGTTCGCGCCATCGGTGCTGGCCGAGGAGGTCGAGGAGTACTTCGACCTGCACCAGGAGAGCCCGTACATGCTGGTCGTGGCGCCGGTCGCGAAGCAGCGGCGACTGGACGCCGAGGAGTCGGCGCAGGCCACCGGGCTGGACCGGCTGAAGGTCCACCGCTCGACCATCCCGGCGGTCACCCACGTCGACCATTCGGCGCGGGTGCAGACCGTGACCGCGTCGTCGAACCCGACCTATCACCGCCTGCTGACCGCGTTCAAGCAGGTGACGGGCTGCCCGGTGCTGGTGAACACCTCGTTCAACGTACGCGGTGAGCCGATCGTGGCCACGCCGTACGACGCGTACCAGTGCTTCATGCGCACCAACATCGACCTGCTCGCGCTGGGCAACTTCCTGCTGAACAAAGCCGACCAACCCGCGTGGCGAGAGCAGGGCGACTGGCGCGAGGCGATCGCCCTGGACTGACCGACCACCACTTCGCCCACAAGGATTGATCATGAAAATCTTATGGTCGTTGATCTACTTTCTGGTATTCGTGCCGGTCGGCATCTTCTTTCGACTGTTCCGCGATCCGCTCCGCCGGAAGTGGCAGCCGGAGCTGAGCACGTACTGGATTTTCGACGAGAGACCACGTTGACACCGGCCACCGGTCGGCAGAACCAGGAGAGCAGCACGTGATCGGTATCGACGCAGGGTTGGGCATCGCCGCGGTGGCGCTGGCGATGGTGCTCACTCCGGGTCCAAATATGATCTACCTGGTCTCCCGGTCGATCACCCAGGGTCGGGCCGCCGGCCTGATCTCCCTGCTCGGCGTCGCGGTCGGGTTCTTCGCCTACCTGCTCGCCGCGGTGACCGGTGTCTCCGCGGTGTTCGCGCTGGTACCGACCATGTACACGGCAATCAAGATCGCTGGTGCGTGCTACCTGCTGTGGCTCGCCTGGAACGCCATCAAACCCGGCGGCCAGTCGGCGTTCTCGCCGAAGGATCTGCCCATCGACAGGCCCCGGAAGCTGTTCACGATGGGCCTGATGACCAACCTGCTGAATCCCAAGATCGCCGTTCTGTACGTGTCATTGCTCCCGCAGTTCGTCGATCCGGCGAAGGGCGACATCGCGGCACAGAGCCTTTCCCTGGGATTGATCCAGATCACGGTGGCACTCACCGTCAACTGCCTGATCGTGCTCACCGCAGGCTCGGTTTCCTCCTTCCTCGCCCGGAAGCCGACCTGGTTGCGGGCACAGCGCTACGCCATGGGGACGGTGCTCATCGGCCTCGCCGTGAGCATGGCCTTCGACCGAACGGAAGCAGCAGCACCCCGACAGTGATTCACCCGTTCGAATCGGGACATCGACGCAGACCCGAGGAGGCCGTCCTGATGAAGCCGCACATTCTGATCATCCACCGCTGGCGTGACCACCACGCCGGGTACGCGGACTACCTCGACCACGACCTCCACCACGTCACCTACATATGCACCGAACTGGCCACCGCCTCGGTACCTGCCGCGGCGTCCGCCGTGTCGATCGTCGCGGCCACCGACCGCCTGGACCTGGTGAGCGCCGCTGCCGACGGACTGATCGAGCGATTCGGCCGGCCCGAACGGATCATCGCCCTGAACGAGGGCGATCTCGACACGGCGGCCGAGCTGCGCGCGCACCTGGCGGTGGCCGGTGATCATCCCGAGCAGCTCGCTCCGTTCCGCGACAAGCTGGTGATGGCGCAGACCGTGGTGACGGGCGGCGTCGCCATCCCGGAGTTCGCCGACGCACCCGACACCGAGGCCGTCGTACGCTTCGCGGACCTGCACGGCTGGCCGGTGATCGTCAAACCACGACGGGGAACCGCGAGCCGGGACGTGCTGCGCCTGAACTCGGTCGACGATCTGGTCCAACTCGAACGGCTCGCGCCCGAACCGCGGATGGTGCAGACCTTCTGCCCGGATCAGGTCTTCCACATCGACGGCCTCTGGACCGGCTCCGAGCTGGGTGCCTGGCGGGCTTCGCGCTACGTGAACACCTGCATGGAGTTCGCCGCCGGGGACGTGCTCGGCTCGGTGGAGGTGGACGACCCCGAACTGCTCGGCCCGCTGGGCGAGTTCCTCGCCAGGGCCTGCGCCGCCTTCGGCAACGAGCCGTGGGTGTTCCACATGGAAGCGTTCGTCGGCCACCGGGCCGACGGCAGCATCCGGATCAACTTCCTGGAAGCCGGTTCCCGGGTCGGCGGCGCGGAGATCCCGTTCGTCTGGCGCGAGGTGCACGGCGTGGATCTGGTGGAGGCCGCGGTGCACATCCAACTCGGCCGCCGCCCGATCGTACGGTCGATCACCGGTCAGCGGGTCGGCGGTTGGCTCCTGGTGCCGACTCCGGTGCCCGCGCCCTGCCGGATCACCGTGGCGGAACTCGACCTCCCACCGGCCGAGTGGCCCTACGCCCGGGTGATCCCGGACGTGGGCACCGTGATTCCCAAGGCCGGCGGCTACGAGCACGTCGGGGCCCGGTTCCGGTTCTCCGGGGCGGCCACCGACGACGTGGAGAAGGCCATCCGTCGTACGGCCGGCCAGCTCTGGTTGGAGTGCGTGCCCAGCCAGTCGGACCTGCCGGTCGCGGGCTGACCCGTGATGACCGCCTCGTTGTCCTTCCTCAGCCATCCGCGCGGCCCGTTGAGCAGCATCGAGTCCAGGGCGTACGAGTTCGCGGTGCTGGGAAACCGGATCGACGCCGACTGCCCGCCGCCGGAGGTCGGCATCAGCCGCAGCGACTGGGCCCACGCCTGCGAGAGCCTGCTGCGGCGTCGGTTGCTGTCCCGTGCCGACGACGGTGGCCTGACGGCGGTGCATCCCGAGATCGCGTTGAGCATTCTCAACGCGCCGCTCAGCGATGAGATCCGGCAGCGCGAGGAGGCGATGGCCACCAACGGCCGGGTGATCCAGTCGATCAGCAGGCGGCTGGCTCAGCTGGCCGAGGACGGCAGGCAGCGCGACGGCGTCCGGGTCGTCCGTGGCGAGCAGGCCCTCCGCGACGAGATCGACGCGGCGATCCTGCGCTGCACGACGGAGATCCACTCGCTGCGTCCGGGCGGCCTGCGGTCGCAGGACCACTTCAGCGCCTCCGCGACGTCGGCGAGTTCGATCTTCGAACGTGGGTTGCGGTGCCAGTTCCTCTACCACCACACGGCCCGCTCCAATTTGGGCCTGGTCGCCCGGGCCAAGGCGGTCGCGGAGCACGGTGGAGGCATCCGTACCACCGCGGCGAGCTTCGAGCGCCTGGTCATCTTCGATCGCAGGCTGGCGTTCATCCCCGTCGACGCCCCGGCAGCGGCGGATCGGGGCGCCGCGGTCATCTCCGACGAGCTGGTGGTGGAGTACCTGTACCGCACGTTCGTGCACCTCTGGGCGAACGCGGTCCCGCTCGAACTGCCCGAGGACCAGATGGACGAGGTCTCCCTGGACACCAGGATGGCGATCCTCCGGCTGATGTCTGCGGGGCTCAAGGACGAGGCGATCGCCAATCGGCTGGGCATGGCCCTGCGTACCTGCCGGCGGCACATCTCCTCGATCCTCAAGGGCCTCAATGTGTCCAGCCGGTTCCAGGCCGGCATCAAGATCGCCCAGCTCGGGATCCTCACCGACGAGGTGATCGATTCCGAGCAGTCCGGCCGGACCGACATCAGCCCGCTGTGGTGACCCGTGCAGGTCGCCCTTCCCCCGAATCGACAAGGAGAGCCGAGCAGACATGAAGCTCCAGCGTGAGATTCTGACGCCCCAGATGCTGCAGTACGACGACTTCTCGTCCCGCGGCGAGACCGAGTACGTGCCGTACCTGATGTATTTCAACCGGCCGAACTACCGGTCGGACGCGATCAACACCGACCGGCTGGGTTTCCGCATCTCGCACGGCGCCACGGAGCAGGCGTCGGTCGGCAGCAGCCTGCCGGAGGGTCCGGTCCGTTTGCTGGTCGGTGGTTCCGTCCCGCTCGGCTACGGCTCCACGAGCGACGCGGCCACCATGGCCTCGCGACTGTGGACCGAGCACGCCCCGTCGCGCCCGTGGCTCACGTACGCCGGGCACTGCTACAACTCCACCCAGGAGCTGCTGTTGTTCCTGCTCTACCGGCACCTGCTGCCGCCGGTCGAGGAGATCGTCATCTTCAGCGGCTTCAACACCCTGGTAATGTCCCGACTCGTCGAGATGCACCGCGCGGACCAGGGCCCGTTCTACTTCTGCGGCGAGTTCTTCGAGCAGATGGAGGAGGTCAAGTCCCGGCACCGCAAGTCGTCCCGTGGCTTCGGTCGCCGTAACAAGCCCTCGGTGCCGGCCTGGCCCTCACCCGACGAGGTACGCCCGGAGCTCGACGACGCGATCGCCAGCGCGGTCGACCTGGTCGGCCGGCACCTGGACAGTTGGCAGGTGCTCGCCGCGGCCACCGGCGCCCGGGTCTCCTTCGTGCTTCAGCCGCTGGCCACCTGGCTGCGGGAGGAAACCGCGCCCCAGGAGAAGCTGATCTTCGACGAGCTGGACCGGATCTCCAAGCTCGGCACCTGGGAGGCGCTGTACGGCGACGTCGCCTCGGTGGAGGCCGGGCAGCGGTACGCCGATGCGCTCGCACCGGCCTGCGAGAAGCGGGGCGTACGGTTCGTGAACCTCAACCCGGTACTGCGCGCGGCCGTGACCGACCAGACCTGGCTGTACGTCGACCGGGCCCACCTGACCGACGAGGGCAACGACATCGTCGCCGCGCTGCTCGCCGAGCAACTCGGCCTGTCCTGAGACCCGGCCGATGACCAGGAAGCCATCGAAACACCACGAAAAGGTGCTCAACTGATGTTCAGAGTAGCCGTGATCGGGGGGCGACCCGCCCCGATCAAGGGAGCCAAGGAATTGGGCGTCGACGTCGTGCTGGTCCACCAGCCCGGCCAGTACGAGGAGTCGATCCGTCAGCACTGCGAGCGGATCGTGCACGCGCCGCTGGCCGATGGCCCGGCGATGCTCGAGGTGCTGCGACCGCTGCACGAGGAGCGACCCTTCGACCGGGTGCTGACCGTCTCGGAACCGTGGGGGGTGCCCACCGGGCACGTGGTGGACGGCCTCGGCGTGCCGGGAACCACGGAGCGGACCGCGCGCCTGCTGAAGAACAAGGCGCTGATGCGCGAGCGACTCGCCAAGTACGACCTGAGCCCCGTCCGGTATCGGGTGGTGGGGTCGGAGCAGGAGGCGCTCGACTTCCTCGCGGAGATCGGCGGTCCGGTCGTCCTCAAGCCGATCGACGGTGCCGCCAGCCGGCACATCCTGCGGGTGGACAACGCCGCCGGGCTGCGGGACGCCTGGCGTCGGCACACCGAGGCCGGCAACACCTCGGTGCTCGCCGAGGAGTTCCTCTCCGGTCCGGTGGTCAGCGTGGAGTCGTTCTCCTTCGGCGGCCGGCACCTGCCCGTCGGGTACTCCGAGTACCTGGTGAACTCGCACCACGTCGAGTGGCAGGTCAGCGTGCCGAGTCGGCTCGCCGCAGCACACCTGACGGAGCTTCGGGACCTCACCGTGCGCCTGCTGGACGCGGTCGAGTTGACCGAGGGCCCGTCGCACAGCGAGTTCGTCCTGACCGACCGGGGTCCCCGGGTGCTGGAGTCGCACGCCCGGCTCGGTGGCCACGCCATCCCCGAGTTGGTACGCCGGGCGTACGGCCTGGATCTGGCGCGGATGTGGCTGACCGTGCCACTGGGCATCGACGAACTGCCCGCCGAGGCCCCGCAGCCCAGCGCGGGAGCGGCGATCCGGTTCCTGCGGCCCGAGCCCGGGAAGATCCGCGACATCACGGTGGCCGAGGACATCCCGGCGGTGGTGAAGCGGGTACCGCCCGGCGAGTTGGCCGACGTGTACCTCCCCTTGCTCGGCGAGTTGGTCGACGTTCCGGTCGGCGCGGTCGTGCACAAGAACCCCGGCGACGTGATCACCCCGATCCACACGCTTGCCGACTGCAGTTCCGGTTACGTGCTGGCCACCGGGGCGGACGCGGATGCGGCGGTCGACACCTGCGTGCTGGTCGACGAGAAGATCCGTTTCCACACGTGACACTCCTGGGGCATCACGACTTCCGGCTGCTGTGGACCGCACAGACCCTGGGCCAGTTCGGCACGCATTTCAGCCGTGTCGGACTGCCCCTGGTGGCGATCCTGGCCCTGGACGCGACCGCCTTCGAGGCCGGTCTGCTGGCGACGTTCCAGACCGTGGCGTTTCTCCTGGTCGGTCTCCCGGCCGGGGCGTGGGTGGACCGGCGGCGCAAACGTCCCATCATGATCGCCGCGAACCTGGGCCGTGGCCTGCTGTTGGCGTGGGTCCCGGTGGGGGCCTACCTGGGCGTGTTGACGCTGACCCAGCTCTACATCGTCGCGCTGGGGGTGAGCGTCGGCACCCTGCTGTTCGAGACGGCGTACGTGAGCTATCTGCCGCTGATGCTCGAACGCGGACAGCTGGTCGAGGGCAACGCGAAGCTGGAGAGCACCCGGTCGGTCGCCCAGGTCGGCGGCCCGACGCTCGGTGGCTACCTCGTCCAGTGGTTCGGGCCCCCGCTCGCGGTGCTCACCGTCGCCGCCGGCTACCTGGCCTCAGCGCTGGCCGTGAGCCGGATCCGTATGCGCGAGGCCCTCCCCGTCCGGGGCGCCAGCAGCCACCTGGTCGGGGAGATCCGGCAAGGGCTGTCGTACGTCTTCCGGCATCGCGTCCTGCGGGCGCTCGCCGTCTCGGGCGCGCTGTTCAACCTCGGGGTGTACGTCACCGGGACGGTGGTCGTGGTGCTGCTCGCCCAGCAGTTGCGCATCTCCCCCGGAACGGTGGGGCTGTGGTTCGCCATCGGCGGGCTGGGCGGGTTGGTCGGTGCCTTCGTCGTCCAGCGGATCAGCGTACGGCTCGGGCCGGGGCCGACGGTCTGGGTCGGCATGGCCGTGGCCGGTGTCGCCGGCCTGGTCGTGCCGCTCGCCGACGCCGACTGGCGGCTCTGGCTCGCCGGGGCGGGCAACGCGCTGGTCTCCACCGGCCTGGTGATCAACAACGTGAACAGCATGGCGATCCGGCAACAGCTGTGTCCGCAGGAGTTGCAGGGCCGGATGAACGCCACCATCCGCTTCCTCGTCTTCGGGGCGATGCCAATCGGCTCGTTCCTCGGCGGGTTCCTCGGCGAGCAGATCGGGCTGCGCGAGACCCTGTGGGTGGGTGCCGTGCTGAGCCTGGTCGCCGTCCTGCCGGTCTACTTCTCGCCGCTGCGGACGATGCGGGGCCAGCCGGATGCCGACGACCGGAATGCTGCTCCGGAGAAGGTGGGGTGAGCGCCCCTCCGTCACACCAACGCTGAGAGTTCTAGAAGGGTCGGGCTTCCGCCCGACCTGCCGGTGTGCCATGCTGAATGGCAACAGTTCTAGAACAGATGGAGCCGACGTGACGGACCTGACCGTGCTGCCCAACGGCAGCCTCATGGCCGATCCCGGCGAGCGCGGCAGGTTCGGTGGGCACGGTGGTCGCTTCGTGCCCGAGTCACTGATCCCCGCCTGCGCCGAGCTGGAGGAGGCGTTCCGGGAGGCGTGGGCGGACCAGCGCTTCCGCCGCGACCTCGACCGACTGCTCGCCGTGTACGCCGGCCGCCCGACCGCGCTCACCCCGGCCTGGCGGCTCTCCGCCGAGCTTGGCATCAACGTGCTGCTCAAGCGGGAGGACCTCGCCCACACCGGCTCCCACAAAATCAACAACGTGCTCGGTCAGGCCCTGCTGGCACGCCGGATGGGCAAGACGCGGTTGATCGCCGAGACCGGTGCCGGCCAGCACGGCGTCGCCACGGCCACCGCCGCCGCGCTGCTCGGCCTGGAAGCAACCGTCTACATGGGGGCCAAGGACGTCGAGCGGCAGGCACTCAACGTGTTCCGGATGGAACTGCTCGGTGCCGAGGTCATCCCGGTCACCGGCGGCAGCCGCACCCTCAAGGACGCCACCAGCGAGGCCCTGCGGCACTGGGTCACCCGGGTCGACGACACCCACTACTGCATCGGCTCCGTGATGGGCCCGCACCCGTACCCGTGGATCGTGCGGGAGTTGCAGCGGGTCGTGGGTGAGGAGGCCCGCGCTCAGTGCGCCGCCGAGCTGCGGACCGGCGTGCCCGACTACGTGGTGGCCTGCATCGGCGGCGGCTCGAACGCCGCCGGCACCTTCGCCGGCTTCGTCGACACCCCGGCGCAGCTCATCGGCGTGGAGGCCGAGGGTGGGGCGGCGGTCGCCTTCGGCCGGGTCGGTGTGCTGCACGGCTTCCGCTCGTACGTCCTGCAGGACGAGGACGGTCAGGTCAGCGAGGCGCACTCGATCGCGGCCGGGCTCGACTACCCGGGCATCGGCCCGGAGCACGCCTTCCTCAACGACTCCGGGCGGGCCCGCTACGTCACGGTCAGCGACGAGGAGGTCATCCCGGCGGTACGGCGACTGGCCCGCACCGAGGGGATCCTGCCGGCCCTCGAATCGGCCCACGCCATCGCCTGGGTGATCCGGGCCGCCGAGAGCGGCGAACTGCCACCCTTCTGCACCGTGCTGGTCACCCTGTCCGGGCGCGGCGACAAGGACATCCACACCATTCGGGAAGCGGCATGAGCGGCAAACTCCTGGTCCCCTACGTGACCGGCGGCATCCGACCCGACTGGACCCGGTACGTCGAGGAGTACGCGCGCCACGGCGCCGACATGATCGAGATCGGGCTCCCGTTCTCCGACCCGATCCTCGACGGGCCGACGATCCAGCAGGCGTCGCACCACGCCCTGCAACAGGGCGTCACGGTGCGTTCCATCCTCGACGACCTCACCGGCCTGACCGTCGATGTACCGCTGATCGCGATGACGTACTACAACCTGGTGATCCACAACCCGTCGTTCTGCGCGGATCTCGCCGCGGCCGGCGTCAGCGGGCTGATCGTGCCCGACGTGCCGATCGACGAGGTGGACGAGCTGGAGGCGACGGCCACGGCGGCCGGGGTCGACCTCGTCCTGCTCGCCGCGCCCACCACCACCCCGTCACGGCTGGCCGCGATCGCGCAGCGCAGTCGACGCTTCGTCTACGCCGTGTCCGTCATGGGCACCACCGGTGAGCGTGACCGACTCGGCGACTCCGCCCTCCGGCTCGCCCGTGAGCTGCGGGCCATGACCGACCTGCCGGTCCTGCTCGGCTTCGGCATCTCGCAGCCCGCGCACGCGGTGGCGGCCGCCGACGCCGCCGACGGTGTCGTGGTGGCGTCGGCGCTGATGCGGATGGTGCTCGACGGTGCCGGCCCCGAGGAGATCGGTGCCACGATCGCGGAGTTCCGGGCGGCGCTGGACGGCGTGGTCGTGGGCGTCCCCGGGTAAGCGCGGGCCTGGGCAGGTGCCCTGTGCCGCTGCCGCCCACGGTGCGCCAGACTGGGGCACCGGTACGGCGGTGCGGTGGACGGGAGACTCCCATGGGTGATGCGACGACGACGCCCGGAGCGGGTGCGCCGGCATCCGGTGGCCGGCCACCCGCGCGGTACCGCCAGATCGCGGCCGACCTGGCGTCCCGCATCCACCAGGGCGAGTACGCGCCCGGCGAAGCGCTGCCCGCCCAGCGGGAGTTGAGCGCCCACTACGGCGTCACGCTGATGACGCTGCGTCAGGCCCTGCAACAGCTGTCCGACGAGGGACTCATCGTGCAGCAGGCGGGGCGGGGCACCTACGTCACGCCGGTTCAGGCGGCGTACCGGGTGGACACGCTGCGCAGCTTCACCGAGGACCTGCGCGAGCAGGGCCACGAGGTGGTCACCCAGGTCCTGTCGAGCGGGATGCGACGCCCGCCGGCCTGGGTGGCCGACCGGCTCGGCGGTGGTGACGGCGAGCGCACCCTGCGCCTGGAACGGCTGCGCCTGCTCAACGGCCGTCCCGCCATCCACCAGGTCTCCTGGGTGCGGTCGCCGCAGGCGGCGGCCATCCGGGAGCGCGACTTCGTCACCACGTCGCTGTACGCCGCCCTGGCCGACAGCGGAGTCGCCATCCTGCGCGCCTCGGAGCGGATCGTCCCGGGCGTGCTCTCCGCGCCGGTGGCCGGGCACCTGCGCCAGCCGGTCGGCAGTCCCGTCTTCGTCAGCGAACGGACGACCGTGGCCCTCGACGGCACCGCAGTGGTGGTCGACCGGGCGGTGATCGTCGGCAACGCCATGGAGATCCGTGCCGAGCGGGCCGCGACCCGACTGTCGGTGCGGTGGGGTGCCGTGCACTCCCCGGCCGCCTCGGGCGACGAGCGACCCGCCCCGCAAGCACCGGTGCGGTAGGCGACCGCTCGCGGGTTCACCGCCGGGGAAGGCAGCAAGGTGCCTGGCCACTTCTGGCCTCCGCGACGGCGTTGTTACCCATCGTGTCCGTGCGGCATCTTGGGGTCTCGGGTGTCCGAACGACTGGGCGTTCCACCCGACACGACCGCGAGTTGGGGATTCGCGGCGACTCCCATGATCGGAGCCAGACATGTCCCGCGCACTTCGGGTGGCCCGTCACCACCTGGACGACAGGACCCGTGACCTGCTCGACAAGGAGCTCACGGCCGCCCTCTGCGACATCACGCTGGATTCGGACGCGCACGAGGCGATCCTCGCCCGAATCGGCGCACACGCCCTGCAGACCCATCTTCCCGGCGAGATCCTCCAGGCGTTGACGTTCTACCCGGCGACCGGCTCGCACGTGCTGACCATCGGCAACCTGCCGCAGCAGGAGTTCCCGGCCACGCCACGCAACGGCTTCACCGACGAGTCCGCGATGGCCGTGACCAACGCGCTGCACTTCGGTCTGCTCCAGTTGCTCTCGCTGACGCCGTTCGCGGTCGACTACGAGAACAACGGCCGCTACATCCGCAATGTCGCGCCGAATCCGGCGGCGGCCGGCACCACCAGTTCCTGGGGTGCCGATTCGGAGTTCTTCTGGCACACCGACAATCCGCACCTGCCGTTCGGCGGCAAGGGCGTCGACCCGCGCCGGTACGTCCCGCGCTACCTCAGCTTCTACGCGGTCCGCAACGACGAGCAGGTACCGACCGAGGTGCTCGCCATCGAGGACGCCGTGGCCGCCCTCGACGACGCCACCGTCCAGTCCCTCCAGTCGGCCCAGTTCCTCGTCGGCGCGCCCGCGTCCAACGACGAGACCGCGCCCCTGCCGGACGCCGCCCTGTTGGAGCAGAGCTACGAGGGCACCCGGGCACGGTACGACCGGGGCACGGTCACCGGGACCACCCCTGCGGCGGCCGCTGCCCTGGACCGCTGGGTGCAGGCCCTGGAGCAGTCGCGAGCCGAGGAGTTCGTGCTGGGCCCCGGAGATTTCCTGATCTTCGACAACTACCGGGTGCTGCACCGCCGACGGGCCTTCCAGCCCGGCCCGGCTCAGACCGCCCGCTGGTTGCGTCGTTGCTATGCAAGCTGACCTGGGTACACGGAGGAAGACCATGGGCAAATATCGGGTCGCCGTCATCGGTGGTATGCCCGCGCCGATCCACGGCGCCAAGGAACTCGGCATCGACGTCGTGCTGGTGCACGAGGAGGGCAAGTACGAGCAGTCCATCCTGCAGCACACCGAGCGGGTCGTACACGCTCCGCTGGCCGACGGCCCGGCTATCCATGCCGCGCTGAGCCCGCTGCATGCCGAGCGTCCGTTCGACCGGGTGATGACCACGACCGAGGTCGCCGCGATCTCGTCCGGATACGTCGTGGACCAGTTCGGTCTGCCCGGCGTCACCGAGTTCACCGCCCGTGCGCTCAAGGACAAGGCGCTCACCCGTGAGTGCCTGGCCAAGGCCGGCGTGGAGAACGTCCGCTACCAGGTGGTCAGCTCGGTGGACGAGGCGGTCGCCTTCCTGGAGCAGGTCGGCGGCAAGATCGTCCTCAAGCCGCTCGACGGCGCGGCGAGCCTGCACATCAAGGAGGTCGAGACCCCCGCGCAGGTGGCCGAGGCCATGGCGGAGCTGGCCACTGCGGGGATCACCAGCCCGATGGCGGAGGAGTTCCTGTCCGGCCCGGTGGTCAGCGTCGACTCGTTCTCCTTCGAGGGCCGGCACCTGACGATCGGCTACTCGGAGTACCGGATGAACGACCGGTTCGTGGAGTGGGAGGTCAGCACGCCGAGCCGGGTCGCCGTTCCGTACCTCGCCGAGCTGCGGGAACTCACCGCCAAGCTGCTGGACGCCGTCGGTGTCACCGAGGGGCCGTCGCACAGCGAGTTCGTCCTCACCCCGGACGGTCCCCGGGTCCTCGAATCGCACGCCCGGCTCGCCGGCAGCGGCGCCCCGGAACTGGTCCGCCGGGCCTTCGGTCTGGACCTCAACCGCATGTTCCTCACGGTCCCGCTGGGCATCGACGAGCTTCCGCTGGAGTCTCCGGCGCCGATCGGCGGCGCGGTCGCGCTGTTCCTGACCCCGGATCCGGGACCGATCAAGTCGATCACCGTGCACGAGGACATCCCGGCGAAGGTGCTGCGGATCCCGCCGGGCGAGCAGGCCCCGGTGTTCATGCCGTACCTGTTCGAGTTGGGCGCCGAGGACACCGCCGTCGTCATCACCAAGAACCCGGGGGACGAGGTCGCGCCGCTGTTGACGGTCGCCGACTGCAGCAACGGCTACATCCTGGCCTCCGGCACCGACGCGCTCGACGCGATCGCCAAGGCCGAGGCGATCAACGCACAGATAGAATTCGTCATCGGTTGATGCAGCCACGCGGCTGCGATCGGGCGACGTGCCGTCCTCCGGGACGGCACACGCCTGCCGGAACAGTGGGAACGGGAGACGAAACGCCATGAAGCGCACCGCGGTCGTGACGGGCGCCAGCAGCGGCATCGGAGCGGCGACGGCGCGCCGGCTGGCCAAGGACGGGTTCTTCGTCGTGGTGGCGGCCCGCCGACTGGACCGGCTCCAGGCTCTGGCGGCGGAGATCGGTGGTCAGGCGGTCGCGCTCGACGTCACCGACCAGGCCTCCGCCCAGGCTCTGGCCGCCGGGCTGGAACGCTGCGACGTCCTGGTCAACAACGCGGGTGGGGCGGTCGGGGCTGACCCGCTGGCCAGCGCGTCCCCGGCGGATCTGATGCAGAGCTTCGAGGTCAACGTGCTGGGCATGCTGCACGTGACCCAGGCGCTACTGCCGCTGCTGCGCTCCTCCGACGCGCCGACCATCGTGACGGTGACCTCGACGGCGGCCCACGTGAACTACGAGTTCGGCGGCACCTACACGGCCGCCAAGCACGCGGAACACGCGCTTGTCGAAACGCTCCGGCTGGAGTTGTGCGGCGAACCGATCCGGGTCGTGGAGATCGCGCCGGGGATGGTCCGTACGGACGAGTTCGCGGTGAACCGGTTCAAGGGTGACGCGGACAAGGCCGCCGCCGTCTACGCGGGTGTGGACCGGCCGCTGGTCGCCGAGGACATCGCCGAGTGCATCGCCCTGACGGTGGGGCTGCCCAGTCACGTCAACGTGGATCGTCTCGTCGTGCGTCCGGTCGCCCAGGCCGCCCAGCACAAGGTGCACCGTCAGCCCCTCTTCGGCGGCTGACGACCGGCTGCGGGCTGAGCCGCTGTGCCAGGCGGCTCAGTCCAGGTCCTCGGCTCTGAGCTTGCCCTTCGCGATCAGGTTTCGGGCGAGGATGATCCGGCCCATAATGATCGCTTGCACGTTGCCGAGCACGACCAGGACGGCGGCGAGCAGGTTGCCGCCATCGATCAGGGTCCAGGCGGGCAGAGCGGCGAAGAGGACCACGGGCACCGCGTACACCCAGAGCGGATAGCGCAGGTGGTGGCTGAGTGAGCTGTCGAAGAGCTTGGGCACGGGATCATTAGATCTCACCCTGGGACGGATTCCCTCCCCCGACTGCTGGGGGATCACCACCATCTGGGGTAGTGCCGCAGAACCCGTTCCGCTGGTTCCGGCGGCTTCGACGTGCGTTCCCGCCAGGCCCGCACGACGTCCGGGCCGTGCACGAGGGCGCCCGCGACCAGCAGCAACGGTGGCGTGAGCCAGCCGAGCCAGTCGAACCACAGGCCGAGACCGGCCACCAGCCACAGCAGGAAGCCGAGGCCGAGCAGTACCGGTCGAAGACGTGGGCGCCGCACGCCGGCCAGTGTAGAACCGGTGTTCCCGTACGGCGCCCGCTCCGAGCGGCTCAGCAGTTGGTGTAGCCCTTGCCCTTCTTGCTCCACGAGCACTTGTCGATCTGCTTGCCGCTGGCGTTACGCAGGTAGGCGGTGTCGCCGGTGTTGTTCCAGATGTAGTTGCCCGAGCCCCAGTAGCGGGTGCTGGCGGTGTTCTTGCCCTTGCCGGTACGGATGATGACGCTCTTACCCTTGCCGAGCTTGAAGTCGCCGCTGAACTTGTAGACGTGGTTGGCCTTGTCGCGCAGCGTCCAGTTCTTCAGGTTGATGGTGCTGGACCGCCGGTTGGTCAGCTTCACGTACTCGGCGTTGAGGCTGGAGTTCGAGCGGTTGTCCGTTCCCGGCGAGTCGTAGTACACCTTCGTGATCTCGATGGCCGGAGTGGCGGCCTGCGCCGGAGCGGCGGCGGCCAGCGAGCCACCCACCGTCATGGCAACCGCGGTGATGAGTCCGAGAAGCCTTTTCGTCATGCGTCTTTCCCCCACTGAGAGCGCCGAATTCGGCGCGGTCGTGTCACGCCGACGCGCGTGACGGCAGCGAGGTTAGCGACGGGAACGGGCAACGTGAATACCCGCGCACGTCGTGCCGTCGAATACGATCCGCGCGGGTTGATCGGACATCCGGCCGGCTCGAATCGATCAGCCGTTCTGGATGATCAGGATCGACCCTGGTCCAGATTCACATCGACCGAAGGGTGCTTCACCACCCGTTGTGGACGATGCCTCGACGGCTCCGCGGATCGGTGCCGCCCGGGAAAGGCCACTGCCGGCCAGCCCCACCGGGGCGAGTTCAGTAGCCGCAGGTCATGCCGGCGGTGTGGCTGACCTGAACGGTGTGCGTGACACAGCCGCGGTCGCTCACCTGATGCAGCAGCAGGGCGGTCGGCTCGGTGACCCAGCCGATCTGCTCGTCGTCGCTCATGGTCAGGGTGGCCTGCCGCCAGGTGCTCGGCGCGACGGTCAGCACCGTGCCGGCGAACATGGTGGTCACCGGCCGGTGCAGGTGCCCGGCGGCGACGCGTACCACCTGGGGGTGTCGCAGCAGCACCTCGGCGAAGGCGTCACCGTCGGCGAGGCGGATCTCGTCGGCGGCCGGGATGCCGACCTCGACCGGCGGGTGGTGCAGGCAGACGACCGCCGGCACGTCGGGCCGCGCGGCGAGCACCCCGTCGAGCCAGGCGAGCTGCTCGGCACCGAGTCGACCGCCGTTCGAGCCCGGAACCAACGAGTCGAGCACCACCAGGGTCAAGTCGGGCTGCTCCACCTGGTAGTACGCCGAGAAGCTGCCCCCCAGCCAGGGCGTACCGCCGAAGGCGTCCAGCAGCGACTCCCGATCGTCGTGGTTGCCGGTGGTCAGGTACAGCGGCAACGGGAAACGACCGATCACCTCGCGCAGCGCGGCGTACTCGTCGGGCCGACCATGGTCGGCGAGGTCACCGGTGATCACCACACAGTCGGGCCGGGGATTGAGCGCCAGCACCCGCCCGAGCGCGTGATGCAGCCCGGCCGCCGGCTCGGCGCCGAGCACGCCGGCGGTGAGGTGCGGATCGCTGAGGTGGGCGATGAGCATGAAGCCTCCACTCGACCGGAACCCTCACGCTATCGCTGCGGCGGCCCGCGCGTGGGCCCACAGGCTGCATCCACAGCCTGTGGATAGCACGTGTGTACGAACGAAATCCGCTCCCCGCCACCATGAGTACGCTTGATCAGCGTCCCGGAACCGGCCGGGACCCGAGCCGACCTGGGACGACGCACAAGTGGATCACCAGCAAGTCATCCGCGACGTCACGGTCCGCCTACCCATGGCGTCGACCGTCGCCGAGGTCTGCCAGGCGACCGTGGACGCTCTGGCCCGCTACACCCCCGCCACCATCGCCGTCCTGCTGCACGTCAACGGGCGGCTCCGCTGCGTCGCCGCCACCGGTTCCTGGCAGGTCTTCGCCACCGTCGCCCCCGACGCCGGCATCGTCGGGCGGGTCTTCACCGGTGGTCGGTCGGCCGTCGTCCCGGACATCAGCACCGACCCCGACCACATCCCGGTACGCCCCGACGTCACCGCCGAGGTGTGCGTACCCATCTGCGATCCGGCGGGCCGCCGGATCGGCGTACTCGACGTGCAGTGGACCGGCCCGGCCGAGCTCGCCGCGTGGCGGGCGACCGCCGAGCGGGTCGCAGGCCGGCTGGGCGCCCGGATCATGGCGCTCGGTGGACCGGCGGAGAGCCGCAGCGAGAAGCTGCTCCGGCACGCCGCCGCGATGACCGCCGCCACCACCGAGTGGGACCTGCTGGCCACCGCGACCCGGGCCGCCCGAGACGTGTCCGCCCTCGACACGGCGATGCTGGTGCTGTCGGGCCGCAGCGGTCCGCAACTCAGCGAGCCGACAGCCACCCCTGGCGAGCTGGAGACCCGGATCCGCGCCGAACTGGCGGAGGCCGGCCCGCAGGCGCTGCGCGCCATCGTCGCCCGAGCCCACCGGTACGGCACCGGCCACACCCTCGGCGAGGCGGGCCACCCCCCGACCGAGGAACACGACCCGCTGGTACGGGCCGGGGTGCGCACCCTGGTGGCGGTACCGCTCGGCTCGCCCGAGGGTGGTGGGGTGCTGCTGGTCGCCGGCGAGCGGTTGCTGCGCCCGGACCCTCGGACGGTCAACCTTCTGGAGTTGCTGGCCGGGCAGGCGTGGACCTGCCTGGACCGGCTGCGTACCCTCGACCGGTTACGGGAGCAGGCCAGCTCCGACCCGCTCACCGGGCTGCGGCACACCGGCCCGTTCGGGCAGCGGATCGCCACCGCCACTCCGGGGCGTACCGCGCTGCTGGCGATAGACGTGGACGGCTTCAAGACCGTCAACGACACGTACGGCCACCAGGCCGGTGACCGGGTGCTGATCGGGCTGGCCCGAGCCCTGGAAGGCGCGCTGCGGCAGGGCGACGAGCTGTACCGCATCGGTGGCGACGAGTTCGTTGCGGTGATCGAGGTGAGCCGCCCCGAGGAGGCGGTCCGGGTGGCCGAGCGGCTCACCGAGGCCGCCCGCCGGATCGGCCGTACGATCAGCGTCGGTGTCGCCCTCCCCCGCCCCGGCGAGTCGCCCGAACTGACGCTCCGCCGCGCCGACCAGGCCCTCTACGCCGTCAAACGCCAGGGCCGCGACGGCGTCCGCCTCTCCGCCGCCTGACCCACCCCAGCCCCAGCCCCAGCCCCAGCCCCAGCCCCAGCCCCAGCCCCAGCCCCAGCCCCAGCCCCAGCCCCAGCCCCAGCCCCAGCCCCAGCGATCATGCACTTCCCGTCGCCGTTGTGCCACTTTTGCCCCGATATGAGAGGACCAAAAGTGCAAGATCGACGGGGAGTGGGGGTGGTGGGGCGTGGGAGGGAGGGTGGGTGGGTGGGTTAGGGGTGGGTTAGGTCTTTGGCTAGGAGTTCGGCGATTTGGGCGGTGTTGAGGGCGGCGCCCTTGCGGAGGTTGTCGCCGGTCACGAAGAAGTCGAGGGCACGGGGGTCGTCGAGGGCACGGCGGATCCGGCCGACCCAGGACGGGTCGGTGCCGACGGCGTCGATCGGCATGGGGAACTCGCCGGCCGCCGGGTCGTCGACCACGATCACTCCGGGTGCGTTGCGCAGCACCTCGCGGGCGCCGTCGGTGTCGATCTCCGTGGCGAAGACCGCGTGCACCGCCACCGAATGGCCGGTCACCACCGGTACTCGTACGCAGGTGGCGGAGACCTTCAGGTCGGGCAGGCCGAGGATCTTGCGCGACTCGTCGCGCAGCTTCATCTCCTCGGACGACCAGCCCTCGTCGGCCAGCAGGCCGGTCCACGGCACCACGTTGAGGGCCAGCGGCGCGGGGAAGGGACCGAGATCGTCACCGACCGCCTGCCGTACGTCGCCGGCGCGGGAGCCCAGCGCCCGGTCACCGGCCACCTTGGTCAACTGGTCGTGCAGGGTGTCCGCACCGGCCTGACCGGCCCCGGAAACCGCCTGGTACGAGGCGAGCACCAGCTCACGCAGCCCGTACTCGCGGTGCAGGGGCGCCACCGCGATGATCATCGCGAGGGTGGTGCAGTTGCCGTTGGCGACGATGCCTCGTGGCCGGTCCCGCAGCTGCTCGGGATTGATCTCCGGCACGACCAACGGGACGTACGGGTCCATCCGGAAGGCGCCGGAGTTGTCCACCACGACCGCTCCCCGGCGTACGGCGATGGGCGCCCAGTGTGCGGCGACCTCGTCCGGTACGTCGAACATCGCGACGTCGACGCCGTCGAGCGCCTCCTCGGTCAGCGCCTGGACGGTGAGTTCCTCGCCCCGGCAGCGGACCTTGCGCCCGGCCGACCGTTCCGAGGCCAGCAGGCGGATCTCGCCCCAGACGTTGCGACGCCCGGTGAGCAGCTCACACAGGACCGTGCCGACGGCTCCCGTCGCCCCGACCACGGCCAGGGTGGGCAGCCCGGCCACCCGCCCTACCGTCCCGTCCCCGCGTACACCACGGCTTCGGTGTCGCCGCCGAGGTCGAAGGCCTCGTGGATGGCGCGGACCGCAGCGTCCAGGTCGGTGTCCCGGCAGACCACCGAGACCCGGATCTCCGACGTGGAGATCATCTCGATGTTGACGCCGGCCTGGCCCAGCGCGGCGAAGAAGCCGGCGGCGACACCGGGGTGCGAGCGCATCCCGGCACCGATCAGGGAGACCTTGCCGACGTGGTCGTCGTAGAGCAGGCCCTTGAAGTTGACCGACTCCTGGATCTTGCTCAGCGCGGCCATCGCGGTGGGGCCGTCGGCCTTGGGCAGGGTGAAGGAGATGTCCGTGCGACCGGTGCCCTCGGTGGAGACGTTCTGCACGATCATGTCGATGTTGATCTCGGCGCTCGCCGCGGTGTCGAAGATCCGCGCCGCAGCGCCCGGCTCGTCGGGCACCCCGACGATCGTGATCTTGGCTTCGCTGCGGTCGTGAGCCACTCCGGTGATCAGTGCCTGCTCCACTGGAAGCTCCTCTATCGATCCGGTGACCATCGTGCCGGTGTTTGTCGAGTATGACGAACGAACGTGGATCGGCAGCCCGGCCCGGCGGGCGTACTCCACGCTGCGCAGGTGCAGGACCTTGGCGCCGCAGGCGGCCAGCTCCAGCATCTCCTCGTAGGTGATCTGCTTGATGTGCCGGGCGTTCGGCACGATCCGCGGGTCGGCGGTGAAGACGCCGTCCACGTCGGTGTAGATCTCACAGACGTCGGCGTTCAGCGCGGCGGCCAACGCCACCGCCGTGGTGTCCGAACCGCCCCGCCCCAGCGTGGTGACGTCCTTGGTGTCCTGGGAGACGCCCTGGAAGCCCGCGACGATCACCACGGCACCCTCGTCGAGCGCGCCCTTGAGCCGCCCCGGAGTGACGTCGATGATCCGCGCCCGGCCGTGCACCGAGGTGGTGATCACGCCCGCCTGCGAACCGGTGAACGAGCGGGCCTCGTAGCCCAGGTTGTGGATGGCCATGGCGAGCAGCGCCATGGAGATCCGCTCACCGGCGGTGAGCAGCATGTCCAGCTCGCGACCGGGCGGCAGCGGGCTGACCTGGTTGGCCAGGTCGAGCAGCTCGTCGGTGGTGTCACCCATCGCGGAGACCACGACCACCACGTCGTCGCCGGCCTTACGGGCGGCGACGATCCGCTCGGCCACCCGCTTGATCCGCTCGGCGTTGGCGACGGAGGATCCGCCGTACTTCTGCACCACGAGTGCCACGACGGCGCACTCCCTCCCGGTTGCCCTGAGCGTGCCGCTGCCGGGCGGCACTCAGGCTGAGCGTGCCGACGCCGCCGGCACCGGTGGCCGGCGGCGCGGGTCGGTCGACGTCAGCGTATCGGTCTGCTCTGACCGCCGGGTCAGGTGATCCCACGATCCGGCCCGGGTACGCGGGCGACGTGGCGCGCGACACGCCGGAAACGAGAGCATGCCCGGGGGGTGTCCGCGCGACGCCCTCAACGCCGAGAATGACCGGGTGTACGCCCACCGGGTCGCCCCGTTCGTGTTTGCCCTGTCCGTGCTGCTCGTCGGCTGTTCGGCCGATCCGCCCGCCGATCCGCCGCCACCGACCTCGGCGCCTCGCCCGGTGGGGATGGACGCCGCCCGCGACGAGTTGGCCGCGCACGCCGCCGCCGCCCAGGATCGGCACCTGGTCGCCCGCTACACGCTGCGGGTCGACGGCGAGGCGGACCGGCTGGTCCTGGTCACCAGCGCGAACGACGGCAGTTGGCGGGTGGACGTGCCCGGCGGTGCGCTCGGCGGCACGGCCGACATCTCGCTCGCGGCCACGACCGACGGGCTGTTCCAGTGCGCGTTGCCCACGCCGACCCGCCCGGAGCCGGCCAGTTGCGTACGCCTGGGCGAGCGGGACGACACCCTGCCACGCCGACTCGACCCCCGGGTGCAGCACCCGTTCACGGACTGGCTGGACGTGCTGACCGACCGACGCGCTCCACTGTCCGTCTCCCCCGCCATGGCACCCGCCGGGGCCAGCGGCTCCTGCTACTCCGTGGAGACCACCGCGGCGTCGATCAATCCGCCGCTGGACGTGGGGATCTACTGCTTCGACGCGGACGGCACCCTCACCGCGGTACGCGCGGCGTTCGGCACCCTGACGCTGGCCGCGACGCCGGAGCCGGCCCCCGCCTCGGTGCAGTTGGCCGGGCCGGTGGTGGAGGGCGAGCCGCTGGGCCTGACCGCTCCCACCGACGTACCGACGACAGCGGACGTCGACCCGACCGTCACCGGAACGCCCTGACGGCATATCCGTTACGGGTGCTTTTCACCACATCCACTCGCCCGGACCAAAGTGATCAAATCCCCCATAGGGGACACTGGTCACATGACCGACCTCACTCCGTTACTGGCGTTCCGGTGGAGCCCCCGAGCCTTCGACCCGTACGCCGAACTGACCCGAGCCGAGGCGGCGACGCTGCTGGAGGCGGCCCGTTGGGCACCCTCGGTCGACAACGGGCAGCCGTGGCGGTTCGCAGTCGGTCACCGCGACGACGACACCTTCAAACGAATCCTGGTCAACCTGCCGCCCGGCGAGCAGCGCTGGGCCGGACGGGCCAGTCTGCTGCTGCTCGTCGCACACCCTCGCACCGGACACCCGATGGCCGCGTACGACCTGGGCCAGGCGGTGGCCCACCTCACCGTGCAGGCGACCGCGCTCGGCCTGTACGTCCGTCAACTCACCGACCTGGATCGGGTGGGCCTGGCGGCCGACCTCGACCTGGCCGACGACCTGCGACCGTACGTGGTGGTCGCGGTCGGGAAGTTGGGTGATCCGCTGAGCCTGCCGGCCGACCTGGTGCCCGACGAAACGGGTCTGCGCCACCGTCGACCTCTCGGTGACATGGTCCTGACCTGCGACGATGCGCCTCGGTGACCAACAGATGCGAACTGCGTCTCATATTGCGGACGCACCTTCCCACCCTCATCCCCATCACGTAGGGTGACTCTGTCATGTGGCAGGCGAGCCTTCTCCTTGGTCGCCGCGACGAGGCCTGACGGCCGGCACCTCGTCGCGGAGTCGAACCGCGCCGCCAGCACTGCCCCGGATCCTTCCCTCTCGGCACCGCTGCCGACAGCCACTGCTGACGTCACATGACCCAGGAGACTTTCGCCATGGCTCACCAAGCCAGCACCACCGACATCGATCCCATCGCCCGGCAGCGTCCCAGCCGGATGCCGTACCGCCGTTACGAGCCGTACCGGCAGCAGTTCCGGATCGACCTGCCCGACCGCACCTGGCCCACCCGGCACGTCGAGGCCGCCCCCCGCTGGTGCGCGGTCGACCTGCGCGACGGCAACCAGGCCCTGATCGACCCGATGTCGCCGGAGCGCAAGCGCCGGATGTTCCAACTGCTGGTCCAGATGGGCTACAAGGAGATCGAGGTCGGCTTCCCGTCGGCCAGCCAGACCGACTACGACTTCGTCCGGCAGCTGATCGAGCAGGATCTGATCCCCGAGGACGTGACGATCCAGGTGCTGACCCAGTGCCGGGAGCACCTGATCGAGCGGAATTTCAAATCCCTGCGCGGCGCGCGCCGGGCGATCGTGCACTTCTACAACTCCACCTCCACGCTCCAGCGTCGGGTGGTCTTCGGGCTGGACCGCGACGGCATCGCCGACATCGCCACCACCGGCGCCCGACTGTGCCAGAAGTACGCCGAGATCCACACCCCGGACACCGACATCCACTACGAGTACTCGCCCGAGTCGTACACCGGCACGGAGCTGGAGTACGCGCTGGAGGTCTGCGCGAAGGTCATCGAGGTGATCGACCCGACGCCGGACCACAAGCTGATCATCAACCTGCCGGCCACCGTCGAGATGGCCATGCCGAACGTGTACGCCGACTCGATCGAGTGGATGCACCGGCACCTGCCCCGCCGCGACAGCCTGGTGCTCAGCCTGCACCCGCACAACGACCGGGGCACCGGCGTCGCCGCCGCCGAGCTGGGCCTGCTGGCCGGGGCGGACCGGATCGAGGGCTGCCTGTTCGGCAACGGCGAGCGCACCGGCAACGTCGACCTGGTCACGCTGGGCCTGAACCTCTTCTCCCAGGGCATCGACCCGATGATCGACTTCTCCGACATCGACGAGGTCAAGCGGGCCGTCGAGTACTGCAACCAGCTGCCCGTGCACGAGCGTCACCCGTACGCCGGTGACCTGGTCTACACCGCCTTCTCCGGCTCCCACCAGGACGCCATCAACAAGGGCTTCGCCGCGTTGAACGCCGACGCGGCGGCGGCCGGCGTACCTGTCGACGAGTTCACCTGGGCGGTGCCCTACCTGCCGATCGACCCGAAGGACCTGGGCCGCAGCTACGAGGCGGTCATCCGGGTCAACTCGCAGTCCGGCAAGGGCGGCGTCGCGTACATCATGAAGACCGAGCACCAGCTGGACCTGCCCCGCCGGCTCCAGATCGAGTTCTCCGGCGTGGTGCAGCAGGTCACCGACCACGACGGTGGCGAGGTCGCCCCGGAGACCATGTGGCAGATCTTCGCCGCGCAGTACCTGCTCGACCACCAGAGCGACCCGAGGGTGGCCCTGACCGAGTACGCCATCGGCACCGCCGACGGCAAGGTCGAGATCACCGCGAAGGTCGACGTCGCCGGGAAGCCGCAGGCGCTGACCGCGATCGGCAACGGCCCGATCGACGCGTACGTCAACGCGCTGGCCTCGACCGGAGTGGCGGTACGGGTGCTCGACTACCACGAGCACGCGCTCTCCTCCGGTGGCGACGCGCAGGCCGCGGCGTACGTCGAGTGTGAGGTCGACGGTCGCACGGTCTGGGGTGTCGGCATGGACGCCAACATCGTCACCGCCTCCATCAAGGCGGTCACCAGCGCCGTCAACCGCGCCCACCGCTGAGGTGCAAGGAAGGGCCCCTTGTTAACGCATTCTGCATAGCAGGGGGCCCCTGTCAACGTTGCAGCCCCCGTCCTCACCCCTCGCGGGGTGGACGGTGCACCAGCACCGCGGCGATGGCCGCCCCGGCCAGCAGCAGCCCGGCGCACCAGAGCAGGGCCCCCCGATACGCCGCGGTGAGTTCGGTCGGCTGCGCGTACCCGGTGCCGGAGAGCCCGACCAACAACGGCAGGGCGGCGACCGCGAGCAGCCCGCCCACCCGGGACGCGGCGTTGTTGAAGCCGCTGGCCACCCCGGCGAACCGGTCGGCGACCGCGGCCAGGACCGACGCGGTCAGCGGCGCCACCACCATGGTCAGTCCGAGCCCGAACACCGCCACCCCGGGCAGCACCTCCCGCCAGTAGGACGCGCCCGGCCCGACCTCGCGCAGCAGCAGCAGACCGACAGCGGCCAGCGCCGGCCCCACGGTCAGCAGCAGCCGTGGTCCGATCTTCGCCGACAGCGCCCCCGCCACCGGTGAGCCGACCAGCAACAGCAGGGTCATCGGCACCAGCGCCAGCCCGGTCACGAACGCCGACCAGCCGACCACGTTCTGGAGGTAGACGGCGATGAAGAAGGTGAACCCGCCGAGCGCGGCGTAGACCAGCACGGTGAAGACGTTCAGCACCGAGAACAGCCGGCTGCCGAACAGCCCGGTCGGCAGCATCGCCGTCTCGCCGCGTCGCCGTTCCACCAGCACGAACGCCACCGCGGCGAGCACCGCGACCACGGCCGCCCCGGCCACCGGCGGCGACAGCAGGCCCCGACCCGGCGCGTCGACCAGGGCGTACGTGACACCGGCCAGCGCGACCGCACCCAGCAGCGCACCGGCGACGTCGAAGCGTCGGCCACGCTCGCCGGTCCCCCGGGTCCGCGAGGTGCTCTCGTCCCGGCTCTCCGGCACCCAACGCAGGGCGGCCAGCACCACCAGCACCGCCAGCGGCACGT
This sequence comes from Micromonospora fiedleri, assembly GCF_016774385.1. Classification (NCBI taxonomy): domain Bacteria; kingdom Bacillati; phylum Actinomycetota; class Actinomycetes; order Micromonosporales; family Micromonosporaceae; genus Micromonospora; species Micromonospora fiedleri. Next base: position 407,043 of record NZ_JAETXL010000007.1, read on the forward strand.
TCAGGAAGAAGATCCACCGCCAGGAGAGGGCGTCGATCAGCCAGCCGCCGAGGAGCGGGCCGAGTGCAGTGGAGACTCCCGACAGGCCCGACCAGACGCCGATCGCCTTCGCCCGTTCGTCGGGATGGAAGCTGGCCTGCAACAACGACAGCGAGCCGGGGGTCAGCAGGGCCGCGCCGGCCCCTTGCAGCAGGCGGGCGGCGATCAGCCAGTCGGTCCGCAGGGCCAGACCGCAGAGCACCGACGCGCCGGTGAACCACAGAACGCCGAGCAGGAAGACCCTTCGCCGGCCGAACCGGTCGCCGAGCGCGCCGCCGAGCAGGACGAACGCGGCCAGGGTCAGCAGGTATCCGTTGACCGTCCACTGTAGGCCGGAGACCGAGGCGTCGAGGTCTTCACCGAGCCTGGGCAGGGCCACGTTGACCACGGTGGTGTCCAGAAAGGCCATGCCGGAGGCGAGTACGGCGGCGGCGAGGGTGCCCCGGCCGGCTGCCGTACTCATCCGTAGGGCGGGTGCGGGTTCAGGCATGCCTACCAATCTGCCGTGCACCATCTGCCAGACACTACGAAACGCCAAAACACCGTACGGGTACTGTGCGGGATCGGCGAATACCCGCAAGCTGGAGAGGTGTCGTCTGTGCGTACCAGATCAGGACCCCGCGCCCTGGGGGCGCTCGCGCTCGTCGCGGCGCTGACCCTCGGCGCGGCCGGGTGTGTTCCGCTCGACGAGGTGCCGGACGCCTCGTCGAGCAGCGGCGGTGGCACCGTCAACCAGATGCTCTCCGAGCTGACCGTCGCCGAGGCCAACCCGATGCGCGGCTACAGCCGCAAGCGTTTCCCGCACTGGCGTAAGACCGGCCAGAACTGCGACGTCCGCGACACGGTGCTGGAGCGCGACGGCAAGGGCATTCAGCGCTCCGGCTGCAACGTCGTCGGCGGCCAGTGGGAGAGCGTGTACGACGGCCGCAGCTTCACCGATCCCCTGCAGGTGGACATCGACCACATGGTTCCGCTGGCCAACGCCTGGCGTTCCGGAGCCGACGAGTGGGACGACACCAAGCGGGGCGATTTCGCCAACGATCTGGACCGGCCGCAGCTTTTCGCGGTTTCCGCCTCTTCCAACCGGGCAAAGGGTGACCAGGATCCGTCCCAGTGGAAGCCGCCAAGCCAGTCGTACTGGTGCCAATACGCCCACGACTGGGTGGCGGTCAAGCACCACTGGCAGCTGACGGTGACCAGTGCCGAGAAGGCCGCACTGACCGACATGTTGGAGGGCTGCACATGGGAGAGCAAGCCGTAACCGGAGCGGCCGACGACCCGACGCCCGAGCGCACGCCGGACGCCGACGGGACGGATGCGGCGGCGACCGGCGGCCCGGGCCCGACCACGGCCGGGATGACCGCCGACGGCGCGGCCGCGAGCGAGGTCGAGGTGCCGGGCGCGGGGATGATCGCCGACGCCGGGGGCGCGAGCGGCCCGCAGAGCCGCACCACGGACATCGTGCCCGGGCCGGGCGGGGTGATGACCGACGAGGTCGGCGTGGTCACCGGTGAGCTGACCCTGCGCACCGAGTTCGCCGACGGCCAGGTCACGCTGCACGTCCAGTACAAGGACGCGGACGAGTGGTACGTGGTCAGCGGCGGCAAGGCTGCGCTCAACGACGCCGCCGGCCTGGACGCGGTGCACAGCATCGCGGTCGGCCTGCTGAACCGCCCCGAGGGCTGAGCCCTCCAGACGTGGACAGAGGCCCCTTCCGGTACGCGTGCCGGAAGGGGCCTCTGTTCTACACGAAGGAGCCGGGTTCGCTGGGCGCCGAGACGGTGCCGGGCTCCTCGCCCTCACCCGCCGGCCGGACGATCTCCACGCTCACCTTGTGCGGACGCAGCTCACCGCTGGCGATCCGCTCCGCGAAGTGGCAGGCGACCCGGCTCTCGCCGATCTCCCGCAGCACGGGACGCTCGTCCGCACAGCGGGTCGGCTGCGCCCACGGGCACCGGGTGTGGAAGCGGCAGCCCGCCGGCGGATTGGCCGGTGAGGGCAGGTCACCGGCGAGCAGGATGCGCTCGCGGCGGTCCTCGACGTCGGGGTCCGGCACCGGCACCGCCGACATCAACGCCCGGGTGTACGGGTGCAGCGGCTCGGTGTAGAGCCGGTCACCGGGCGCCTCCTCCACCAGTGCGCCCAGGTACATCACGCCGACCGTGTCGGAGATGTGCCGGACCACCGCCAGGTCGTGCGCGATCACCAGGTAGGTCAGGCCGAGGCTGTCCTGCAACTCGTCGAGCAGGTTGACCACCTGGGCCTGGATCGACACGTCCAGCGCGGAGACCGGCTCGTCGGCGACGATCAGCTCCGGCCCCAGCACCAGGGCACGGGCGATGCCGATGCGCTGCCGCTGCCCGCCGGAGAACTCGTGCGGATAGCGGGACAGGGCCCAGCGCGGCAGCCCGACCTTGTCCAGGGTCTCCGAGATGATCTTCCGGCGTTCCTCCCGGCTGCCGCCGATGCCGTGCGTCTGGAGACCCTCGGTCAGGATCGATTCGATGTTCTGCCGGGGATCGAGGCTGGACATCGGATCCTGGAAGATCATCTGCATCCGCTTGCGCATGGCGCGCAGCTTGTTCGGTGCGAGGGTGGTCAGCTCGACGCCGTCGAAGCTGACCTGCCCGGCGGTCGGCGGGTTGAGCTGGAGCAACGCCCGCCCGAGGGTGGACTTGCCGCAACCCGACTCGCCGACCAGCCCGTAGGTCTTGCCCCGCGCGATACGCAGGTCGACGCCGTCGACCGCCTTGACGTGGCCGACCGTACGGTCGAACAGCACTCCCCGCTTGATCGGGAAGTGCACCTTCAGGTCCCGTACCTCGACGAGGATGTCGCTGTCGGTCATGGCTTCTCCTCCTCGCGCGGCGCCGGCACCTGGCCACCGGCCGAGGTCGCCTCGCCGGTAGCCGCCGGGCCGACCGGGTCGACAGATGCCGCCGGGTCGACGGGTGCTGCCGGGTCGACGGGTGCCGCTGCCGGGGTTGCGCCCGCCGGCGGGGCCGGGTTGACGCAACGGTAGCTGCGGCCGTCGTGCGCCGTCACCAGCTCCGGCGGCTGACCCACACAGGCATCCACCCGCCGGGTGCAGCGCGGGGCGAAGGCACAACCCTCCACCCAGGGCAGCAGATCCCGTACCGAGCCCGGGATGGGGGTGAGCCGCTCGCCACGTCCGGCGTCCAGACGCGGCACCGACCCGAGCAACCCCACGGTGTACGGGTGCCGGGGCTCGCGGAACAGCGGACGCCGTCGGGCGGTCTCCACCACCCGGCCGCCGTACAGGACGTTGATCGTGTCGCACATGCCGGCCACCACACCGAGATCGTGGGTGATCATCACCAGCGCGGTGCCGGAGTCGCGGACCAGGTCCTTGAGCAGTTCCAGGATCTGCGCCTGGATGGTGACGTCCAGGGCGGTCGTCGGCTCGTCGGCGATCAGCAGGCGCGGCTGGCAGGCCACCGCCATGGCGATCAGGGCCCGCTGCCGCATCCCACCGGAGAGCTGGTGCGGATATTCCTTCAGCCGCCGCTTCGGGTCCGGGATGCCCACCCGGTCCAGCAGTTGGGCGGCTTCCTTGGCCGCCGCTTCACCCTTCATCCCGCGGTGCCGGGCCAGCACCTCGGTGACCTGGAGGCCGATCGGGATGACCGGGTTCAGCGACGACAGCGGATCCTGGAAGATCATCGCGATGTCCCGACCCCGGATGTCGCGCCGGGACCGGTCGTCGAGCTGAAGCAGGTCGGTGCCGTCGAAGACGGCCTTGCCGCCCACCGTCAACCCGGGCTGCTTGGGCAGCAGCCCCATGATGGCCAGCGAGGTCACCGACTTGCCGCAGCCGGACTCACCGACCAGCCCGACCACCTCACCGGTGTCGACCGTGAAGGAAACCCCGTCGACGGCGCGTACGGTGCGTTGACCACGCCGGGCGAAGCTGACCGAGAGGTCTTCCACTTCAAGTAGTGCCATTACCGGCCTTCCGTTCGCGACTGCGGGGCTCGCAAGCTCACTCCTCGCGCTTCACACATTTCTACTTCCGCAGCTTCGGGTCGAGGGCCTCACGCATCGCCTCACCGAGCAGGGTGAAGCCCAGCGCGGTGATGATGATGGCGACCGCCGGGTAGATGGCCAGTGCGGGCCGGATGCCGAGCCACGGCTGCGCGTCGGCCAGCATGACGCCCCACTCGGGTACGGACGAGTCCGGGTTACCGAGACCGAGGTACGACAGAGCGGCGGCCTCGATGATCGCGGTGGCGAGCGTCAGCGTGGCCTGCACGATGACCGGGGCCAGCGAGTTCGGCAGCACGTGCGCCAGCGCGATCTTCGACTTGCTGACGCCGAGCGAGGTGGACGCCAGCACGTATTCCTTGTTGGACTGGACGATCATCGAGCCGCGCAGCAGCCGGGCGAAGACCGGCACCGAGACCATACCGACGGCGATCATGACGGTGATCAGGCTCGGCCCGAGCAGCGCCGCGATGCTCACCGCGAGCAGCAGGCTGGGCAGCGCCAGCAGCATGTCGATGAAGCGCATCAGGACGGCGTCCACCATGCGGCCCCACCGGCCGCCGAGCCCGGCGGCGGCACCCGCCACACCGCCGATCAGCGCACCGAGCGCCAGACCGATCAGGGTGGCGACCACGCCGACCAGCAGGGTCTGCCGGGCTCCGATGATCATCCGGCTGAACACGTCCCGACCCTGGTGGTCGTAGCCGAGCCAGTGTTCGGAGGAGGGGCCGGGGATGAGGCCCTGCCCCACCTTGACCACACCTTCGCGGATGCCCATGGTGTCCTTCGGGCCGTACGGCACGAAGAACGGCCCGAAGATGGCGACCAGGACGAAGATGGCCAGGATGACCGCGCCGACGATGGCGGCGGGGTTACGTCGCAGCCGGCGGAACGCGTCCTGCCAGAGGCTGACCCCGCGCTCGTCCTCCCGGGCGGCCAGTTCGGCGAGGCGGTCGATCTTCTCGCGCTTCTTCCCGCTGATGATCGTCATCGGACCCTCACCCTCGGGTCGATCAGGCTGTACGAGAGGTCCACGATCAGGTTCACCATCACGTAGACCACTGCGATGATCATGATGAAGCCCATCAGTACGGGATAGTCACGGTTACTGATGGACTCGGCGAGGAAGGCCCCGATCCCGCTGAAGGCGAAAACCGTCTCGGTGAGCACCGCCCCGGAGAGCAGGCCGCCGGTGAGCAGACCGATCGAGGTGGCCACCGGCAGCATCGCGTTGCGCAGCACGTGCCGACGGCGTACGACGTTCTCGGTCAGGCCCTTGGCCTCGGCGGTGCGGACGAAGTCCTCGCCCAGCACTTCGAGCACACTCGCCCGGGTGATTCGGACGATGATCGCCAACGGGATGCTGGCCAGTGCCATGCCCGGCAGGACCAGATGCCAGAGCGCGTCGGCGGCGGCGTCCCACTCCCGGGTCATCAGCCCGTCCAGGACGAAGAAGTTGGTGATCCGGGTGGCGCCGAGGATCGGGTCCTGGCGACCGCTGGACGGGAACCAGCCGAGGTTCTCCGAGAAGATCGCCTTGAGCACGTACGCCAGGAAGAAGACCGGGATGCAGATGCCGATCAGCGATCCACCGACGGACGCGTAGTCGAGGAACCGGCCGCGCTTGCGGGCGGCCAGGTAGCCCAGCGGGATACCGATGCCGATCGCGATCACCATGGCGGTGATGGTCAGCTCGATGGTGCCGGGGAAGCGCTGGAGGAACTCGGTGGTCACCTCGCGCTTGGTGGAGATGGACGTGCCGAGGTCGAGGCGGAGCATCCGCTTCACGAACCGGCCGTACTGGATCAGGATCGGCTCGTCGAGGCCGAGGTTACGGCGAATGGCGGCCCGCATCTCAGGCGTACCCCGCTCGCCGAGGATGGCGGTCTCAGGGCCGCCCGGCAGCCGCCGGAGCCAGATGAACAACAGGATGGAGAGCCCGAACAGCGTGGGTATCAGCTGTAGTAGGCGTCTGACGATGAACCGGAACACGGCGGCCTCGGAGGGGTGCTGAGGATCGCGGGCGGACGCTGTGGGTAACAGCGCCCGCCCGCGGTCGGTGCTTCAGGTCAGGACTTGAACTCGGCGGTGGAGAACCGCTCGTCGGTGAGCGGGCTCGCCTTGACCCCGGTCACGTCCTTGCCGAACACGATGGCCGGCGGCGAGTGCGAGATCGGCACACCGGGCAGGAAGTTCATGATGTCGGCGTTCAGCTCCTTGTAGAGCGCGGTGCGCTCCGCCATGTCGGCGGTGCTGTCAGCCTTCTTGAACTTCTCGAACAGGGCCGGGTTGTTGAAGCCCCACTCGTCCTTCTGCCGGTCGAAGAACGTACCGATGAAGTTGTAGCCGTCGCCGTAGTCGCCGGTCCATCCGAGGAAGTGGATGTCGTGCTTGTCACCGGAGGTGGTGGCGTTGAGGTAGTCCGGGCTCCACTTGAGCGGGATCGCCTCGATCTTGATGCCGGCCGCCTGGAGGTCCGCCGAGACCAGCTCGAACAGGTCCTTCGGGTTCGGCATGTAGGGCCGGGTGACCTCGGTCGGGTAGTGGAACCGCAGGGTCAGGTCCGACGCACCGGCCTCGGCCAGCAGCGCCTTGGCCTTCTCGACGTCGTACTCGTACTTGGTGACGTCGCCGTTCCAGCCCTCGACGGTGTCCGGGAAGAAGTTCACCGCGACCTGGGCGCCCGGGGGCAGCTTCGAGTCGACCAGGGCCTGGCGGTTGATCGCGTGCGCGAGCGCCTGCCGGACCTTGAGATCGGCCAGCTTCGGGTTCCCCTTCTGGTTGATCGCCAGGTAGAGGATGTTGAAGGCCGGACGGGTCAGGACGTTGAAGCCCTCGCCCTTCAGCGGCTCCACATCGGCCGGGCCGACCAGGTCGTAGCCCTGGATGCCGCCGGAACGCAGCTCCTGCTTACGGGCGTTCTCGTCCGAGATGGTCTTGAAGATCAGGCTCTTGAGCTTGGCCTTCTCGCCCCAGTAGTCCTCGTTGCGCTCCAGGGTCAGCGTCTTGTTCGGGACGTCCCAGGACTTGAACTTGAACGGACCGGTACCGGTCGGGTGCGCGGTCGCGTAAGCCGGGTACTTGATGTCATCCGCGCTGCCCGAGATGTTGCTGGCCTCGTACTGCTCCAGCGCCTTGGGGCTGTGGATGGAGAAGGACGGCAGCATCAGGGCGGCCGGGATCTTGCTGGAGACCCGGGTGAAGGCCAGGCTGACCGTGGTCGGGTCGGTGGCGGTGCAGGACTTGAAGAGGCTCTCGCCGAGGGCGGGGTCCTCGTTGGCGGCGTAGCCGCCCATGATGTCCTGCCAGTACGCCGTCACGTCGGGGCTCTGCATCAGGCCCTTGGCGTTGTACCAACGGTTGAAGTTGTAGCAGACGGCTTCGGCGTTGAACTCCTCGCCGTCGTGGAACTTCACGCCGGAACGCAGCTTGAACGTCCAGGTCGTGCCGGCGGCGTCCGGCTCCCAGGACTCGGCGAGACCGGGACTGACCTTGGTGCCACCCTCCTCCGGGCGGACCAGGGTTTCGAACACCTGACGGGCCACGCGCAACGATTCACCGTCGCTGGCGAGGCTGGGGTCGAGCACCTTCGGGTCTCCGGCAACGCCGAAGACGAGGGTGTCCTTCTTACTACCGCCGGAACCTTCTTCACGGTCGCTTTCGGCACAGCCTGCTACCGCGAGGGCCGCGGCCGCCATGGCCGCGATAGCGACCTTCGGCCTGGATGCACGCATGGTGCTTCACCTCGTCCTAGGGGGTACGGACAACGTGGTGACAGGGTCACCGCTGGCGGTGACCTTAGCTCCCGTTCGGACTGCCCGGAAACGGCACGGGAAGCTCTTGGTACCGGATCGTGTCCTTAGTGACCGAGCGCCGTAACAACCCCCATCGGACTATCGGACAAACAGCCCAATAACCCCACGCCAATCGATATCATTCTGTTACATCGATCGAACGTCCGATCACGACAGTGTCATACGTTCACGGGCCGCGCGAGCCGTACCCGCCAGCGCGGGCACGGCTCGAACACTGCCCCGGCGACCCGCCCGGCGACGCCTCTAGACGGCCCGCCGGCCCTCGAAGGCTCGGCCCAGCGTGATCTCGTCGGCGTACTCCAGGTCGCCGCCGACCGGCAGCCCGCTGGCCAGCCGGGTCACCGAGATCCCCATCGGCTTGACCATCAACGCGAGGTACGTGGCGGTCGCCTCGCCCTCGGTGTTCGGATCGGTGGCCAGGATCAACTCACGGACCGCACCGCCACCGAGCCGGGTCATCAACTCCCGGATGCGCAGATTGTCCGGACCGATGCCCTCCAGCGGGTTGATCGCCCCACCGAGCACGTGGTAGCGCCCGCGGAACTCACCGGTCCGCTCGATCGCCACGACGTCCTTCGGCTCCTCGACCACGCAGATCACCTCGTCGCTGCGACGCGGGTCGCGGCAGATCCGGCACTGGTCGGACTCGGCGACGTTGTAGCAGTTGGTGCAGAACCGCACCAACTCCTTGACCTTGCGTAACGCGCCCGCCAGCCGGTTGACGTCGGCCGGATCCGCGGACAGCACGTAGAAGGCGATCCGCTGGGCGCTCTTCGGACCGACGCCCGGCAGCCGACCCAACTCGTCGATCAGGTCCTGGATGGCACCCTCGTACATCTGCGGCTCAGAACCCGGGCAGGCCGAGGCCGCCCATCCCGCCCGCCACCGGGCCCATCTTCTGCTCGGTCAACTGGCGAGCCGCCTCGCTGGCGTTGTGCAACGCCGCGACGACCAGGTCCTCCAGGGTCTCCACGTCCTCCGGGTCGACCGCCTTCGGATCGATCTTGATGCTCTTGATCTCGCCCGCCCCGGAGACCGTCGCGGTGACCAGACCACCACCGGCGGTGCCGGTGACCTCGGCCTCGGCCAACTCGGCCTGCGCCTTGGCGATCTGCTGCTGCATCTTCTGCGCCTGCTTCAGCATCTGCTGCATGTTCGGCTGTCCACCAGGCCGCACGACGGCTCCCTTGACTCGGCTTACGTAACCACGCCCACCCTAACCGCCCCCACCGACCCCACCCCGCCCCCATACACCCCCACCCCACCCCCGCCCCACCCGCGCCGATCTTGCACTTTTGGTCGCCGAATTGCCCAGAACGCGGCCTTTACCCCGGCAAGAAGTGCAAGATCGACGGTGTACGGGGGGTCAGCGGGCGTCGAGTTCGCTGATTTTCTCGGTGGTGGCGAAGGCCTCGCGGAGGAGGCGTAGCGCCTGTTCCTCGCTCGACTCGCGGGCGGTCTTCTCGTCGATGATCTCGTCCAGCGGCTCGTCGCCCGGGTCGAAGCCTTCGTAGGCGGCGGTGGGGGCAGGCTGAGCACCGGTGTTGCGGATCGGGCCGTCGAAGTCCGGATCGTACGGGGGCTCACCGGCGAATTCGGCGTCCGCGGTCTGCCGGGTCGCCTGATCGGTACGCGCACCTCGCCCGGCCGCCGCGGCACGGGCCGCGGCGATCGCGCTGCTCGCCGGGGCGGCCCTGGTGCTGGTCGCCGGAACGGCCCGGGTGCTGCTCGCCGGGGTGGCCTTGGTGTTGCCGCTGGTCGGCGCGGCGGTGGGCGAGACGGTTTCGGTCGCGGCACGGGCGGTTGCGGTCGTGCCGGCGGACGCGCCACGAGCCGACGGGGCCGTCTGGTCACCTCCGCCACCCGGACGCGCCGGCTCGGGCCACTCGTCGACCACATCGGTCGCCGCCGAGGCCACGGGAGCAGAGCCGCCAGGGCGGGCCGGTTCCGGCCAACCCTCGTCGTCGACCGCCTCCGCCACCCCGACCGAGCTCCCGGCACCGGCCGAGCCCGCAGCCCTGACCGAGCCCGCAGCCCTGACCGAGCCCGCAGCACCAGGCGAGCCCGCAACTCCGGCCGAGCTAGCAGCACCGGCTGGGCCCGTAGCCCCGCCCGAGCCCGAAGCACCGGACGAGGTCGCAGCACCGGACGGGTTCGCGACGCCTGCTGAGCTTGCGGGGCCGGTGGCTGGTCCAACGCCTCCACCGGGTCGACCTGGCGCGCCACGCTCCGCGCTGGACGAGCCGGCGGACGGTTCGGTCCCCGCCCTGCTGTTGGCTGGGGCGGGCGCCGGACGGGGTGGAGCCGACGCGGCACGCGGACTCGCCGGCGCGCCGCCGCCACGCTCGCCGGCCACCTCGCACCGGATCTGCCAGCGGCCACCCAACTCCTCGTAGAGCGCCTCGATCAGCAACTCGGGTTCGTTGGAGAGGGCCTGGGCGTGGAAGGGGTACCGGAAGGTCAACACCAGCGTCTGGCCGTCGACCTCACGCACCGTGGCCTCGCGGGCCCAGGCGGCGACCTTCTTGCTCTTGCGGCCCACCTTGCCGACCACTTCGGGCCAGATCCGGCGCACCGCGGCGGCGTCGAGCACACCGGGCTGCACCGCGCCGGGTCGAGGCGGCTCGGGTGTGACGGGGTCTGGCATGACCGCCGAGGGCGGCACTGGACGACGCGACGGCGGCGCATCGGCCGGACCACCGGAGGCGGCCGTGTCACCAGCATGCGCGCCCACTGGTCCCTGACCGGCACCGTTCGGGTTCGGCGCTCTCGTCGCCTCCCGGTTCACACCGTGGCCGCTTCCGTCGTCGGCTGCCGGAGCACCGGCGGACGGCTGATGGGCACCGGCGTCACTTGCCGCCGGTCCACGGGTAGCCGTGTCACTTGCCGCCGGTCCACGGGTAGACGAGCTAACGGGGGCCTGCGCGCGGGTGCTGGCGTTCGCGGCGGCGGCGCGGGCGGCGGCCACCCCGGAAGGGGTACCGGGAGCCGCCGGTTCACCGGCGGTCCGAGGCGCAGACGCGGCGCCAGCCGCGGGCGGGGCGGGAGGCTGGGGGCGTACCGTCGGGGTGGTGGTGGCCGGCGCGGAGTCGGCGGCGGCCGGCAGGGCGTCGGTGCCGGCGAGGGTGAGCCGGCGTTCCATGCGTTCGAGGCGCTGGAGCAGGCCGCCGGTGGAGTCGTCCGCGGCGGGCAGCAGCATCCGGGCGCAGATCAGCTCCAGCAGCAGCCGGGGCGCGGTGGTGCCGCGCATGTCGACCAGGCCGTTGTGCACGATGTCGGCGCAGCGGGACAGCGTGGCGGGGCCGAGGCGCTGGGCCTGGGCGGTCATCCGCTCGATCTGGTCGGCCGGGCCGTCGATCAGGCCCTTGGCGGCGGCGTCCGGCACCTGCTGGAGCACGATCAGGTCACGCAGCCGTTCCAGCAGATCCGAGGCGAACCGGCGCGGGTCGTGCCCGGCCTCGGCGACCCGGTCGACGGTGGCGTACGCGGCGGCGCCGTCCCCGGCGGCCAGGGCGTCGCACATCTCGTCGATCAGCGCCGCGTCGGTGACACCGAGCAACGCGGCGGCCCGGGCGTACGTGACACCGTCCGGGCCGGCACCGGCGATGAGCTGGTCGAGTACGGAGAGACTGTCCCGGGCGCTGCCGCCACCGGCCCGCACGACCAGCGGGAACACCGCCGGCTCGACCTCGACGCCCTCGGCCTGGCAGAGCTGCTCCAGGTAGGGCCGCAGCACCTTCGGCGGGATCAGCCGGAACGGGTAGTGGTGGGTCCGCGACTTGATCGTGCCGAGGACCTTCTCCGGCTCGGTGGTGGCGAAGATGAACTTGACGTACTCCGGGGGCTCCTCGACCAGCTTGAGCAGGGCGTTGAAGCCGGCCGACGAGACCATGTGCGCCTCGTCGATGACGTAGATCTTGAAGCGGCTGCTGGCCGGCGCGAAGAACGCCTTCTCCCGCAGCTCACGGGCATCGTCCACGCCACCGTGGCTGGCCGCGTCGATCTCGATGACGTCGATCGAGCCGGCCCCGTCGCTGCCCAGCGAGCGGCACGACGCGCAGACCCCGCACGGCTCGGGGGTGGGACCGTGCTCACAGTTGAGGGAGCGGGCCAGGATCCGGGCGCTGGAGGTCTTGCCACACCCACGCGGCCCGGAGAAGAGGTACGCATGGTTGAGCCGCCCGCTACGCAGCGCCTGCGACAGCGGCTCGGTGACGTGCTCCTGCCCGATGACCTCGGCGAAGGTACGCGGCCGGTACTTGCGGTAGAGCGCCAATGCCACGGCGTCCCGCCTCCTCTCGACCGCGCCATTCTCCGCCGCCCGCGCCCGACTGACCACCCACCCCGCCGGGCACTCACCTGTGATCGACTCCGTTACGCCGATGTGGCGGCATCGACAGGCCCGGGACACCCCCATACCGCCGAAACGGCGTCGATCACGGGGCCTTGAGACGAAAAGGCCCCCCGTGCACCCGGCAGAGCTCGCTTATCCTTGCTGCCTTCCGGCCCTGGGGAGGTTCACGAGGTACCGCCGCACGGGAGGTAGCACCAGCCTACCCGACCCGTCGTCGATCTTCAGGGGGTGGTGGGGTGGGCAACGTCTCGGGGACCTGTATCCTGGCTCGCGGAGGATTCGCCTAGAGGCCTAGGGCGCACGCTTGGAAAGCGTGTTGGGTTAACACCCTCACGAGTTCGAATCTCGTATCCTCCGCTCATCCGAGCAGGAAAAACGACAGGGCCGGCCCCACGGGGACCGGCCCTGAGTCGTCGGTACGGGGCTGATCAACTCCGTATCGCCGAAGTGGTGGTATCCGGGCGGCGGTGTCACCGCCATATCGCCGAAACGGCGCGTGCTCACGCTGCGGCGACCGAGCGGCGATACTGGCCGGGTGGGAGTACGTGCGCGGACGAACCCGCTCCAGACCGGCGTCGTACACATGTTCTATCCACAGGCTGTGGACGCGGGGTGAGTTACCAGCTCAGCGCGATCGTCGCGGACGCCGAGTTGCTGCGCGAGGAGACCCGCGACCTGGATCATGCCGTGCTCGGCGAGCTGCGGCAGGACTTCGCGCTGCTGCCGGTGACTCCACAGCTGGTGCAGGAGTTGACCGGCGCCGCCCTGGACTACGCGACCGGCGAGCCCGGCCCGGAGCAGCCCTTCGCCCTCACCCTCTCCCCCGCGCTTACCGAAACGCTGACCCGCTGGTCGCGGCGCGGGCCGGTGGCGTACGTCGAGGCGGAGTTCGCCGGTGGTGCCGGGCACCAGGCGGCCGCGGTGTGGTTGGACGGCGCGCTGGCCTGGGGGCCGCGGTTCGACTCGGCGTTCGACGGGCCGCGACCGCAGTGGCCGATCAACGCCGCCCTGATCGAGTTGGGCGCGGAGCCCGGCACCTGGATCGATCCCTTCGCCGAGCTGGGGTTGCACGTCGAGCGCAGCACCGAAGGATGGCTCACGCACGGGCGACGCGGGCTGAGCGCCGACTACTGGGACGAGTTGGCCGAGGAATGGGAAGCCCGGCAATAACCTCTGCGCTCCCGTCACGTTGGTGACTGGGGGATTCTGATGAAATTGCGACAATTCGGCTTCATCGCCGCACTGCTTCTGGCTGCCTCGGCATCGGGCAGCGGACCCATGCCACCGGAGGGCATCGCCATGCCCGAACCCGTCGCGTCGGTCACCGTGGTCGATCTCGACGGACTGGCCGATGTGGACTTCGGCGACACCGAGGCCGAGCTGACCCGACGCGGGATACTTCGGACCGACGTCGACGCCTGCGGCCCGACGCTGGCCGGTCACGCCATGGTCAGTCCGATCTTCATCGACGATCGGCTGGTGCTGCTCTGGGCCGGCGACCCGGTCCGCACCCCTGAGGGGATCACGGCCGGCACACCGATCGCCGAGGTCCGGGCCGCATATCCGACGGTACGAGAGCTGAACGCTCCACAGGGGACGTACCGTCTCGACGGTCTACTTGCTCGCGACGGCGACCGCGCCTACCTCTTCCTGCACGACGGTCAGGCGGTCCAGAAGATCATCGCCGGCTACGCCAGCTGGGCACACCGCCTCTTCGTCGAAGGCCACGGCCCCTGCTGACCCGGGGGCAGCGTTAGGCCGATCGTTCAGCGGGGCTGCGGGACCGGGTGCAGGCAGATCCCGGGCATCAGCACCTGCATGATCGAGCGGGTCAGCTCCTCGGGCGGGGTCGACGCACGAGCCCAGACGAACGTGTAGATGAACAGGCCCAGGATGCCCTCCACGAACGCGAGGTCCAGCGGCCGGAACTCGCCCGCGCTCGCGCCCTCCTGGAGGACCTGCCGCCACCGGTCGAGGTACTGCTGGCGGCGCTGGAGGATCTGCGCCTTGCCGTCGGCGCCGAGGACGCTGTACTCGCGGAGGAACACCGTCCAGGCGGCGAGGTCGGCGGCCATCGCGTTGCCCAGGTCGGTACCGAGTTGCCGCAGCTTGGTGGTGGCGTCGGCGTCGGCGGCCAGGATCTGGTCGCTGCTGACGAGGATGCGGTCGATCGGGTCGAGCATGATCTCCAGCAGCAGTTCTTCCTTGCTGGCGATGTGGTGGTAGAAGCCGCCCTTTTGCAGGCCGACCGCGTCGAGTAGCTCCGCCAGACCCGTCCCGTGATACCCCTGCCGCGCAAACAGGTCTGCGCTGGCGGTGAGGATGCGGGCCCGCGTGTCTTCGCTCCTCGTTCGCATCAGATCGTCCCTTTCAGTAACCCCGGCCGAATGCGAGCGGGTTACGTTTCGATTTCAAGCTACCGGACCGACCGGTCGGTCCGGTACGGTCCTCCTCAACGTACCGACTGGTCGGTAGGGGTCGCTGGGGAGGTGACACATGCCGGATAGTGCAGCAGCTGATGGCCTGCTCGCGGTCCATGACGGCCTGCGGACGGCCCTCGCCGGACGCCCCGAGATCCACGTCGCCTGGGGCCCGGAACTGGCTGAGGACCCTTCCCCCGCCGCCGCGGCGCTCCGTGCCGCCGAGGCGAGCTGGGAATGGAGTGCCCTGGGCTTCGCCAGCCGATCCTTCTGGGATCTGCACGTGGGCATCCTTCCCGTCGAGTCGGGCTTCTCCGTAGGCCTGCACTGGACCCGCGCTCTCGACCACGAGGTCCGCCCATGGGCACCGATCGCGGTGCCCGGAGGAACCCTGCGGTTCGCCGCAGTCGCCGGAGAGTACCAACTGCTCACCGCCGACTCCACAGGCGTCGCGACGCACAGTATCCGAT
Organism: Micromonospora fiedleri; assembly: GCF_016774385.1. Lineage (NCBI taxonomy): Bacteria > Bacillati > Actinomycetota > Actinomycetes > Micromonosporales > Micromonosporaceae > Micromonospora > Micromonospora fiedleri. The sequence continues at coordinate 422,146 of NZ_JAETXL010000007.1, forward strand.
CCGCCGTGGACGTGGCCCTGGCCGTCGCCACCCGGGTCCTATCCAAGATCACCGATGACGCTCACCCGGCCGAGGTGTTCGCACCAACAGATTGCACAACTAGGGAGAAGACATGCGGTTGAAGGGACGGCTGGTCGTCGCCACGTTGGCGAGCACCTGCATGCTGTTCGCCGCCGGGTGCGGTAACGCGACCGGCGACTCGAACTCGTCGGCGGGCTCGTCGGGCTCGTCGACAAACGGTTGTGACACCAAGGAGATCGGTCCGGGTGTCACGGACAGTGAGATCCTGGTGGGCACCACCATGCCACTGTCCGGCTCGGGTGCCGCGGGTGGCCTCGGCACCAAGGAGGGGCAGGAGGCGTACTACGCCAAGCTGAACGCCGAGGGTGGCGTGCAAGGTCGGAAGATCAAGCCGATCATCCTCGACGACGCGTACGACCCGTCGACCGCGCAGAAGCAGATGCGTCAGCTGGTCGAGAAGGAGGAGATCCTCGTCGTCTCCGGCGGTGAGGGCACCCCCAACTTCCTCGGCGCCGTGCCGTACCTCGACCGCAAGAAGGTACCGGCCATCGCCCCGTACGCGCCCAGCGACGAGCTCGGCGGCGACAAGAACCAGTACGTCTTCATGGCGACTGTCGACTACATCCAGGAATTCGAGATCCTGACCGACTACGTGCTCGCCCAGGAGACGCCGAAGAAGATGGCGCTCGTCGGTGTGGCCGGCAACGTCGGTGACAACGCGAAGCTCGGCATGGAGAAGGCGCTGGAGGGCAAGGGCATCGAGCTGCTCTACGTCCCCGAGACGCCGGGCACCACCGACTTCACCCCGATCGCCACCCAGCTCAAGCAGTTCAACGCCGAGTACGTGTTCCTCATCCTGACCAACGCCGACACCGGCGGCCTGCTCCAGGCGATGTCCCGCATCGGGTACACCCCGAAGACCGGTGCCTGGGCCGGCATGAGCGACGACTCCTACATCAAGGAGTTCGGTGCGCTCTCGCAGGACATGCTGGTCGCGCTGGAGACCTCGTCGCTGGACAGCGAGAACCCGCTGGTCAAGCAGTTCGTCGCGGACTTCACCGCGCAGACCGGCAAGGCGCCGAGCAAGTTCAACCAGCTCGGCTGGGTGCAGGCGCAGCTGACCGCCGAGGCGCTGAAGCGGGCCGAGGGCCTCAACCGCGGCTGTGTGATCGAGGCGCTCGAGACCTTCGAGAACTTCGAGACCGGCATCCTGCCCCCGGTCACCTGGGGCAAGGGCGACCGTGCCGGCGTCGACGCGGTCGGCATCGGCCAGATCAAGGGCGACAAGCTCGTCGTCCTCGAAGAGACCAAGTCCCTGCAGAAGTGACCTCTCCGGGGGTGGGTCCGGCGCAGTCCGACCCACCCCCGGACCAGTACGAGACCAGGAGTCCACGTGGGTGACCTCGGTCAGATCATTCTCGGTGGTGTCACCACCGGCAGCCTCTACGCACTCTTCCTGCTGGGCGTGCTGATCGTCTTCCAGGTCAGCAAGAGCATGAACTTCGCGTACGGGCAGGTCGGCATGATCGCCGCCTTCAGCGCATGGTTCTTCTACTCCGAGCAGGGCCTGCCCGTGCCGGTGGCGCTGGTGATCGGTGTGCTGATCGCCGTGATCGTGAACAGCGCGATCGACTTCGCCGCCATTCGCCGGATCCCGGCGGGTCGGCCGGGCCTGGACCTGGTCGTCACCCTCGGCATCTTCCTGCTCATCACGGCCGTCATGCAGCAGCTGATCGACGCCAACGCGCACACCTTCGTCTCGCTCGGCGCGGACACCCGCACCGAGGTCGCCGGGGTGGTGGTCAGCATGAGTGACGGCATCGTCATCGGCCTGACCGTGGTGACCGTTCTAGCGGCGTACCTGCTGCTCAACCGGACCAGCCTGGGCACGTCGCTGCGGGCGAGCGCCGAGGACGCCGGCATCGCGCAGGCGGCCGGCGTGAACGTCCGCGCGCTGCGGACCGCCACCTGGGCGGTGGCCGGTCTGATCGCGGCGGTCGTCGCCATCCTGGTCGCCAGCCGGCTGTCGGTCGACGCGTTCTACATGACGCCGTTCCTGATCAAGGCGTTCATCGCCGGGATGATCGGCGGCCTCGACCGGTTCTGGCTGCCACTGGTGGTCGCCGTGGCGCTCGGGGTCTACGAGTCGCTGGCGGTCTACCTGCTCGGCGCGAGCGCCGGCACGCCGGCGGTCTTCCTCCTGATCATCGTCGTCCTGGCGCTGGTGCCGAAGCGGTTCGTCAACGAGCGGAACGAGGTGCGAGCATGACCGGCACCACCATGACGCGGCCCCGCCGCGACGGGAAGAACCCGACGGTGGGCAAAGGTCGGGGCGTACCCCGCCTGCTGACCCGGGTGGCCGTCTTCGCTGTGATCGCCGCGGTTCCGCCGCTGCTCTTCGACGACTACTGGGTGTTCATGGCGGCGCAGGTCCTCGCGTTCGCGGTGGCCACCCTGGGCCTGGACATCCTGTACGGGCGGACCGGGCAGATGTCGTTGGCGCACGCCTCCTTCATGGGCGTGGGCGCCTACACCACCTACGTCATGGCGAACCACGGCTACGGACCCGTCATGCAGCTCGCCGCGGTCATCGGCGTGGCGTTGGTCGCCGCGCTTGTCGTCTCCGTACCCACGCTGCGGTTGTCCGGCATGCGGCTGGCGCTGGTGACGCTCGCCTTCGGTGAGCTGCTGGCCTGGGCCATCCGGAACACCACCGACCTCACCGGTGGCACCCAGGGGGCCTCGGTCGACCCGTTCCTGTTCGGGCGGCTGGACTCCAGCGAACCGCTGCACGCGTACCTGATCGCGCTGGTCCCCGCGGCCATCGCCACCGCGTTCGCCGTGCACCTCGGCCGGACTCAGCTCGGCCGCCGGATGCTCGCCATACGCGACAGCGAACTCGCCGCAGAGTCGGTCGGCGTGGCGGTGGCCCGTACGAAGATCACCGCGTTCCTGATCAGCGCTGTGTACGCGGGCGTCGCCGGCTGGCTCTACGCCGGCATCACCGGATTCATCGCACCGCCCGACTTCGACCTGTTCGCCTCGGTGTACCTCTTCGTCGCCGTGGTGATCGGCGGCGCGGGCACCGTGCTGGGGGCCTGGCTGGGCGCCTCGTACGTGGTGCTGATGCCCGAGGTGTTCACCCTGGCCGGCCAGCCGAACCTCTACCCGATCGTGGGTGGCGCCCTGCTGGCGATCGTGGCGCTGGTGGTGCCCGACGGCATCGTCGGGCTCGGACGCAACGTGTGGCGTCGGATCAGAGGCGTACGTGGGGACGAGGAGGAATCCAAATGAGCACGACCACCGACGCGCCGCACGTACGGACCGAAGGGTTGACCGTCCGGTACGGCGCCTTCCAGGCACTGCGTGACGTCACCGTCAGCCTGCCGGCGGGCGGGATCAGCGGCCTGATCGGCCCCAACGGCGCGGGCAAGACCACACTGCTCAACGCGATCAGCGGTTTCACCCCGATCGCCGAGGGCTCCGTGCACATCGGCCACCGCAACATCACCGCGCTCGGCACCCGCCGCCGCGCCCTCGCCGGCGTGGTACGCGGCTTCCAGACGGTACGGCTGATGGAACGCGAGTCGGTGCTGACGAACGTGCTGGTCGGGACCGAACGACTGCCGCAGCCGAACGCGCTCGCCCAGTTCCTCGCGTTGCCGTCGCAGTGGCGCGCCCGCAACCGGGACATGGCGGCGGCGACCGAGGTGCTCGACCTGCTGGGCCTGGCCCGGCAGGCGCACCGCCGGGTGGACGAACTGCCGTTCGCCAGCCGCCGCCTGGTGGAGGTGGCCCGGGTCCTGGTCTCCGCACCGTCGGTGATCCTGCTGGACGAGCCGGCCGCCGGCCTCGACCAGGAGGGACGGCAGGAGCTGGCCGCCGTACTCACCCGGGTCCATGAGAACCATCCGTCGACCATGGTCGTCGTCGAGCACGACGTGGACCTGGTCAAGAGCCTCTGCTCGTACGTCATCGCCCTCGACTCCGGTGCCTTCCTGCGCGACGGCACCCCGGCCGAGGTGTTCGGTGACCGGCAGGTGCAGCTCGCGTACTTCGGGAGGGCCGCAAGTGCTGACGCTTGAGTCGGTCAAGGGCTGGTACGGCTCGACCCAGGCCCTGTTCGGGGTGAACCTGCGCGTACCGCCGGGCAAGACCGTCGCCCTGGTCGGCACGAACGGTGCCGGCAAGACCACCACACTGCGGGCCATCCTCGGCGCGGTCCGCACCGAGGGATCGGTACGCGTCGACGACGTCGACATCTCGGCGAAGCCGACGCACCGGCGGGTCAACGACCACCACATCTCGGTCGTCCACGAGGGGCGTGGCCTGCTGTCCCAGCTGTCCGTCCTGGAGAACCTGACGGTCGGCGCGAACCGCGCGCAGCGGGCCCGCATCGACGAGGTGCTTGACCTGTTCCCGGCGTTGCAGGGTCGTACCCACCAGAAGGTGTCGCTGCTCTCCGGCGGGCAGCAGCAGATGGTGGCGCTGGGTCGGGCGCTGCTGCGCGACCCGAAGTACCTGCTGCTCGACGAGCCGGGTCTGGGCCTGGCACCGGTCGTCATCGACGAGATCTACCGCTACATCGCCGAGTTGTGCTCGCGCGGCATGGGGGTGCTGCTCGTCGAGCAGAGCGTCGCGCGGGCCGCGAGCGTCGCCGACGAACTCGTCCTGCTCCGCGTCGGCACCGTCGACCGGGTCATCGACACCACCGACTCCGCCCAGGTCGACCAACTCGTCGCCGACGCGTTCGGCGTCCATCACTGACAATCGAAAGGACTCACGTGAGCACCATCGCACTGACGAACGCCACTGTCTTCGACGCCACCGGCGCGGAGCCCGTGGAGGGTGCCACCGTCGTGGTGGACGGCGAGCTGATTGTCGACGTCGCGGCCGGCGGTGCGGTGCCGGCCAGCGCCGACCGCGTGATCGACTGCGGCGGCCGGACCGTGATGCCCGGCCTCATGGACGCGCACGTGCACATCGGCGCGATCGACGTCAACATCCTCGAACAGCACCGGAACTACCAGACCAGCCACGCGGCGCTGAAGATGGGGCGGATCCTGAACCGCACCCTGATGCAGGGCTACACCACCGTGCGGGACGCCGGTGGCTGCGACGCGGGTTTCCGGCAGGCCGTTGAACAGGGTGACATCCTCGGTCCCCGGCTGCTGGTGTCGAACGCGCCGCTGTCGATGACCGGGGGGCACGCCGACTGGCGGCGTCCCACCGAGCGCGGCAACACCGTCGAGTGCTGCTCCCAGGTGGGCATGAACGCGATCGTCGCGGACGGCCCGGAGGAGATCCGCAAGGGTGTACGGGAGAACATCCGTACCGGCGCCGACCAGATCAAGGTCATGGCCAGCGGCGGCGCGATGTCCCCCGCCGACGAGCTGGACACCATCCAGTACAGCCCGGAGGAGCTGCGGATGGCGGTGCAGACCGCCGAGGCCGCCGGCAAGTACGTGCTGGCGCACGCCTACTCCTCCGCCGCGATCCGCAACTGCGTCGAGGCCGGCGTCCGCTCGATCGAGCACGGCAACCTGATGGACGAGGAGACCGCCGCGCTGCTCGCCGAGGTCGGCACCTACCTGGTGCCCACCCTCTCCACCTACGAGCTGCTGCACCGCCAGGGTGCCGAGCACGGGGTCGCCCCGGAGCCGTTGGAGAAGATCCGGATGGCCCACGAGCAGGGCCTGCGTTCGCTGGAGTACGCCTACCGTGCCGGCGTCCGCATCGCCAGCGGCTCCGACCTGCTCGGTCCGATGTTCGAGCACAAGCACCGGGAGCTGTCCCTCAAGGCGGAGATCATGCCGGCCGCTGCGGTGCTGATCGCCACGACCCGCGTCAACGCCGAACTGTTCGGCCTGGCCGACCGGCTCGGCACGGTCGAGGCCGGCAAGCTCGCCGACCTGATCGTCGTGGACGGACGCCCCTGGGAGGACATCGCGGTCTTCGCCAGCCCCACCGCCGTACCCGTCGTCATCAAGGGCGGCGACCTGGTCAAGTACGAGCTCTCCTGATCCGACCCCCTGACGAGGAGGAAAACCATGGCACCCGTGACCCTCGCCGCCGCGAACGTGCGTATCGAGCACGACAAGGCACGCAACCTGGCGAAGTTCCTGGAGATGATCGACGAGGCCGCCACCAAGGGCGTCGACGTGCTGGTGCTGCCGGAGGTCGGCCTGCAGGGCTACGCCGACTTCGCCTTCGGCCTCGGTGACAAGGGCACCGCCGCGCAGAAGCAGTACTACTTCCGCGAGTCCGAGCCGGTGCCCGGCCCGGCCACCGAGGCCATCCGGGCCAAGGCCGCCGAGTACGGCATGTACGTCCAGCTCGGGCTCGCCGAGCGGGCCGCGCACGGCAACGTGATCCTCAACGCGACCGCGTTGATCGGCCCCGACGGTGTGGTGGGCGTGTACCGCAAGACCCACAACACCTTCGAGTTCCCGTACTTCAACGCCGGCCAGTCCGCACCGGTGTTCGACCTGCCGTTCGCCCGCGTCGCCAGCCTGATCTGCTACGACCTGGCCTTCCCGGAGCTGATGCGGGTCTTCGCGCTCAAGGGCGCGACGCTGGTGCTGAACTCCACGGCGTGGCCGATGAAGGGCCACGACCCGGCCGACGACTACCACGGCTTCGCCATGGACCTCGCCGCCCAGGCCAACGCCTTCTTCAACCAGTCGTGGCTGGTCGTCGCCAACCACTGCGAGAAGGGCGTCTACACCGCCGGGCTCGACTACTGGGGTCACAGCCAGATCGTCGACCCGTACGGCAAGGTCGTCGCGATGCTGACCGACGAGGAGGGCCTGGTCACGCACACCGCCGACCTGGACGCCACCACGCTGGCCAGCCGCACCGAGGGCTTCTTCGGGCTGAACCTGCTCCAGGACCGGCGACCCGACCTGTACGGCCCGATCGTCGACCCCGCCCCGTACGCGCCGACCGACCGTCCCGCGCCCACCCCGCGCGGTCCGCTCGACCAGAAGGCCGGCTGACATGCTGCGTCAGGTCATCCTGAAGACCGCGGCCAGCCGCCGCGCCCGGCGGGCGATCGAGGCCACCCCGCTCACCCGTGCCGTCGTGGACCGGTTCGTCGCCGGCGAGAACGTGCCCTCCGCCGTACGCGCGTCGGAAGGGCTGAACGACGCAGGTTGTCTCGCCACCCTCGACTACCTGGGTGAGGACACCACCGACCGGGCCCACGCCGAGCACGTCACCGGGCAGTACGTCGCACTGCTCGACGGGCTCGCCGACGCCGGACTGACCGGCATGGCGGAGGTCTCGATCAAGTTGTCCGCGCTCGGTCAGGCCCTGCCCCGCGAGGGTGAGGCCGTGGCGTTGGACAACGCGTCCCGCATCTGCGCGGCCGCCGCGCGGGCGGGCACCACGGTCACCGTGGACATGGAGGATCACACCACCACCGACTCGACGCTGGGCATCGTCGCCCAGTTGCGTCGGGACTTCCCGGAGACCGGCGCGGTCATCCAGGCGTACCTGCGGCGCAGCGAGGGCGACTGCCGTGACCTGGCGACCGCCGGTTCGCGGGTCCGGCTGTGCAAGGGCGCCTACCGGGAGCCGGCGAGCGTGGCCTACCAGGCTCGTGCCGAGGTGACCCAGGCGTACCTGCGGTGCGCCGAGATCCTGATGGCCGGTCCTGGCTACCCGATGCTGGCCACGCACGACCCGGAGCTCATCGTGGCCGGCACCCGGCTGGCCGCCGGCCGCCCCGGCGGCGTCACCGGGTACGAGTTCCAGATGCTGTACGGCATCCGCCCCACCGAGCAGCGGCGACTCGCCGAAGCAGGCCACCAGGTCCGGGTGTACGTGCCGTTCGGCGAGGAGTGGTACGGCTACCTGATGCGGCGTCTCGCCGAGCGTCCGGCCAACCTCATGTTCTTCTTCCGGGCTCTCACCAGCCGCAACTGACCAGGAGCAACGCAGTCTGATGGACGCCGTCACCACCACCCCTGCACCGGTCAACGAGCCGAACCTCTCGTACGCGCCGGGCAGCCCGGAACGCATCGGGCTGGCCGCGAAGCTGGGCGAGCTCGCCGGCCAGCGGTTCGAACTGGACATGACGATCGATGGTCGACGCCGGATGGGCGGCGGCGACCGGATCGACATCGTCCAACCGCACCGCCACCGCCATGTCCTCGGCACCCTCGGCAACGCCACCCACGACGACGCCCGGGCGGCGGTCGACGCGGCGAAGCGGGCCGCCGGTGACTGGCGGGCGCTCTCCTTCGACGAGCGGGCGGCGGTCTTCCTCAAGGCCGCCGACCTGCTCGCCGGGCCGTGGCGGCAGACGCTGAACGCGGCCACCATGCTGGGCCAGTCGAAGACGGCGTTCCAGGCGGAGATCGACTCGGCCTGCGAGCTGATCGACTTCTGGCGCTTCAACGTGCACTTCGCCCGGCAGATCCGCGCCGAGCAGCCGCAGTCCTCGCCCGGCGTGTGGAACCGCGTCGACCACCGGCCGTTGGAGGGCTTCGTCTACGCGATCACGCCCTTCAACTTCACCGCCATCGCCGGGAACCTGCCCACCGCGCCCGCCCTGATGGGCAACACGGTGGTGTGGAAGCCGTCGCCGACGCAGCAGTTGGCCGCGTGGTGGACGATGCGCCTGCTGGAGGCGGCCGGCCTGCCGCCCGGGGTGATCAACATGGTGACCGGTGACGGTCTGGCCGTCTCCGATGTGGCGCTGGCCGACCCGGATCTGGCCGGCATCCACTTCACCGGCTCCACCTCGACCTTCCAGCACCTGTGGCGCACGGTCGGCGAGCGGATCGGCAGCTACCGCAGCTATCCACGGATCGTCGGCGAGACCGGCGGCAAGGACTTCATCGTCGCCCACCCGTCGGCCGACGTCGACGTGCTGCGTACCGCCATGATCCGGGGGGCGTTCGAGTTCCAGGGGCAGAAGTGCTCGGCCGCCTCCCGGGCGTACGTGCCCCGGTCGCTCTGGCCCCAGCTGCGGGAGGACCTGATCGCCGAGGTGGAGTCGCTGACCATGGGCGACGTCACCGACCTGTCCCACTTCATGGGGGCGGTCATCGACGGACGGGCCTTCGCCCGGCACGCCGTCGCGATCGAACGGGCCCGCGCCACCGCCAGCTGCAACATCCTCGCCGGTGGTGGGTACGACGACAGCGAAGGCTGGTTCGTCCGGCCCACGATCATCGAGTGCACCGACCCGACCGACGAGGTCTTCACGACCGAGTACTTCGGGCCGATCCTCGCGGTGCACGTCTACGAGGACGAGGCGTACGAGGCGACGCTGGCCCAGTTGGAGTCCGTCTCCGCGTACGCGCTGACCGGCTCGATCATCGCGCAGGACCGCGCGGCCATCGCGCACGCCGCGCAGGTGCTGCGCTTCGCGGCCGGGAACTTCTACGTCAACGACAAGCCGACCGGGGCGGTGGTCGGCCAGCAGCCCTTCGGTGGCGGGCGGGCCAGCGGCACCAACGACAAGGCCGGTTCCGCCCAGAACCTGCTGCGCTGGACCAGTGCCCGCACCATCAAGGAGACCTTCGTGCCGGCGACGGACCACCGTTACCCGCACATGGCCTGAACGCCGTCGCCCCCGCCATCCCTGCTGCGCAGGCGGTGGCGGGGGTGATCGGCGCAGATCAGTGGTACATCAGGCCGCCGGACTGGGCGGTGGCCAGGCGACGTCCGTACCACTTGGGCCAGACGAAGTCGGTGCGCATGCTCGCACCACTCCACGAGGCGGACTGCGGAACCAATCCACCGGAACCACCGTGGAACAGGGCTACCGACCCGGATGCGGGCGGCTCCGAGTCCGCGCCGACCATCTCCCTGGGCGAGGTCACGATCGCGTCGAGGGGGCCCATGCCGTCGAGGTTGAGGATGGCCACCGCACCGCCGAACTGGTCGTTGCTCTCGGCCCCACCCGGTACGACCGGGTGGTCCTGGTCGAAGCCCTGGGCGCCGGTGCCGGTCAGCCCGGAGGCGGACCCCTTGAGCAGAGCAACCGTGCCCGCCCGCTTCTTCGTACCGATCGCCTCACCGGGCGCGCCCACCAGCACGTCGTCCCGGCCGTCGCCGGTCACGTCACCCACCGCCAGGGTCGCACCGAACAGGTCACCGACCTCCGGTGAGCCGGGCACCCCGGGCGTACGCTGGCTGAACATCTTCACCGCGCCGCTGGACAGACCGGCGCCACCGGTACGACCGGTGAAGACCGCGACCATGCCCTCGTTGCCCTTCGGGGACTGCGTGTACGGCGCCCCGGCGATCACCTCGCCCAGTTTGTCGCCGTTGACGTCACCGATGGCCAGGGCCATGCCGAGGCTCCGCACGTAGCTGTCGTCACGACCGGTCGCCTTGCGCAGTGCCGCCCCGGTGACCGAGGTGGCCCCGCTGAGCTTCACCCCGTTCGCCGAGCCCCACATCAGCGTGAGCATCCCGCTGCCGGTAGGCGAGCTGTCCTCGTTCTCGCCCGGTGCGCCGATGACCAGGTCGGCGTACTTGTTGTTGTTGACCCTGCCGATGGCCAGGGTCCAGCCGAAGTGGTCGTTGCGCTCGGCGGAACCCGGAACGGCGGCCTGGTTCTGGTGCAACTGCTGCGCACCGGTGCCGGTCAGCCCGTTGGCCCCGCCGTACAGGACGGCCACCGCCCCGGCGTAGGTGACCTTGCCGATCGCCTCGCCGTACGCCCCGACCGCCAGGTCGTCCCGGCCGTCGCCGTTGATGTCACCGGCCGCCAGCGCCGAACCGAACCAGTCGCCCTCCTCCGAGGCGCCCGGCACTCCCGGCGTGCTCTGGGTGAAGTGCTTCGCCCCGTCGAGCCGCAGGCCGGTGACGCTGCCCGGGATCACCCAGACCCCGCCGGCGTTCGCCTTCGCGCTCAGATCGTACTCACCGTAGTCGGAGGCGGCCAGGTCGTCGTAGCCGTCACCGTTGAAGTCCCCGGCGGCGAGGATCTCCCCGAAACAGCCACAACCGCCGGCCGGCGTGACCGCGGTAGCGAAGTAGTCGACGTACGGTGCCGAGGAGTACCGCACCACCACCAGACCCATCGGGGTCTGCGGGAAGCGGTGCTCGGAGGGATCGGCGGAGGCGGCGATGTCGTCGACGCCGTCACCGTCGAAGTCGGACCGGGTAGGCCCGGTCCCCTTGACGGGGGTGGTCGCCTTCGCCACCCGGTAGTGCTGAAGGACGATCCCGTCCCGGGTGACCGTCCGGTAGTCGTTCGCCGCCGCCGGAGCGGGCACACTCACCGCCAGACCGGTGGCAACCGCCAACATGGACAGTCCTGCGACACTTCGCCGCATCAAGAACCCCCGCTTTTAGGTGATCAGTAGATGTGCCGTTGTCCGCCGCTCTGCGGGCCGGCGATCCTTGAGCCGTACCAGTACGGCCAGAGTCGATCGGTGCGCAGCGACGCGGCGCTCCAGGAGCCCGCCTGCGGCACGAGGCCGCCCGGGGCGCCGTGGAACCGCGACAACGTCCCGGAAGGATACAAGTCTTGATCACCGGCTACGTTCTCACCTGTCGACGCCACTAGAGCATCCAGCGGCCCCTTGCCGTCGAGATTGAGGATGGCGACCGAGGCGCCGAACAGGTCAAAGCGCTCCGTACCGCCCGGCACCACCGCGTGGTCCTGGTCGAAGCCTTGAGCGCCGGCGCCGGTCAACCCGGCGGCAGACCCCTTGAGCAGAGCGATCATGCCTGCCCCGGTCTTCTTACCGATCGCCTCAGCAGGGGCACCCACCAGCACGTCGGCCCGACCGTCACCGGTCACGTCACCCACTGCGATCGTCGCGCCGAACTCGTCGCCCTGCTCCGGGCTACCCGGGACACCGGCCGTACGCTGCGTAATGATCTTCACGGCTTTGCCGGAGAGGCCCGCGCCACCGGAACGGCCGGTGAAGACCGCCAGCAGACCGCCGTTGAGGTGCGGGGTCTGCGCGGTCGGCGCCCCGGCGATCACCTCGCCCAGCCCGTCACCGTTGACGTCACCGATCGCCAGCGACATGCCCAGCTGCAAGGCGATGGTGTCCTTGCGTCCGGTCGCCTTGTAGACCCCCGCGCCGGTGACCGAGGTGGCGCCGCTGAGCTTCACCCCGTTCTTGGAACCCCACATCAGGGTCACCATGCCGTTGCCGTTCCAGGTCTGACCGTCGTTCTCGTGCGGCGCGCCGATGACCAGGTCGGCGTACTTGTTCTCATTCACTTTGCCGATGGCCAGCGTGAAGCCGAAGTGGTCAGGGCGCTCGGCGGCACCCGGCACGGCGGCGAGGTTCTGGTGCAGCTGCTGGGCACCGGTCGTCCGCAGGCCACCCACCCCGCCGTACAGCACGGTGACCGCACCGGCCTCCTTGACCTTGCCGATCGACTCGCCGTGCGCCCCGATCGCCAGGTCGTCCCGACCGTCGCCGTTGATGTCACCGGCCGCCAGCGCGGCACCGAACCAGTCGTGGTTCTCCGCCGCCCCGGGCACCCCGGGACTGCTCTGGTTGAAGTGCTGCGCCGAGTCGACCACCAGACCACTCCGGCTGCCCGGGATCACCCACACCCCACCGGCACGGGTCCTCTGCACTGGGTCGACCTCGACCGAGTCACCGATGGCCAGGTCGTCGTAACCATCGCCGTTGAAATCGCCGGCGGCCAGCGCTATGCCGAAGCAGCGACAGCCGCCTTCCGCAACGAGCACGCTGGCGAAGTAGTCGACATGCGGTGCGGACGAGTAGCGCACCACCACGAGCCCGGTCGCCCGGTGCGCCAGTCTGTCCTGCGTGAAGTCGCTGGCGACCGCGACGTCGTCAATTCCGTCACCGTCGAAGTCGGAACGGGTCGGCCCGGCCCCCTTCACCGGGGCTACCGGCTTCGGCACCCGATGGAACTGGAGGATCACGCCCTCCCGGGTGATGGTCCGGAACTCCTCCTCGGCCGCCTGCGCGGGAGTGCCCACCATCAGGCTCGCCGCAACCGCCAACACCGACACTCCGGCAAGCCTGCGCCGCATCTGCGCCCCCGTCTCCCTGCTCAGTACCACGGGCCGCTGCTCTGCGGCCCGGCGATCCGATGGCCGTACTCCAGCAGTTCCAGCCGGTCGGTGTTCAGGGCACGCCCGCTCCACGAACCGGACTGCGGGACGATCCCGCTGGATGAGCCGTGAAACCGGGACAACGTCGCGGAGGGATAGCCGGGGATGTCACCGGCGACCTCCTCTCGGGTCGACCCCACGAGGGCGTCCAGCGGGCCCTTGCCGTTGAGGTTCAGCAGCGCCAGCGAGCCGCCGAACCGGTCGCCGCGCTCGGCCCCACCCGGGACGACGGAGTGGTTCTGGTCGAACCCCTGCGCGCCGGTGCCGGTCAGCCCGGACGAGGAACCCTTGAGTAGGACGATCATGCCCGCCTCGTCCTTCGTACCGATCGCCTCGGTGTACGCGCCGACCAGCACGTCCGCCCGACCATCGCCGGTCACGTCACCGGCCGCCAGGGTCGCGCCGAACCGGTCCCCACTCTCCGGCGAACCCGGCACCCCGGTCGTACGCTGGGTAATGATCTTCACGGCCTTGCCGGACAGCCCCGCGCCACCGGTACGACCGGTGAAGACCGCGATCAGACCACCGTCGACGTGCGGGGTCTGCGCGTTCGGCGCCCCGGCGATCACCTCGCCCAGCCCGTCACCGTTCACGTCACCGATCGCCAGGGACATGCCCAGGTACCAGGCGATGGTGTCCTTGCGGCCGGTCGCCTTGTACACCCCCGCGCCGGTGACCGAGGTGGCCCCACTGAGCTTCACCCCGCTGGCCGAACCCCACATCAGGGTCACCATGCCGCTGCCGTTGGCGCCGCTGCCGTCATTCTCGTGCGGCGCGCCGATGACCAGATCGGCGTACTTGTTGTTGTTGACCTTGCCGATGGCCAGCGACATGCCGAAATGATCGCGGCGCTCCGCCGAACCCGGCACCGCCGCCTGGTTCTGGTGCAACTGCTGGGCCCCGGTGCCGGTCAGGCCGCCACTACCGCCGTACAGGATGGTGACCGCGCCGGCCTCCTTGACGCTGCCGATCGCCTCCTTGAAGGCCCCGATCGCCAGGTCGTCCCGCCCGTCGCCGTTGATGTCACCGGCCGCCAGCGAGGCACCGAAGGCGTCCCGGTTCTCCGACTCACCGGGTACCCCAGGGGAACTCTGGTTGAAGTGCTTGGTCGAGTCGACAACCAGGCCCGTGCGACTGCCTGGGATGATCCAGACACCCCCACCATGCGCATTGTTCTTCTTGGTGTCGGCCTCGTCGGCGTCACCGATCGCCAGGTCGTCGTAGCCGTCACCGTTGAAGTCACCGGCCACCAGGGCGATGCCGAAGCTGGAGATGTTGTCCACGCCCGTGCCGATGAAATAGTCGACGTGCGGCGCGGACGAGTAGCGCACCACCACCACGCCCGTCGGATAGTGCGGCAGGCTGTGGTTGAGCCAGCCGGCCGAGGCCGCGATGTCGTCGACCCCGTCGCCGTCGAAGTCGGAGCGAGTCGCCCCGGTCCCCTTCACCGGCGTGACCGCCTTCGCCACCCGGTGGTACTGCATGATCAGGCCATCCCGGGTGATGGTCCGGAACTCGTCGGCGGCCTGGGCGGGAGTGCTCACCGCCAGCCCGGCCAACACCGTCAGAACCGTCAGCCCGGCAAGCCTGCGCCGCATCGAAACCCCCGCATCCCTGTTGTCGCACTCACAGCATAGGGACACGTAGATCAAAAGCCATGTCTGTCCGGCCAGAGATCACAGCCTGGCTGGCCCGAAGCTGGCCATAGGAGCAGCTTTCGGACAGGCACCAGAACGCCCGATGTGATCCTCGCGGATCGACCGGGCGTTCTCACTGTCCACGAGCCGCGACGGCGGGATTTGAACCGGCAGGGCTGCAGACGCACAAACCTGCGGTCTGGGATCATGCGTCCCGGCCGCTAGACAGCGCACATGACCAGCGCTCCGAGCGTCCACCCATGGACGACCGCATACGGCAACGGATGTAACCGACCACAGGACAACTGTCGGCAAGGCGACTCGCATTCACCTTGTTGACTGGCACGTGTAGTCATAACGTAACGCCATGTGGTCGGGAATATCGAGGCTTTGGGGAACTAGGGGTTCCGCAGCCGAGGAAAAATGGAAAGAAGTAATCAACAACAGCTCCAAAAGCTGGCATCCTGACCACCTCCGAAGCCTGATCCTGGACGCGGAAGAGAAGCTCCACCTCCAGGAATTGTGGCGCAAGGTTGCACTAACTTGGATCTTCCTGGGAAACATCCTGCTTGCGACTGCCGCAGTGGTTGCGACATTCCTCCAAGACAGCCAGGCAGGGCGGTACTCGACTTGGCTGTACGTAGCGTTGGCCGTGTCCCTGCTCGCCTCACCAGTACTGGCGTATTGGCAGTACAAGCGCATGCGAAGCACACGCATCTTCATCAAGAAGCTCCACGTGGTACGGCGACGCACGCAGGCGGAAGTAGACACCAATGCCACCACCGGCGAAGGGGACCCCGCCTTACTGGCACAGAAACGCTACAGAGATGACGTCCCGGATCTCATTTCACAATTCCGCGAAGATGCCGGACGAAGCCGACGAATTCATAATCGATTTCAAAGCGTCATCATCGTCGGATCGGTAGCGACATCCGCGATTGCGACAGCATCCGTGGCATTCAGCCAGGCCAGATGGCTGACCGTAGCTGCCAGCGCTGCTGTTGGGTTGTCGGCAGGATTCACCGGATATTTCAAGTACCACGAGCGCAGCTTCAACTCGCAACAGACGGCCGACGCGATTGAGCGAGAGTACGAGGCGGTAGAGCTTCGCGTGGGCAAGTACCTCGGGCTCGACGAAAAGAGGGCGTATGCCCTGTTCGCTGACACTGTGGAGAGGCTGCGCGACGAACAGAACAAGCGGCAGCAACAGCTGGACCAGCCAGCCGAGGTCAAGCGCGAGGAGTAAGCGGGGGCATCGTCCAAAGGCACCCGGGTCGGACACGGCAGATCAGGGCCTTGAGACCACAACCGAGACCACCAAGCGGAACGCCCGGCCGGTCCTCTCGGACCGACCGGGCGTTCTCGCTGTTCACGAGCGGTGGCGGCGGGATTTGAACCCGCGGAGGGCGTAAACCCTCACACGCTTTCGAGGCGTGCTCCTTAGGCCACTCGGACACGCCACCGCCGAGTAGGCTACAGGACTCCCGGTTCGGACGCCGAACCGGTCCCCGGCCGCCCGGCCTGGCAGGATCACTGGCATGAGTACGCACATCGGCGCGAAGCCGGGCGAGATCGCCGAGCGGGTCCTGATGCCGGGTGACCCCCTGCGGGCCAAGTGGATCGCGGAGACCTACCTCGAAGGCGCGAACTGCTACTCGACGGTCCGGGGGATGCTGGGCTTCACCGGCCGCTGGAACGGCGTCGAGGTCTCGGTGCAGGGGTCCGGGATGGGCATGCCGTCCGCCTCGATCTACGCACACGAGCTGGTCAACGAGTACGGCGTGAAGTCGCTGATCCGGGTCGGCTCCTGCGGTGCCCTGTCCGAGGATCTTCAGCTGCGGGACGTGATCGCGGCGATCGGGTCGTCAACCGACTCGAACATGAACCGGGTGCGCTTCGACGGGCTGATCGACTACGCCCCGGTGGCCGATTTCGGGCTGCTGCGTACCTCGGTGGAGGTGGCCGAGCGGCGCGGCATCGCGATGCGGGTCGGGCCGATCCTGGCGGCGGACGCCTTCTACACGGACCGGCCGGACCTCTACGACCGGCTGGCCGACTACGGGGTGCTGGCGGTGGAGATGGAGTCGGCGGCGCTCTACACGATCGCGGCCCGGTTCAAGGCCCGCTCGTTGACCCTGCTGACCGTCAGCGACCACATCAAGACCGGTGAGAAGACCACTTCCCAGGAGCGGGAGCAGACCTTCAGCCAGATGGTCGAGATCGCCCTGGACACCATCGTCGCCTGACTCGCGGCACCCGTCGGCGTCCCGTCACCGCTCGTCGGTGGCGGGACGCTTCGTGTCGGTCTGGTCAGCGGCTCAAGGTCACGATCCGCCCTCGCCGCCCACGTCGAGCACCGCACCGCCGTGGCCCCAGCGCTTGATCCACTCCATATCGCCGTAATTGCGGTATCCGCAGCCCCGCGTAACCGCCATTCCGCCGAAACGGCGAAGCCGCCACAAGCGGGTGACGGCGGTCACCGAACAAATAAGCACGACCGGTCGGTCGTGTTGTGTAGGGTGCAGGTATGACCGTTGACGGCCGGCTGGCCCGGGGTGAGCGCACCCGCACCGCAGTGCTGGATGCCGCCGTCAGCCTGGCCAGCGAGAACGGCCTCGACGGGCTGTCGCTCGGGCATCTCGCCGACTCCCTCGGGGTGAGCAAGTCCGGCATCTTCGCGCACTGGCGTTCCAAGGAGGCGCTTCAGCTCGCCACCATCGACCGGGCCGTGGCCCAGTGGCAGGAGCTGATCATCACCCCGGCCCTGCGCGCCCCTCAGGGCGTACGCCGCATCCACGCACTGCACGAGGCCCGGATCAACTTCTACGCCACCCGGGTGCTGCCTGGGGGGTGCTTCTTCGGCACCGCCGAGTTCGAGTTCAACGCCCGGCCCGGTGCAGTCCACGATCGCCTCGCCACGGTCCTCGCCGACTGGACCGCGTTCCTGGAGCGGCTCGTCCGCGAGGCGGTCGAGCTGGGCGAACTCCCGGCCGAGGTGGATGTGGCGCTGCTGGCGTACGAGATCGACTCGTTCGGGATCGCCGCCGCGATGCGCTCCCGACTCTTCGACCCGGAGAGCACCTACCGGCACGCCCGCCGGAGTGTGCTGGACCGGCTCCGGGGCCTGTGCCCCGATCCCACCCTGCTACCGGAAGGCACCTGATGAGCAACGCCGTCGCCGACCCCACCGCCGTCGAGTACGGCCACGTCGAGCACGCCATGGTGCACTTCGACGACCTCGACGCCATGGGCATCCTGCACAACGCGCGGTACGCGCTGCTGCTGGAGCGGGCGCTTACCGCGTACTGGTCCGCCAACGGGGTCGCCTTCAGCAACGGGCAGGCCACCACCCCCGACGTGTTCCACGCGGTTCGCGAGTTCGCGATCAGCTACCGTGCCCCGATCACCGGCACCGGGCCGGTCGGGGTGCACTTCTGGGTGGAACACCTCGGCACCAGCAGCGCCGTCTACGGCTTCCGGTTCCACTCGCTCGACGGCACGACGGTGCACGCCGAGGGACGGCGAGCCGTCGTCCGGCTCGACCCGGCGACCCTGCGCCCGGCGGCCTGGACAGACCTGGCCCGAGGCATCGCCGGCGCCCTGCTGCGCCCCGCCTGACGAGAACACCAGCGACCGGCAACAGCAGCGGCGAGGGCAGCGGCGAGGCAGGGCTTCAGCGGAAGAAGGCGCGCATGACGGTGCCGGTCTCGGTGGCGAGGACTCCGCCGTACACCTCGGGGCGGTGGTTGAGGCGGCGGTCGCGCAGCACGTCCCAGAGCGAGCCGGCGGCACCGGTCTTCGGTTCCCACGCGCCGAAGACCACGGTGGACACCCGGGACAGCACCAGCGCGCCCGCGCACATGGTGCAGGGTTCCAGGGTGACCACCAGGGTGCAGCCGTCCAACCGCCAGCGGCCCAGCCGTTCGGCGCCCCGCCGCAGCGCCAGCACCTCGGCGTGCGCGGTCGGATCGCCCGTCAGCTCCCGCTCGTTGCGGCCGATCGCCAGTTCGTCACCGTCCGGGCCGTAGAGCACCGCCCCCACCGGTACGTCGTCGGCCTGCCGGGACGGGTCGGCAACGTCCGGACCGGTGACCGCGACCTCCAGGGCGCGGCGCATCCAGAGTTCGTGGCGCTGCCGGCGGCCGACGCCGCCCGGATCGGCCAGGCCCTCGTGCGCGCCCGGCCCCACCCGGCCGACCGCACCGGGAGTGGGCTGCCCGGCCCGGACCGTCTCCAACGCCGGATCGGTCGCGTCCGCCGGCTCCCCACCGCCCACCGGCGCGCCGGCAGGTCCGGCGCTACCCAGCGACACCCCGCCGGCAGGTCCGACACCACCCCGCGGTGCGCCGCCGGCTGGATCAGACCTCACGCAGTTCCTCGACGTCGTCGACGCAGCCCAGCACCTGGCAGACCTCGGCGGTGACGTCGGCCGGCATCAGTCCCTCGTGCGCGCAGAGGGCGAGCAACTGCTGCGCGGTGATGCCCAGGTCGGCCAGGATGTCCGCCTCACCGACCGGGTCGGCCTCCGGGTCGACGGCCGGTTGCTCGTTGTCGTCGCCACTGGTCGTGGCGGGAGGCGGTTCTTCGGCGTCGTCGAGCCCGGCGATCGACGTCTTGAGGTCACCGACCAGCAGGGCACCCAGCCGGGACTCCTCCGCGAAGGCCGAGTCCGAGCCGAAGACCCGCAGGTCCTCACCCTCGTCGAGGCGCAGGATGACCAGGTAGGTGTCGTCCGCCTCGACGAACAACAGCGACAGGTCGGCATCCGGTCCGACGTCGCGCAGCCGCTCGGCGACATCGTCGACGTCGGCGACACCCCGCAGACTCAGCTCGGCGGCTGTCCAGCCGCCCTTTTCGCGTACCACGGCCGCAGCGAAGTACGACACGGTCCCCCCAAGTAGCCCTTGGCACAGCTCACGCCAGCCGTTACGCGTGCACGTTAGCCGGTCGGATCGGTAGGCGACCGGTCAACGCCCCGAAGCGCCGGCCGGTCATTCCTGGGGAAGTATCTGGTTCCGCTCAGCCGGCGAGCCGCCGACGGGTGGCGATCAGCTCGCGCAGTCGTTGGGTGCGCGCCCGCTGTGGCCGTTCTCGTTCGCGTATCGCGCGGGCGTCCGCCAACTGCGCGAGCAGCTGAAGGCGGCGACGGCTGCGATCCGGGTCGAGCCGCGGAGTGGTCCAGGCCATACCGGGAGAGTGCCGAGTCCTGGCGGCACAGTCAAGATGGGTTTCAGTGCCTGCACGACGACGCAACGCACTCAATGCCGGTAGGAATCACCAGAGCGGCCAGTCACCGCTGGTCCACCACCGGGCGGCAACCGCGGCAGCGGCGATGCTCCACCCTCCGGCGGTCACGATGGCGATGCCGGTGGCCACCCCCCGGTCGCCGTACCGGACCAGCAGGAGGGCCACCAGCCAGGCCAGCGCTCCGGCGATCAGGGTCCACCAGGCGTACCCGGTGAGGCTGCCGCCGAGCAGCCCGAAGATGACCAACCAGGCGGTCGTGCCGGTGGCGCCGGCGGCGATGGCCGCGCCGCTGACCGGGTGCGGCTCACGGTAGGTGGGTCGCGGCGGGCGTCCGCTGGGGAAGAGACCCGACGGGCTGTACGGCATCATCGCTGGCCACTCCTCCCACGCCTGGCCGGTACTGCTCACCGTACCGGCTGGACCGCCGCTGGTCGGGCGGGCGAGCGTACGCGGCCGGGCCGGACGGGACGGGTTCTGTCAGGATGGCCGGGTGGTTGCGCTGACCGGACGACGACACCTGCCGTACGCGGCGCTGCTGCTCGTGCCGGTGCTCGCCGCCGGCTGCGCGACCGGCCCCGGACCCACCTGGTCCGCACCGACCAGCAGCCCGACCAGCAGTCCGACCGGGACCAGCCCGACGGCACCGTCCAGCGCCACCCCGACCGCCGACAGCCCGGGGCCGGAGAGCGCCGATCAGCCGGCGCCGACCGCCACCCCGGGTCGGGACCGGCTGCCGCACGTCTTTCCGGTACGCGCCCGCAACGTCGACTACCACCCGACCCACTCCGGGTACCCGGGCACGGACATCTTCGCCGACTGCGGCGAACCGTTCGTGGCGGTCACCGACGGTACGGTCGGCGAGGTCAGCCGCCGGGACCGGTACGACAAGCGGGGCCCACAGGGCCCGTACAACGGTGGCCTGTCGGTGTCGGTGCTCGGCGACGACGGCGTGCGCTACTACGGTTCGCACCTGACCGAGATCGCCGTCGGCATCGAGCCCGGCGTGCGGGTACGGGCCGGTCAGCAACTCGGCACCGTGGGCCGCACGGGCAACGCCAACAACGTCTGCCACCTGCACTTCGGCATCTCTCCACCGTGCCTGGGTGAGGACGGCTGGTGGATCCGTCGGGGCGTGGTCTGGCCCGCGCCGTACCTCGACTCGTGGCGCAAGGGCGGCAACCGCGCACCGGCGGCCGAGGTGGGCCGATGGCATCGCCGGCACGGCTGTCCGGCGAAACCACCGGGGCGCTGAACCGGGGCGTCACGTCCCGCGTCATTCGCACGTCATCACTTCGCAACATTGACGGAGGTCTCATTCGTGAACTACCGTCCGCCTAACAACCTCAGAGAGCGCTCTCTGGACTACCTAAACTCACAATGACGACGAAACGCGCCCACCGGTCGCGGCCGGACCGGCGCGATGGAGGAAAGATGCGACCTCCCGTCCCACACCGCACCCACCACCGACTCCTGGCCGCCGGCGCCGCCGCGGCCCTCGTCCTCGGCGGGCTGGCCGTCATCGCCACCTCCGCCGCACAGGCCGCGCCCGTCGGCGCGGGCAGCTACACCACCACCCCCGTCGGCCCGCTCCCCAGCGGCTGCGGGAACCTCACCACCAACCCCCGGCAGTACGCCACCGCCGCCGCACCCGCCGGGCCGGTACCGACCAACGACTGGTGGTCCTCGCTGCTGTGGAAGCGCTTCAACTGCGCCTTCAGCGAGCCACTGCACGCCCACCCGGTCGCCTACCAGCCGGTCACCGACGGTCTCGGCTTCTCCGCCACCTCCACGGCCACCATCACCGGCACCGCCACCGGGGTCGGCGAGTTCAAGTACCCCTACGTCGAGGACATCCGGGTCGGCGTGGCCGGGCTGGGCGCCCCGAACGTCCTGGTGGACGACTGGACGGACTGGACTGTCACCCCGTACTGGAGTGACGGGTCACGCACCCTGCGGGCCACCATCGGGCACGGTCTGCCGTTCACGTACTTCCGCAGCACCGGCGGCGACGCGGTGATCAACGCGACCGGTGGCAGCCCCACGGTCTGGTCCAACAGCGGTGCCACCATCGGCTTCACCGTCCGCGGCCACGACTACGTCGCGTACGCGCCGAGCGGCGCGACCTGGACCGTCAACGGCGCACGGATCAGCTCCAACCTCGCCGGCCGGGGCTACTTCTCCGTCGCCCTGCTGCCGGCCACCGCCGACGGCACCACCCGCGCCCAACTCGCCACCACCTACGGCCGGTACGCGCACACGCACGTCACCGGCACCCGGGTCGCCTACACCTACCAGCAGTCGAGCAGCCAGGTGGAGACCCGGTACACCTTCACCACCACCCCCCGCGAGGGCACCGAGACGCGTACGGTGGTCAGCCTCTATCCGCACCAGTGGAAGGCGCTGACCGGGGCCACCCCGATCAGCCAGACCTACCCGTCGGCCCGGGGCCGGATGAAGGTGCTCACCGGGGTAGCCGAGTTCCGCACCTCGATGCGCTTCCACGGCGTACTGCCCGAGGTGCCCGCCGTCGCCACGGGTGCCGGCGCCGACCTGACCACGCTGCGCCAGCACCTGGCGGCGACCCGCGCCAACCCGATGGACCAGCGCGGCGGAGACACCTACTGGACGGGCAAGGGGCTGGGCCGGGCGGCCCGGATCGCCGAGATCGCCGACCAGGTCGGCGACACCGAGACCCGTACGGCCGCGCTGAACGCCATCCGCGCCACGCTCACCGACTGGCTCACCGCCTCGCCCGGCGAGACCGAGCGGCTGTTCTACTACGACCAGCGCTGGGGCACGCTGATCGGCTACCCCGCCTCGTACGGCTCCGACCAGGAGCTCAACGACCACCACTTCCACTACGGCTACTACATCGCCGCCGCCGCGACGCTCGCCAAGTTCGACCCGGCGTGGGCCCGCCAGGACCAGTACGGCGGCATGATCGACCTGCTGATCCGGGACGCCAACAACTACGACCGCACCGACAGCCGCTTCCCGTACCTGCGTGACTTCGACATCTACGCCGGGCACGACTGGGCGGCCGGGCACGGCGCGTTCGCCAGCGGCAACAACCAGGAGTCCTCGTCGGAGGGGATGAACTTCGCCAACGCCCTGATCCAGTGGGGACAGGCCACCGGCAACACCGCCGTACGCGACGCCGGCATCTTCATCTACACCACCCAGGCCGCCGCCATCCACGAGTACTGGTTCGACGTCACCGGCGAGAACTTCCCCGCCGCGTTCGGCCACAACAACGTCGGCATGGTCTGGGGCGACGGCGGGGCGTACGCCACCTGGTTCAGCGCCGAGCCGGAGATGATCCAGGGCATCAACCTGCTGCCGATCACCGGCGGGCACCTCTACCTGGGCTACCACCCCAACTACAACGCCCAGAAGTACGCCGAACTGGTCCGCAACAACGGCGGCGAGCCGACCATCTGGCAGGACATGCACTGGCAGTTCCTGGCCCTCGGCGACGCCGACACCGCCCTGGCCAAGCTGCGCGCCAACCCCGGCTACACCCCGGAGGAGGGCGAGAGCCGGGCCCACACCTTCCACTGGGTGCGCAACCTGGCCGCGCTGGGCCGGGTGGACACCGGGATCACCGCCAACCACCCGCTGGCCGCCGTCTTCAACCGCAACGGCGCCCGGACGTACGTGGCCAGCAACATCTCCAACACCCAGCTGACCGTACGGTTCTCCGACGGGACGCAGCTGTCGGTGGCACCGGGACGGACCGTCACCAGCGGCGCGCACACCTGGAGCGGCGGCAGCGGCGGTGGCGGCACGCCCCCACCGACCACCACCCCGACGCCCACTCCCACGCCGACCCCGACCCCGACGCCCACTCCCACCCCGACCCCGACCGGGCCGGCCAGCTCGCCGGTGCGCTACCTGCTGTCGGGCGGCGGTCTGGGCGCGGCGGGATCCGCCGGCAGCACCACCGTGACCAGCGCCGGCGGCGGCAACTACGACGGCACCCCACGTAACCCGGTGGTGTTCACCGCGACCGGGCTCAACCTCAACCACAACGGCGGGCAGACCGCGTTCGAACTGCTGCTCGACGCCGGCCAGGCGGTCGGCAACGGGGTGCAGGCCCGCATCTCGTACGACCTGACCGGCAACGGTTCCTGGGAACGGGTGGAGACCTACCGGTACTTCGCCACCGACCCGGTACCCGGTTGGGAGCGGTACACCCAGGCGGCCGGGCTGCACTCCAGCACCGGATCGCTGGGGAACCTGCGCAACGGCACCGTACGGGTGGAGGTCTGGTCCGCCATCGGCAACAACCCCAGCACGCTCGGGGTCGGCAACCAGTCGGTGATCAGGCTGCCGTACAGCTGATCGGTCCCACCACCCCGCGCCGCCGGTCGTCTCCCGACCGGCGGCGCGGGCGCGTAGGTTGCAGAACATGACCCGAGATCCCATCGCCGACCTGCGTCGGATCGCCTTCCTGCTGGAGCGGGCGAACGAGGCCACCTACCGGGTCCGGGCCTTCCGGTCCGCCGCGAGCGCCCTGGCCGCGCTGCCGGCCGCAGAGGTGGCGCAGCGGGCCCGGGCCGGCAAGCTCACCGAGCTGGCCGGCGTCGGTGACGTGACGGCCCGCTGCGTGGCCGAGTCGCTGGCCGGCGAGGAACCGGTCTACCTGCGTCGGCTGCTCGCCACCGAGGGCACCGACCTGGACGCCGAGGCGAGCCGGCTGCGTGCCGCGCTGCGCGGCGACTGCCACACCCACTCCGACTGGTCCGACGGCGGCTCGCCAATCGAGGAGATGGCGCTGGCCGCGGTCGAGCTGGGCCACGAATACCTGGTGCTGACCGACCACTCGCCCCGACTCAAGGTGGCACGCGGCCTGACCGCGGACCGGCTACGCCGGCAACTCGACCACGTGGCACAGCTCAACGAGGCGCTGCCGGAAGGATTCCGGATCCTCACCGGCATCGAGGTGGACATCCTCGCCGACGGCTCCCTCGACCAGGCGGAGGAGTTGCTCGCCCGCCTGGACGTGGTGGTCGGCTCCGTACACAGTGGCCTCAACGACGACCGGGCCAAGATGACCCGGCGGATGCTGACCGCCGTCGCCAACCCGCACCTGGACATCCTCGGGCACTGCACCGGCCGGATGGTGTCGTCCCGCCCGGCCGGCGTGACCGGTCCGGGCGACCGCGGACACCGCGCCCGGACCCGCCCCGAGAGCGACTTCGACGCCGACGCGGTCTTCGCCGCCTGCGTGGAACACCGCACCGCCGTGGAGATCAACTCACGGCCCGAGCGTCAGGACCCGCCCAAGCGGTTGATCCGCCGCGCACTGGAGGCCGGCTGCCTCTTCGCCATCGACACCGACGCGCACGCCCCCGGTCAACTCGACTGGCAGCGCTTCGGCTGCGAACGGGCAGCCCGCTGCGGCGTCCCCGCCGACCGCGTCATCAACACCTGGACCGCCGAGGACCTGATCGCCTGGACAACCCCCTGACCACCCTGCCCCCTGCCCCCTGCCCTCCCTGCCCCGACCAGCCTGCCTTCTGACCCAGCGAGACACTCGGCCTCCAGACAGGACGCCCGAGGCCCCGACTCCACCCGAAACCGGGGCCTCAGCGCTTGATCGACTCCACATCGCCGTAATGGCGGTATCCGTGGTGCCGCGTTACCGCCATTCCGCCGTAACGGTGAGCGCACCACGGCCGGGCGTGAGGTCGCGGACGGTCAGTGGGTCGCGAGTTCCGCGGTCGGCTTCGCCCCGGCGCCCACTCCGTCGGAAGGTCGCGCGGTGCCCGCCCGGCGGCGGCGGCCGATCAGCCCCTGCGACACGGCCACGCCGAGCAAGACGATCAGCGCGCCGACCGGCTGGTGCCAGGTGAGCCGCTCGTCGAGCACGAGCGCACCGATCACGATGGCGAAGACCGGGATCAGGTAGGTCACCATGGCGGCCGTGGTAGCACCCACGATCCGGATGTTGCGCAGGTTGATGACGAAGGCCAGCCCGGTACCGATCGCGCCCAGCACGAGTACGGAGGCGACCACGCTCGGCGACAGGCTGGTCGGTACCGGCGGCGCGCCGGCCACCAGCGGCGCCACGATGGCGAGCTGGGCCGTGGCGAGCACCAGCTGCGCGGTCGACAGCGACAGTCCGGAGAGCTTGCTGCCCGCGACGAACTTCTTCTGGTACGGAATGGCGAGGCCGTAGCAGGCCGCCGCCGCGAAGCACATCAGCTGACCCACCAGGTGGGCACCGCCGACGCCCTGCCAGACGCCGAGCACCACAAGCACACCGGCGAAGCCGAGCCCCAACCCGACTGCCTTGCGTACGGTCAACCGCTCGGTACGGAACACCAGTACCGCCATCGGCAGCACCACCAGCGGGGTGGTGGCGTTCCAGATGCCCGCGAGCAACGACTCGATCCGCTGCTCGCCGTAGCCGAACAGGCTGAACGGCACCGCCACCCCGAGGGCGGCGATCACGGAGAGGTGGCCCCACACGCGCGGGTCCCGGGGCAGCCGGTCCCGCAGCAGGGCGAGCACCACCAGCAGGGTCAGCGCACCGGCGCCGACCCGGTAGAGGGTGAGGTGCAGGGGGTGCAGTTCCGCCACGCCGACCTTGATGAACAGGAAGCTGGAACCCCAGATGGCGGCGAGTGCGACGAATCCGGGCAGCCAGCTCCGCAAGGCCGGCTTGTCAGGGGTGAAGTCCATGGTCACCCCTGACACTCTGCCCCTGGAGCACGACGTTGTCCTGCGGATTTCCGCCGCCGTGTCGCGCACCACAGAAACCACCTACATTGGTAGTGCGTTGACCGGCCGAGGAGGTGTGAACCCATGGCGATGCCGATGCGCTTCGACCCACTTGTCGATCTCGACGGAATGTGGACGACCCAGCTCGCCGAGCGCTACCTCCCGCTGCCTGAGCTACCCGATGCGCGCTACGAGTGCATCGACGGGAGGTTGGTCATGACGCCCGCCGAGGTCGGCACGAACAGCTACGGCGAGATCGAGCTCGCCCATCTCCTCAAGCCCGCCGCCAGGGCTCACGGCATCTACGTGTTCGGTCAGGTGAATCTGACCTTCTCGCCGCAGCGGTGGATCCAGCCGGACGTCACCGTCCTGCACGCGCTGCCGAAGACCGACGAGGAGGACCGCTGGATTCCGGCGCACCTGTGCACCATGGCCGTCGAGTTCGTCTCGCCCGGCAGTCGCCGCCAGGACTTCGTCGACACGCCGATGCGCTGCGCCGAGGGGCGGGTGCCGTACTTCATGCGGGTGGAGATCTCCCGCCGACTCCGGCACGCCGCGGTGGAGCTGTTCACCCTCGGCAAGTTCGGCGGCTACGACACCCTCGCCCAGGCCGTCAGCGGCCACCGGCTACGCGCCGACGAGCCGTTCCCGATCGACTTCGATCCGGCCGACCTCCTCCCCTGACCGTCGCCCACCGACAACGACACAGGGCCGCCGCCGTACCAGGCACCCCACAGCCATCGGCGGGTCGCCACGCCGGTGCGGACGGGCCGGAAAGACGGCAGCCTCCGTCCGGCCGTCTCGCGTAGGGTCGCGTGCGTGGGACGAATCGACGACATCGCCAACCGCTACGTCGCCGAGTGGGCCGCGCTGAGCCCGACCGGCGCCACCTACGTCGGCATTTCCGGTTATGACGACCAGCTGGACGACCTGTCGCCGGACGGGTACGCCGCCCAGGCCGACCTGACCCGCCGCACCCTGGCCGACCTCGACGCCACCGAGCCGGACACGGAGGCCGAGCGCATCGCCCGGGAGGCGATGCAGGAGCGGTTGGGTCTCGACCTCGCCCGCTACGAGACCGGGGAGACGACCAGCGAGGTCAGCGTCATCACCAGCGGGTTGCACCACAGTCGAATGGTCTTCGACCTGATGCCGACCGAGGGTGCCGAGGCGCAGGCAAACATCGCCGCCCGGTTGAGCCTCTTCGCCGGTGCGATGGAGGGCTACAAGACCACGCTGCGCGAGGCGGCCGCGAAGGGCCACGTCAGCTCGCAGGCTCAGCTGCTCAAGGTGGCCGAGCAGTGCGACTCCTGGGTCGACCCGCAGGGCGACAACGTCTTCCACGGGCTGATCGAGCGGTTGGGTGCCGAGGGTGCCCTCGACGCCGACCTGCGTCGGGGGGCGGCGGCAGCCACCGCGGCGATCGCCGAGTTCGGGCAGTTCCTGCGCACCGAGCTGGCTCCGCACGGGCGGCAGAAGCAGGCCGCCGGGCGGGAGCGGTACGAGCTGGCCTCGCAGTACTTCCTCGGTGCCCGGATCGACCTCGACGAGACGTACGCCTGGGGGTTCGCCGAGCTGGCCCGCCTGGAGGCCGACATGCGTACGGTGGCCGGGCAGATCCTCACCCCCGGCGCCACCATCGATGAGGCGGTGGCCGCGCTGGACGCCGATCCGACCCGCACCATCCAGGGCAAGGAAGCCTTCCGGGACTGGATGCAGCAGCTCGCCGACCAGGCGATCAGCGAGCTGCACGGCACCCACTTCGACATCCCCGAGCAAGTACGCCGGATCGAGTGCATGATCGCGCCGACCAGCGACGGTTCCGTCTACTACACCGGCCCCAGCGAGGACTTCGCCCGGCCGGGCCGGATGTGGTGGGCGGTACCGCAGGGAATCACGGACTTCTCCACCTGGCGCGAGGTGACCACCGTCTACCACGAGGGCGTCCCCGGCCATCACCTTCAGATCGGACAGACCGCCGTCCGCGCCGGGATGCTCAACCGCTGGCAGCGGCTGCTCTGCTGGGTCTCCGGGCACGGCGAGGGCTGGGCGTTGTACGCCGAGCGGCTGATGGACGAGCTGGGTTACCTGGAGGATCCGGGTGACAAGCTCGGCATGTTGGACGGCCAGGCGTTCCGGGCGGCGCGGGTGATCGTCGACATCGGCATGCACCTGGAGTTGGAGATCCCGAAGGACAATCCGTTCGACTTCCACCCGGGCGAACGCTGGACGCCCGAGCTGGGCTGGGAGTTCCTGCGGGAGCACTGCCGGGTGCCGGACGAGATGCTGCGGTTCGAGTTGAACCGGTACCTGGGCTGGCCGGGGCAGGCACCGTCGTACAAGGTGGGTGAGCGGATCTGGTTGCAGGCCCGCGACGACGCGAAGACCCGCAAGGGCGCCGACTTCGACCTGCGTGAGTTCCACCGGCAGGCGCTCGACCTGGGTGCGCTCGGGCTCGACCCGCTGCGTCGGGCGCTGGCCCGCCTCTGACTGCGCACATGCTGAAGGGGTGGACCCGTGTGGGTCCACCCCTTCAGCGTGCTCAGCGGGTCAGCGCTTCTCCGCCTCGCCCTGCGTTCCGCGCTGGAGCGGCACGGTGGGTTCCTCGGAGCGCCAGTTGGTCGACGCCGGCGGGATCTCGTCGGTCAGCGGACCGGCCGCGCGCTCGTCGTCGCGTACCGCCGGCTGGTCCACCCGGGTCGGCGCCGGGTCCGTCCCGGCCCGGTGGGTGCCCACGGCCGCCGGGGCGGGCCGGCGGGAGAACAGCAGCGCGGCGACGATCAGCGCCAGGCCCAGCACGACCAGGGCGAGCGGCGCCCACACGCCCAGGATCGCCAGCTGGCCCCGGCTCGACTTGGCCCGGTCGGCGGAGGCCGTCACGGTCTCGTCGTTGTACACGAAGTCCGCGTCCAGCAGCGTCACCGGTGCGCCCGTGTTGGGCGTCAGCACCTTCTTCTGCTGCTCCCGCACCTTGATGTAGGAGCCGGTCACCGGGTCGACCCAGACCGTACGGGTGTTGCTGTAGACGATGTCGCCGGCGGTCGCGCCCGGGGCGAGCGCGCCGAGCAGCAGGGCGATCCGCTCGGCGGGCAGCGGCAGCTTCTCGTCGGTGATGACCTGCTCGTACCGGTACGTCTCCAGGCCCTCGATCTCCTCGGTGCCCTTGAACTCGGCCATCCGGGTCTGCCGCAGGTCCCGGTCGAAGACCTCGTAGTTGCTCTGCTCCGCGTTGAACGGGAACTTGTAGACCTGCCCGGCGAACGAGACCTTCTCCGGGGCGCCGCTGTCGTCGAGGAACTGGTCGTTCCACTCCACGGCCGCACCGGAGACCCGGTCCAGGGCCAGCTCCGCGCCGTACGCGCTGACCAGTTCCTTGGTGTCGGTCCGGTCGACGGTCTGGCCGACCCGCCACACCACGGTGTCGCCGGCGAGGTCACCGCTGAGCGCAGCGGTCTTGTCGCGTTCCGGAGTGACCAGGATGGTGGACTTCAGGTCAGCCTGGTCGATGTCGACCGCGCCGTTGGTGATCTGGAGAAAAGTTGCGCCCTTGGCCTCGGCGACCGAGGTCGAGGGATCCAGGTCGTAGGGCAGTTTGGTCATCGCCGGTTTGACGACGAACACCAGTCCGGCGGCCAACGCCAGGAGCAGGACGCCCCCGCCGAACAGCACGGCACCCACGGCGCGGTGCTTCATGTTTCCTCCCTAGAGGAGCGAATTTCGTCGGTGTCAATCAGTGGGATGGCCGCGAGGTTACTACCTGGTCACATAGCAACGCGACCCCCGGTCAGCTCTGATTTCTGCACCGTGTCGGGCTGATGCTCCGCGCGACGGCGCAACACCAGGACGAAATTCCAGGCCACCACTTCCCGCAGCCAGGGAACCCGGATCACCCAGCGGGCCCACCACGGGTGGTAGCGGGGCAGCGCATCGACCATATCGATTTGGTCATTGCTCCGCGCCCAGCGCAGCGTGTCGGCGATCGACACCGGGAAGAGCGTCTCCCGGAACCGGTTCTTCGGCGGTCGTCCGGTACGGCGTTCGTACCGGCGGCGGGCCCGGTCGCCGCCGAGATAGTGCCAGGGCGCGGTCTCGTGCCCACCCCAGGGCGAGAACCACGGGGTGTACGACACGAAGATCAGCCCGCCGGGTCGGGTGACCCGTACCATCTCGTCGAGCATCCGGGGTGGCTCGGCGACGTGTTCCACCACGTTGGACGAGAACGCGATGTCCACGCTGCCGGTGCGTACCGGCAGGGCCGTGCCGCTGCCCCGCAGCATGCCCGCCACGGACTCCCCGGCTGCGGAGAAGTCACCCACGTCCGGGTCGAGCCCGACGTAGTGGGACCCGGCCGCGCGGAAGGCGGCGGCGAAGTATCCCGGCCCACCGCCCACGTCCAGCACGGTCCGGCCGGTCAACTCGGTGTAGCCGTGCAGCTGACGTACCGAGTCGGCGGCCAGCAGGCCGTAGAAGTGGTCCGGGTCGGTCTGCTCGACCAGGAATGCCCGGAACAGGGTCACCGACCGGCGCAGGGTGGCGAAGCGACGCCGTGCCGCCCGCCGCGCCCGGTCGTCCGCTGTCGTCACCGCGTCACCGTCCCGTCCTCGGTTCCGTCCTCGGCCGCCTGTGGCGGCTGTCCGGATGTGCCCGGCGTCACATCATGCGCGACAGGCGGGTCGGTCCGTACGCCGGGTGTGGGCATGACCGCCGCGACCACCGCGCCGACCGCGACCAGCATCGCCGCCTGCACCCAGGAGCCGTAGGCCCAGCTCTGCCCGTGGCCCTGCACCCGTCCGGTCACCGCGATCACGATGGCCACCGTGAGGCCGCCGAGCACCACCACCGGCAGGGCCCGCACGGCCAGTTGCCGCAGCACCATCGCGGCCAGCACGATCGCCACCGGCAGCACCCCACCCAGCGCGGCGAGCAGCACCACCAGCAACCCACCGATCAGCCAGGCCGGCGCCTCCGCCGGGATAGCTGCGGCCCCGCCGCCATCCACGGACGCGACAGGCACGGTGTCCAGCCGGCGGCGCGCGGGCCACGTGGCCAGCAGCAGCACCCCGACGACCGTCAACGCGCCGGCCAGCAGGGCACCCCGATAGGCGCGGTCCGGCGCGAAGACCAACCTGACCTCGCCGCCGGCACCGGCCGGTAGCACCCACGCCTGCTGCCAACCGTCGACCCGGGTCGGGGTCAGCGGCGTGTCGCCCAGCGTGGCCGTCCAGCCCGGGTTGGCGTTCTCCGGCACCACCAGCAGCGCCGACTCCCCGCCGTCGACCCGGAGCGTCCGATCCGTCGGTGCCCAGTCCAGCACGGTGACGGCCCGATGCCGAGGCTTGCCGACACCGTCGACAGCATGCGCGGCGCCACCGTCCGCCGCAGGCGAGGTCGCACCGTCCGCTACAGCACCGTCCGCCGCACCGGAAGCCGCGTCCGCCACCGGTCGCAGGCTCGCGTCCTGCACGAGGAAGCCCTTCGAGGGCGAGGTTCCCAGCCGGTGCCCGCCGGCCGGCAGATCCAGCACGGCACCGCCCGGCCCGCAGACCCGCAGCGACACCGGCCGACCGGCCAGCACGTCGCCGAGCCGGGCGTCGACCGACGTGTCGTAGCGGTGGCCGTCCAGCTCGACGGTCGGCCCGTCGCCGCACCGCTCGATGACCCGGGTCTCGGCGTCGACCGGCTCCAGCAGCTTCGCCAGGGCGGGGATCTCCACCTCGGCGATGCCTGCCGTCGCGGGCCAGCCGTTGCCCCGCTGGTCGGCGATCCGCAGTTCGGTCGAGCGCACCACGATCTCGATCCGGTTGGTGCGTACCGCCGGGAAGCGCACCGTCCCGTCGGCGCCCACCGGCACGACCACCTCGCGGCCGGGCGTGCGGATCTCGACCTCGTCGGGCAGCGAGCCGACCGGCAGTTGCGCGGCCCGCAACCGCAGCTGGTCGATCCGACGCGGGCCCGACCAGCTCAGCCGCAGGGTGGGCCGCAGGTCGCCGGTGTCGGCGAGCCAGGCCGTACCGGGATCACCGTCGATCGCCGCGTACGCCGTCACGGCCGGGTCTCCGGCCAGCCGGGACGAGGCGCTCGCCGTCACCTTCAGGCCGGAGAGCTTCAGCTCGCCGCCCGGACGGGCCACCGCCCGCAACGCCATCCGGTACGTGCCGGCGGCCGGGTTGCGGAAGATCCGGTCCAACCCCAGCGGCTCTTCACCGACCCGGGCCAGGAACCGGTCGCAACGGATCACCGTGTCGGCCGCCCGCACCGGCGACCCGACCGGGACGATCCGGTCGGCTTCCGACGCCTGGGCGAGGTGGCACGCCGGCCGGTCGGCCGGGCCGCGGCTGAACACCCAGCTCACCGGTCCGGCCGGATCCTGCGGCAGGTCGGTGGGGGCACGCAGCGCGCGACGCGGCTCGGTGTCCGGGATGGTCAGCTCGCGGATGCCGACGGCACCGTCGAGGCGTCCCTCGGCCACCGCCAGCACGGTCACCCGTACCCGGCTGGTCGGTCCGGGCAGCGTGTAGTACGTGTGGCCGCCGAGCGTCGGGGCCACCTCGTGATCCACCGAACCACGGTCGGTGGTCAGCCGGAACCGGGTCACCGGCCAGCCCACGGCCAGGTCGCTGACGAACGACAGGTGCACGTTCTCCACCTGGCGAGGGGTGTCCAGGTCGACTTCGAGCCACTGCCCGACCGGCCCGCTCAACGGTGCCGAGTGCCAGGCGGTGCGCGGGTCGCCGTCGACGGCCGCGAACGGCAGGCGGGACGGGTCGGCCGGGCCGAGCGTGTCCACGAAACTCACCGCCGAGGACGCCGACACCTCGCGTACGCCCTGGTAGGTCGCGGTGGTCTGATGCTGCTCGCCGGAGAAGGGCAGCAGGTCGAGGGCGACCCGGCCCTGCCGTCCCGACTCGTTCGCGGTCAACGTCTGGGAGAGGTTGTCCCGCACCCGGCCGATGTCGCGTTCCCGGCGGCGCAGCCCGTCGGTGACGATCCACGAGTCACCGGTCGCCTCGGGTGTCCCGTCCCGGTCGCCGGCGAGCACCACCGGCCGGTCCCGTTCCACCACGCCCTGTTCCAGCAGGGCCAGCAGGGATTCCGGGCCGCCGCTGACCGTCGGTACGTCGGCGGTGAGCACCGCCGAGGCGGCCGGGACCGGCGCGTCGACCTGGTACACCTCGATCGCCGGCAGGGTGTCGAACCCCTCGTCGACCGGGCTGCCGATGGTCCGGGTCAGGGCGTCGGTGCTGCCGAAGGTGGCGACGCGGGTGATGCCGGGTGACTCGGCCAGCGCCCGGCGCAGCACCGCCACCGGTGGGGCGTCCACCTGGATCCGGTCGATGTCGTTGCGCAGCAGCAGGTGCCGGAATCCGGAGCGGGCGAGCAGGTCGGCCAGCCCGGTGGAGCCACGTCCGCCGGCCAGCACCTCCTCGACGGTGTCCATCATCCGGGTGTTACCGGCCGAGCCGAGCGGAATCTGGTGCCGGACCGCCCACGGCGCACCGGCCAGGGCCTGCAACGGCTCGTCGACCGTACGTCCCCACTCGTACTGCCCGAAGCCGGAACCGGGCACCATCAGCGTGCGGGCCAGCGCGTCCCGGTCGGCCAGCCAGGTCGCCGCCGAGCGCCAGTGCGGCGGCAGGTCCGCCCAGCCGGGGCCGGGCCGCAGCAGCCCCAGCCAGGCCGGTGCGGCCGCGCCCAGCACCAGCATCAGCACCGGTACGAAGACCAGCGGGCGCAGCCGCACACCGGGCCGGCGTCGGGCCAGCGCGTGGTGCATCCGGGTGGCCACCGCGTCGACGCCGTGCGCGAAGCCGAGCATCAGCGGCAGCCGCAGCACCGGGTCGAGCTTGTGCACGTTGCGCAGTGGGGCGAGCGGGCCGTCGAGCAGCCCCCGGACCAGTTCGGAGACCGGGCTGTCCACCGCGCCGACGTAGCCGATGGTGAGCAGGGTCAGCCCGGCGAGGAAGCCGGCCACCAGGAACCGCCGCTGGGGCAGCAGGTTGCCGGCCAGCCCGGCCAACCCGATCAGCGCGACCACCGCGGTGAGGGCCATCAGCACCGGGTGGTCGATCAGCAGCCAACCGGCCGGCCACCACGGCTCGCCCTGCACGATGTACGCGACCCACTGGTTGGTGCCGCGTACCGCCTGGAACAGCGAGGCCACCGCCGTGGTGGTGGTGGACGACTCGATGTAGTCGAGGAAGGGCAGGCTGTACTGGCCGAGCAGCAGCAGCGGCACGATCCACCACAGGCACACCCCGACCACGCAGACGCACCACCAGGCGACCAGCCGCCGGTGTTCGGCGTCCCAGCGCCGGGTCAGCAGCCAGACGCCGGGCAGCACCAACGCCATCAGCACCACCGCCGCGTTGATCCCGCCCATGCCGAGCACGGCCAGCGCGGAGAGCGCGGCGGCCCGGCGTGGCGAGCCGATCCGGCGTACGGTCACCAGCGGCAGCAGCACCCAGGGCAGCATCGCGGCGGAGAGCGTCTCCGAGGAGAGCGCGCCGACCTCGGTGAGGATGCGCGGGGCCAACGCGTAGCCGAGCGCCGCCGCGTACCTGGTCGGTTCGGTGCCGATGTTCATCGCCCGGGCCAGCCGCAGCAGCCCGTAGAACGCGGCGGCCAGCAGCAGCGCCGTCCAGAACCGCTGGGTGATCCACGGTGGGATGCCGAGCAGTTGACCGGCGGCGAAGAACGGCCCCATCGGGAACAGGTAGCCGTACGC
Source organism: Micromonospora fiedleri (assembly GCF_016774385.1). Taxonomy (NCBI): domain Bacteria; kingdom Bacillati; phylum Actinomycetota; class Actinomycetes; order Micromonosporales; family Micromonosporaceae; genus Micromonospora; species Micromonospora fiedleri. Next base: position 457,580 of record NZ_JAETXL010000007.1, read on the forward strand.
CTGGTTCTGCAACTCCCCGGAGGTGGCCTCCGGGTTCCACATGTGCAGCGCCCGGGCCATGAAGTGGATCGGGTTGGCGGCCAGGTCGAGCTTGGTGTCGAAGGTGACCTGACCGGGCCGCTGCGCGAAGGCGATCGCGGTGAGCAGCAGCAGCGACAGCACCGTGCCGGGTGAGCGGCGTACGCGTGCCGACAGCCGGCTCAGGGGCGATGCCAGCAGACGGCTCATCGGCGGCACTCCGGTGGCAGGCAGCTCAGGTCCGCCAGGGCGGAGAAGAAGATGCGGCGCATCCCGCTGGGCTGTGCGGTGACGAAGACCCGGCCACCGGTGACCTTCGCGATCGCCTCCAACTCCTCCGGGTCGATCGCGCCGCCCAGCCCGATGAAGATGATCGGCAGTGGGCGCCGTGGTTCCTGCATCCGCTTCAGTTCGGCGAGCAGGGCGGTCCGGCCGATGCTGTCGTCGTCCTCGTTGCGGCCGTCGGTCATCACCAGCACCAGGTTGATCCGCCCGGGAGTCCAGTTCCGCCGCGCGTCGCGGTACGCGGCCAGCGTGCTGTCGTACAGCCCGGTGCCGCCCTGCGGCTCGACCCGGACGGCTGCCAGCGCCTCGGCCAGCCGGTCACGTTGAGCGCCCAGCGGCGCCACCGGCAGGATCTCCTGGTGGTCGCGTTCACCGTCGAGGTTGGTGGCGAAGGCCCAGACACCGAGTTCGCTGTTGTCCAACAGCAGCGCCGCCCCCTCCTCGGCGGCCCGGACCGTGGCGTCGAGCCGGGTTCCCCCACCGGGCACCTGGGCGGCCATCGAGCCCGAGACGTCCAGCAGGGTGAGGATCCGGGCACTGCGCTGCACGCCGCTCCAGCCGGTCAGCACATCGGTGACGGTCTCCTCGGCGGGTAGTGGCACCGGCCGGCGTTCGTCCGCCCGCAGCCGGTCGTCGTTCGGCATGGCCGGTGGGAAACCCGACGCGGTCCGGAAGCCGTGGCCGACGAAGATGTCCCGGCTGGTGGCGGTGAGCAGTTCGGTGAGGAGCCTCGCGGCGGCGTCGCGGGCCCGCGCCTGCGCGGCGGGCAGCACCACGTACGGCAGGTCGAGCCAGGGCACGGCGATCTCCGGGTACGCGGCGACCAGCTTGCCGGACGGGGTCAACGCGTTGTGTTCGAGCACCGCCTGCTCGCTCGCGGCGACCACGTCGACGCGGCCCGGCAGGTCACGGCCGGGCGTCAGCGTGCTGGCCTGCTCGGCCGGGCTGAAGGTGCGGGTGGCCAGGCGGCGCAGGGTCGCCGCCACGGTCGCCGCCGAGTCCTTGTTGTCGTCGGCCAGCACCCGTACGCCGAGCAGGGCACCGGCCCCGGCCGGGTCGGCCGCCGGGTCGGGCAGCCCGACCTGGACCGGCCGCGCCTTGGTGCCGACGAGGGATTTCCAGGTCAGCGGCTTGGCCGGCCAGCCGGAGCGGCGGGCGATCCGTTCGGTCACCGCCAGCACCACCGGGGTGCTCGCCACCGAGGTGCCCGCGGCCGGAACCTCGAAGGCGCCCGCGGCCCGGGCCCGCCGCAGCCAGAACGTGGACTCCGGCAGCCAGGCGTCGGCCACGTCAGCGCCCTCGGCGAGTTCCCGGGCCACCGCCGCCGACGGGCGGGCCTGCACCTCCACCGAGACGCACGGCTGGTTGCCGGCGTTGGCCCGCGCCACCCGGTCCAGCGCCGGCGCGATGACCGGGGCGGCGGCCACCCGCAGCCGCACCTGTTCGACACAGGTCGGCGTGCCACGGTCGGCACGCACGTAGGCCACCGCCGCCCAGCCGGCCAGCAGCACCACCAGGGCGGCACTGAGCAGCACCACCGGCGACCGGTGGGACAGGGCGCCGCGCGTGGGCGCGCGACGGTCGGCCTCCACCGCCGCCTCACCTCCTCGTCACCCCTGCGGACGACACGCCATCGCAGGTCACCGGCGTCGCGACGGGTTCGCCGTGCCGGGCAGGCGAGCATCGCACGCTGTTGCGCTGCACACCCTGCCAAGGTTTGTGCGGCTCGGCAAACCCCTGATCGACGAACCGACATCCGACCCACGCTGCCGGATCTGCCCATTGCGCACCCGGGTCGGACCGCCCTAGGGTGGCGCGATCGTGCTCACTTACTCGTCGGTAGGAGCAGCGTGGACAACTCCGACACCCCCTCCCGCCACGTCCTGTTCCTCAACTGGCGCGACACCACCAACCCCGAGGGCGGCGGCTCCGAGGTCTACATCGAACGCATCGCCGCCGAACTCGTCACCGCAGGTAACCGGGTGACTCTGCTCTGTGCCGCACACGAGAACGGGGGCCCGGCCGAGACCACCGAAACCGGCGTACGGGTGCTGCGCCGCGGCTCGCGGATGACGGTCTACCTGCGCGCGGCGCTCACCTGCCTCGCCGGTCGCTTCGGTTTCGGCCCGCTGGGTCGACGTGGCCTGGGCCGGCCTGACCTGGTCGTGGACGTCTGCAACGGGGTGCCGTTCTTCGCCCCGCTCTACGTCGGTCGACCGGTCATCGCGCTGGTGCACCACGTGCATCGGGAGCAGTGGCCGGTGGTGTTCGGCCCGTGGATGTCCCGGCTGGGCTGGTGGATCGAATCGTGGCTGGCGGTACGGCTCTACCGGCGCTGCCGGTACGTCACCGTCTCCGAGGCCAGCCGCACGGAGTTGACCACGCTGGGCGTGGACGCCGAGCGGATCGACGTGGTGCCCAACGGCACCCCCACCGTGACCGGCCCGTCCCTGCCGCGTACGCCCCATCCGTCACTGCTGGTGCTCGGCCGGCTGGTGCCGCACAAGCGGGTGGAGATCGCCCTGCGGACGGTCGCCGAGCTCGCCGACGAACTGCCGGAACTGGAGCTGGTGGTGGCCGGGCAGGGCTGGTGGGAGGAGCCGCTACGCGAGTTGTCCGAGACGCTCGGCATCACCGACCGGGTGCGGTTCACCGGCTTCGTCAGCGAGGAGGAGAAGCACGCCCTGCTCTGCTCGGCGTGGCTCGCCCTCACCCCGTCGCTCAAGGAAGGCTGGGGACTGACCATCGTGGAGGCTGCCGCGTGCAGCACCCCGACGGTGGCGTTCCGCTACGCCGGAGGGGTCGCCGAGGCGATGGTCGACACGGAGACCGGCCTGCTCGTCGACGACGAGCAGGAGTTCACCGCCGTCGTCCGCGAACTGCTCGCCGACGACGTACGCCGCAAGGCGATGGGTGAAGCCGCCCTGACCCACGCGGCCCAGTTCACCTGGACCGCGACCGGCGCCCGCTTCGCCCAGCTCGTGGCGCAGGCCACCGCCCGCGGCTGATCGGACACGACGACAAGGCGCCCGCGTCGCGGGCGCCTTGTGCCGTTCGAGGTCAGCGCGTGCCGTACAGCGGGGCCTCGGTCTGCTCACTCACCTTGGAGTTCGCGGCCTCCTTGGCGGACGGGCTGAGCACGTTCGCCAGACCGACGCTGCCGAGCATGCCGAGCACGACACCGAGTACCCCGACGGCGACGAACGCGGGCAGGTTCCTCATCCACCTTCTCCTTCCGCGGGACTCGCGTGCCGGGACGCTACCACGCGGTAGCTCCGTCGCGCAGCGTCCGAAAAACCGATGGCCAGCACCACCGTTGCGGCAAGGAGATGCGCCAGGCCCACCGGTCCGGGACGGGCCGGGGCGGGCGCGGGTCGCCATTGCGGATTCTCGTACAGGGTCAGGTCGTCGCCCGCGTACACCCGGTGGAGTCCGGCCAGCGTCGCCGGGTCCACCGGCGGGCCGGCCGCCCGCTGCACCAGCACCCATCGAGGGCCGGCCGTTGCCACCGGTTCCCCCGCGTCGAGCAGGTCCCGCACCCGGGCGGCCTGCGGGTCCTCACCCGCCACCGCCGTACCGTCCACACGCAGCGTGTCGTCGATCAGGACCGGCACGCCCAGGTATCGGGGCGCCGGATCGATCACCACCTGGCCGTTGTTCCACGAATAGCTCTGGTACTCCTGGAACGGCAGCGAGATCACCTCACCCGGCCGTTCCTGCACCAGCCGGGCCACCACCGCCCAGTCCGCCGGCCACGCCACCGGGCGCAGCCGTCCCACCCCGCCGAACGCCAGGTCGGGCAGGACGGCCACCGGCAGCAACGCCGCACCGACAAGCAACACCCGCCCGGTCACCGCGTCGAACCGGGTGGTCAGCCACCCGGCGAGCCGTTCCGCGCCCAACGCCACGGCGATCGCCAGCAGCAACGCGTACGGGACGAGCAGTTTCTGCCCGTCGCGCAGCAACCCCGCGCCCGGCACGTTGGCGACCAGCCAGCCGAGCACCGTCACCGCACCCGGCAGCACGCCGAGCGCCGCCGCCAGCCACGACCCGACCGCCAGCAGGCCGAGACGGTTGGTCACCCCGGCCGCCCAGCGACGCCGCAGCAGCGGTACGCCAGCAGCGGCGACCACCAGCAGCAGTCCGGTCGCCAACGGCACCAGCAGCCCGGCCCGCGACGCCGGAGTGGCCTGTGCGTTCCAGATGCCACCGGTGCCGGCGAGCGCCACAAGTGGGCCGGCCCAGTTCTCCGCCCGGGCGGCGAAGGCCGCCACCCCGGCGGGATCGGACCGCCCGTCACCGGTGCTGGTGAAGCCGGCCACCAGCCACGGCGCGTTCAGCAACAACGTCACGCCCACCCCGACCGAGGCCGACCGGACCGTACCCCGCCCGACGAGCAGGACGGCGACGACCACCAGGGCGAGCAGGCCACCGGTCGGGGTGATCGCCGAGACCGCCGCCGCCAGCAGCAGCCGGCGCAACGCACCCCGCTCACCCGCCCGTACCCCGATCGCCGCGCGCACCAGCCACGGCATCGCGGCGTACGCGACCAGCAGTCCCCACTGGCCGATCAGCAGCCGCTCGGCCAGGTACGGCGTCCAGGCGTACCCGAGGGCGGCGATCACCCGCACGGCCGTCCGCCGGGTCGGCACCAGCCGGGCGGCGCCCAGCGCGGCGAAGTACAGGATCGCCACCAGCACCAGGCGTTGCAGCAGCCAGCCCGGGACCAACTGGTTGGCCAACGCCACCACCGCGTCCTGCGGCACGGCCCGGGGCAGCGCCGTCGCCGGGGCGATCACCTCCCAGCTCAGCGCCTGCCTCGGCACGAAGACCATGTCGTAGCGCAGCACGTAGCCGGGCAGGACCAACGGCGCGAGCACGACGGCCGTCACGGCGGCCGCCACCAGATGCGGCACGAGGCGACCGACCGCACGGCCACGCTCGGCCACCGGGCCGCCCTGTCGCAGCCGTTCCCGCATCCGTCGACCTCACCTCGCCGGTACGCGACGACCCGCCGCGTCGGTGGCGGCCACTGTAACCGGCAGACTCCGCCCGGCCCGCCAACCGGTCGAACCATCCGTTGACCTGATAGGGAACGCGTTCTGTGGTGTGGCAGTCTTCCCGCCATGGCATCAGCGGGGGCAGACGTGGCGGCGGCTCCGGGGCGGCTGGGCGGCCGGCTGAGCGGCGACCGGATCGCCACGGCGGCGCTGGTCATGATCGCGGTCAGTGTGTTGTGGCGCGCCCAGGTGGCGTCCCGCGGTTTCCTGGCGGTCGACGACTACGTGCTGATCACCCAGGCGGCGGAGTCCCGGCTGACCGTCGAGCATCTGTTCGCGCTCTACAACAACCACCTCATGCCCGGCGGGCGGCTGCTCATCTGGCTGGTCACCGAATACGTCGGCCTGGCGTACTGGCCGTACGTGCTGCTCATGGCGATCGGCCAGGCGATCCTCGGGGTCACCTTCTTCCGGCTGCTACGGCGGATGCTCCGGCCCTCCGCGCTGCTGCTCCTGCCGCTGGGCCTGCTGCTGTTCAGCCCGCTGACCCTGGAGGCGACCACCTGGTGGGCCGTCGGCGTCAACATGTTGCCGATGCAGATCGCCATGGTGCTCGCGGTCTCCGCCCAGGTCGGCTACGTACAGACCAGGCGCCGACGACACCTGGTGGCCCTGGCCCTGGCCCTGCTGCTCGGCCTCATGTTCTTCGAGAAGTCGATCCTGATCGTGCCGCTGGTCTTCCTGCTGACCGCCGCCTGCTACGCCGACGGTGGCCCGGTACGGGCCATCTGGACCACGATCCGTCGCTGGTGGCCGTCCTGGCTGATGCTGACCGTACTGTCCCTCGCCTTCGCGGCGGCCTACCTGAGCCGTTCGGAATCCTCGCTGCGTCGCCCGGAGTCGGCGGGCGAGGTCTTCTCCTTCCTGGCCCAGATCCTCGGGTCGACGGTGATTCCCGGCCTGGTGGGCGGCCCGTGGCAGTGGCTCGGGGCCGGCGACGGCGCACCCGTCGCCGCACCGCCGCAACTGGGCACCTGGGTGGGCTGGACCATCGTCGCCGTCGTGGTCACGGCGACCGTACGCCAGCGCCGCCGGGCCGGCCGGGCCTGGCTGCTGCTCGCCGCCTACCTGCTGATGGTGGCGGGAATGCTCGCCGCGACCCGGCTCGGCTCGGCCTTCAGCGGGGTCGCCGGCGGCCACCCCCGGTACGTCAGCGACGTCGTCGTGGTCGCGGCGATCTGCCTGGGCGTCGCCGTGGTCGGGCTGGCCCGGACGACCGGCACGGCCCTACCACCGGCAGCGGCGCAGCCGCCGACCGCGCCAACTGTTCCGGCGCCGACCGCACCGGTCGAGGCTGCCCCGGCTCCGACTGCCCCGACTGCCCCGGCTGCGGCTGCCCCCGCTGCCGCGGCGGTGAGCCAACCGGCGTGGCCGGCCTCCCGTCACGGCGTCATCCACGCGGAGGCCCCCGTCGATCCCGAACCCGCCCCCCTCCCGGTCGCCCCCGGTCAGCCTCCGGCCGATGTGCCGCCGACTCCGGTCGATGTGCCACCGGCGAGCCCGGCCGAGCCGCCCACGCCGGGACTGCTCGGCCCGGTGCCGGAGCGTTACCGGGAGGCGGTCACCGTCGTCCTCGTCCTCGTCCTGGTCGCGGTCGGCCTGGGCACGGTCTGGACCACCGCCCGGTACGGCGACGAGTGGGCGGCGAAGTCCGGCCGGTCGTACATCGACACCGTGCGGATCGAGATGGCGAGCGCGCCACCGGACACCGTCTTCTTCGACGCCCCGGTGCCGGACAACGTGGTGCCCCGCCTCTCCTCGCCGTACAACCTCCAGTCCCGCTTCTTCCGTGCCTTCGGCACCCGCCCCACCTTCGTCGACGAGACCAACAACGCCTCGATCATCGACGATCTGGGCCGCATCCAGGTGGCCACGATCGTGGGCAGCACCATCCAGCCCGGCCCACAGGAGGGCTGCGGCTACCTGGTCGACACCGGGAAGACCGTACGAATGCCGCTGACCGAGCCACGCTTCGAGTGGAACTGGGTGGTACGCATCGGCTACCTCAGCTCGGCGGACGGCACGGCGACCCTGCGGCTCGGCGACGGGGTGGCCCAATTCCTCGTCCGGAAGGGTCTGAACCAGCACTTCTTCCGCATCACCGGTGGCGGCGACGCGGTGGAGTTGACCGTCACCAGCGGCGAGGTGTCGCTCTGCACCAACGAGATCGCGGTCGGCAACCTGGCACCCAGATCCGAGTAGCGGCGCGACGTCACTCGGGGCGGAACAGCACCGAGTTGACGTACCGGGGACGGGGCCAGACGACCCGGCGGGCGAAGCTCTGCCCGACCCGTACGATCGCCTCCTGCTGGTGTCCACCGAGGTCGAAGTCGGCCAGCGGCACCCATTCGCGGTCCGGCAGCACGTATCCGCGGTAGCCCCAACCGGTGAGCAGGTCCAGCAGCGGCTCGACCGGTTGGATCCGCTCCTCCACCTCGATCAGCAGCACCGGCCGGTCACGCTTGACGGTCTCCGCCGCGCCGCGCAGCGCGGGCAGTTCGTGCCCCTCGATGTCGAGCTTGACGAACCGCACGTCGGTCAGGCCCAGCGAGTCGAGCGTGATCCGTCGGACCGGCACCGGCTCACCCTGTGCCGGATCCTCCAGCGACGAGGTGCCCACGATCGCGCCCCCGGCGGGCAGGTACAGCGTGGCGGAGCCCTCGTGGTCGGAGACCGCCGCCTCGACCACCTCGACCGTGGGGAAGGCCGATCGCAGCTGTCCGGCCAGCGCCGCCGTCGGCTCCACCGCGACCACCCGCTCCGCCCGCCGCAGCAACCGGGCCGTCCACGGGCCGTACCAGGCACCCACGTCCACCGCCGTACCGCCGGACGGAACGAACTCCGCCAGCCGGGCCAGTTCCGGCTCGACCCGCGGATAGGCGCGGCGGATCGCTGCGCCGAGCAGCCGCTCGGGAAGCATTGCCGCCAGGCCGGAGGTTGCTGCGGGGGCCAGCTTCGTCGACGCCATGGGGCAGCACACTAGACCCTTTCCGCGGCGCTGGGCAGGGGCCGTCGGTGCGGGGCTGTCCGGAAAGGCTACCGGCCGGTACCGTCTTGCCGGTCGGGCCGCTTCCCGACGGGATCAGCCGGCCGGTCGTGCGGGCGGCCGGCAGACGCGGAGTGGCATGACACAGACGACGGGCAGCGACACCAGCAGGGTTCGGCTCGGCGCGGCCGGCGCCGCCGTCACCCTCGCCACGCTGGTGACAAACGCGCTGGCGTACGTCGTACCGGTGCTGGGTGCCCGTCGGCTGAGCGCCGCCGACCTGGGCGCGCTGGCCACCGTCCTCGCGCTGGCTGCGATCGCCGCGGTGCCCGGGTTCGGGCTCCAGATCGCGGTGGCCGCGCACCGGGCCCGCTGGGGTGGCGACGGAGCCGGCCGGCTCGGGCTACGCACCGCCGCGCTCACCGGCGCCGTCACCCTGGCCGTGGCGCCGCTGTTGACGGTGCTCCTGCGGCTGCCGGCCGCGCTGACGCTGCTGCTCGCCACCACCACGTTCGCCACCGTGATGGCCGGCCGGTGGCTCGGTGAGTTGCAGGGCGACCAGCGTTTCCTGCGGCTCGCCGTCGCCATGGCCGTACTGGCCGCCGGCCGCTACGGCGGGCTGGTCGTCGGCCTCTTGCTCGGCCGGGGACCGGTGACCTGCCTGCTGTTGACCACGGTCACCGGCCTGCTCGCCCTGCCACTGCTGGCCCGCCTCGCCGCCCCCGCCACCACTGCGACAGCCACACCCGATGCGGTGCCGACCGGGTCACGAGATGATCAGCCGGGGTCCGCCGGAACGGGCCCGGTGCCACGCCGGCTGGGTGCCCGGCAGGTGACCACCGCCTGCGCCGCCACGCTCGCGATGCTCGCCATCGCGTACGCCGACCTGATCCTCGCCCGCCAACTGCTGTCCGCCGCCGACTCCGGCGCGTACGCGGTCGGTTCGGTCCTCACCAAGGGCGCGCTGTGGGCACCTCAGGTCGTCACCCTGCTGGTCCTGCCCCGACTGGCCCGGGGCGACCGACGCGCCCGCCTGGTGGCGCTGGCGTTGATCACGGCCTGCGGCGCGGCCCTCGTCGCGACCGCCGCCATCGGCGGCGAGTTGGCGTTCCGGCTCGCCGGGGGCGCCGACTACCTGCACCTGGCCGACACCGCACCGATCTTCGCCGCCACCGGCGCCCTCTACGCGGTGGTGTTCATGCTCGTCAACGACCGGGTGGCGACCGGCGCGCGTTGGCCGGCCGCACCGCTGTGGGTGGCCACGGTCGGCCTGACCGTCTGCGCGGCACTCATCGCACCACGCACCGTCACCGGGGTGCTGTCCTGCGCGCTGGTCACCGCCGCCGTGACCGCCGCGACGATGTCCTGGCTGGTCTTCCGACCGAGCCACCCGCGGACTACACAGCGTGACCGTACCGCTGCCCCAACGCCTCAAACCGGTGTCGATGGCGACTCTCCGCACACTCAGACCCCCCGTACCCCGTCGCGTTGGCTACCGTAGTTCCTCCCGGGGTGAAGGTTGCCAACTCCACCCACGGCCATTTCCGAAGAGGTAGCTGTGACCCTGTACGGCGAGAACCGTCCGCCCGCTGACGACGACCGGCCCACGGTCCAGGTGAAAGCGGTCAGTTGGCCTGTCGAGGAACCGGAGCGCCCCACACCGGTCGATCCGCCGGGCAGCGCCAAGCGATCCCGCCGAGTCCGGATCCTGCTCGCCACCGGGGTGGCCACCGCCGTGCTCGCGTCGGTGGGCGTCGTCGCCGCCTGGACGTACGCCGGCGACGTCCCGCGCGGCACCACAGTGCTCGGCACCGAACTCGGTGGGCGCAGCCGGGCCGACGCGGCGCGGGAGCTGCGGACGCAGCTGGACCGGCGCGCAGCCGAACTGGCTGCCCCGATCGAGGTACGGGTGGGCGAACGCACGGCCCAGATCAACCCGGCCGAGGTCGGGCTCACCGTCGACGTGGACGCCACCGTGGCCGCCGCGGCGGCAGCCCAGGCGCACGCCGTGGACCGGTTGGTCGGCTCCCGCGAGATCGAGCCGGTGGTCTCCGTCGACGTGCCGAAGCTGGAAGCCGAGCTGCAGAAGTTGGTCGGCAAGCAGGGCCGGAAGATGACCATGCCGGCGATCACCTTCTCCGGCACCACCCCGAAGGCCCGTCACCCCAAGCCGAGCCTGGCCATCGACACCGAACACTCGGCGCAGGTGGTCAAGGAGGGCTGGCTCAGCGGGCAGTCGGTGACCGTACCGTTGGTGGAGAACCACCCGGTCACCTCCGCCGACGAGGTGGACCGCCTCGTGGAGGAACTGGCCAAGCCGGCGGTCGCGGCACCCGTCAAGCTGACCACCGACCGGGGCACGGTGACCATCCCGCCGCAGGCGATCGCCAAGAGCCTCCAGTTCAAGGCCGACAAGGCCGGCAAGCTCACCCCGAGCGTGGACGCCAAGAAGCTCAGGTCGGCCCTCGGCGACCGACTCGACAAGGTCGAGGTGGCGCCGAAGAACGCCACGATGGCCATCTCCGGCGGCAAACCGAAGGTGGTCGACGGGCGCGCCGGCAAGCAGGTGGACATCGGCAAGCTCCGCGACGACCTGCTGGCTGTCCTGCCCCGCACCGACGACCGTACGATCTCCGCCGACCTCAAGCCGGTCACCCCGAAGGTCACCGCCGAGAAAATCTCCGGTCTGGGGATCAAGGAGAAGGTCTCCTCCTTCACCACGTACTTCACCGGCGGCCTGTCCTCGCCACGTAGCCAGAACATCGTGACCATCGCCAAGCACGTCGACGGCACCGTGGTCCTGCCCGGCGACACGTTCTCGCTCAACGGCCACACGGGGGAGCGCGGCTACGCACAGGGCTACCGCGACGCGCCGGTGATCCTCGACGGCAAACTGGTACCCGGAGTCGGCGGCGGCACCTCGCAGTTCACCACCACGCTGTTCAACGCGACCTACTACGCGGGCCTGGAAGACGTCGAGCACAAGCCGCACTCGTACTACTTCAGCCGCTACCCGGCCGTCATCGAGTCCACGATCTTCTGGCCGAACCTCGACTTCAAATTCCGCAACAACACCGAGTACGGCGTACTGATCGACACCTCGTACACCGCCAACTCGATCACCGTCTCGATCTGGAGCACGAAGATCTGGGACAGCGTCAAAACCGAGTACGGCCCCCGCCGCAACATCACCTCGCCGAGGACCGTCTACCTGGAGCCGGGCCCCAGCTGCATCCCCGCCAACGGCAGCCAGGGCTTCACCCAGGACGCCTTCCGCGTCATCAAGAAGGACGGCAAGGTCGTCAAGCGGGAGAAGTTCACCTGGACCTACGACGCGGAACCCCGCTTCATCTGCGCCAAGGAACCCGCCTGACCTCGACACACACCGGACGATGACCTCCCGGCCGAGGCGCCGCACCTGGTCTCAGGACGGAGAGAAGCGTAGAGAACACGCCGCGGGTCAACGGCCTGGCGCTGCCCGTCCTGCTGACGGAACTGCTCGACCTCAGCCACTGGCGACACCCGGGTGACGACGTCCTACGTGATCTCATGCCCTGGTTCAGATCTCCGCTGGACTTCCTCACCAGCGTCGAAGGAATGCACCGCGAAAGCGAATCGCTCACCGAACTCGCCGACGACCCACCCTCCTCACACCTGTTCCGGGCGATACGAGGCAGCACCTCTTCTCCCAACTCGTGGAGATCCTCCGGCTCCCCTAATACCCACGCTCGGGCACCCTCCCTGTTGTGCTCGGGACTCCCTGGTGTGCTCGGGACTCCCTTTGCTCTGCTTCAATCCACGCACTGGTTTTGGCTGCTGGTTGTTGCGTGGGTTGAAGCAGAGCAAAGGGGTTCAGGCAGACATGCCCGGCTCGCCGGCTGGTGGCATTGTGTGGTGTCCTGACATGGC
>NZ_JAETXL010000076.1:0-458 GCF_016774385.1 Micromonospora fiedleri
TGACCAGTTCGCTTTCCGACGGCACGCGGTAATGCGGCGGCCAGTTACCACTGTCGATTTGCTGGGTGATCATCTGTTTGACGCGGGCGTACAGGGGCGCCGGACTGTCGCCCATGTTCGCGGCCAACGGAGAGACAGCAGGCGGAGTCGGCACGGTTAATCCTTGTTCCTGTCTCTTATACACATCTAGATGTGTATAAGAGACAGGGTACATCAGGCACACCAGCACGATCGGGATCGCCGCGCCATACACGCCGAACTGCACCCGGCTGGAAATCATCTGCGGCAAGCCCAGCTTGGGCCCTTGCGCCGCATGCAATGCCATCACCCCACCGCCCAGCAATTGCCCGATCAACAGACCGATCAACGACCAGAACACATCACCGCCCAGCACCACGGCCAGGGCCCCGGTGACAATCGCGGTGATTTGCAGGTTGGCACCCATCCACAGGGTGAAC
>NZ_JAETXL010000077.1:0-458 GCF_016774385.1 Micromonospora fiedleri
TTTCAACGAAGAAGCCGTGGCCCTGTCTCTTATACACATCTAGATGTGGATAAGAGACAGCGTCACGGGAAGTGACGATGCCGACCAGGTCGCCATCGTGCAGTACCGGAACGCCGGAGATGTTGTGCAGGCGGGTCAGTTCGAACAGTTCACGCACCGTGGCGTCAGCCTCGATGGTGATCGGATCCTTGACCACGCCGGCTTCGTAACGCTTGACCTTGCGCACTTCGGCAGCTTGCTGCTCGATGGTCATGTTCTTGTGGATAATACCGATGCCACCTTCCTGAGCCATGGCAATTGCCAGTCGGGCTTCAGTGACGGTGTCCATGGCGGCAGAAACCAGAGGAATATTCAGCTCGATGCCACGGGTTAGGCGGGTCTTGAGACTGACTTCGTTAGGAAGCACCTCGGAATAACCGGGCACTAGGAGAATGTCGTCGAATGTCAGAGCTTCTTGG
>NZ_JAETXL010000078.1:0-457 GCF_016774385.1 Micromonospora fiedleri
CTACCCTCAGGGCTGGCACCTGCTCGTCGCCCTCCTCGACGGCCACCGCACCCCGCCCGGCGGCGGGCCGGCCGGCGCCGCCGCCGTGGAGCCGTTCCTCTGGTGGAATTTCGCCACCTTCGGGCTGCTGGTCCTCGTCCTGCTCTGGGCCGCACAGCGGCTCCCCGGCCCGCTGCACCCGCTGAGCCGCCTCGTGCTGACCGTCGTGGTCGGCGCGCTCGTGCCCGGCAGCCAGATGCCCCGGATGCTGGTCTCCGGATACCCCACCGAGACGCTCGGACTGACCCTCACCGCCGTGCTCGCCGTGCTCGTCGCCCGGCCGGTCGGCGCACCCCGGGACCACTTCCTGCTGCTCGCTGCCCTGCTCGTCGGCATCGGCTACACCTACTACCCGTTCCTGCCCGCCGCGGTCCTCCTCGTCCTCGGGTCGCTGCTCGCCCCGCGGCCGCGGGTCACC
>NZ_JAETXL010000079.1:0-457 GCF_016774385.1 Micromonospora fiedleri
GCCGTCGCCGCCGCCGGTGTCCTGCCAGCGGGGCGTGGTGTCGGGCTGCGGGCTGGTCATGGGGCCACCTCGTCCAGTTGCGGTGTGCGGCGTACCTGCGCGTAGACCTGGGCGCGCAGTTCGCCGAAACGGGCCGATGAGCGGGTGCCGAGCTGGTCGCGCTCGGCCGGCAGGTCGATCGGGAACTGTGCGATCACCCCGGCCGGTGAGGCACCGAGGACGACCACGCGTTGGCCCAGGTAGACCGCCTCGTCGATGTCGTGGGTGACGAACAGGACGGTCATCGCGTACCGGTGCCCGGGGCGGGCCAGCAGATCCGCCAGGTCGGAGCGGGTCTTGGCGTCGACGGCGGAGAACGGCTCATCCATCAACAGCAACCGGGGCCGGTACGCGACGGCCCGGGCGATGGCGACCCGCTGCTGCATGCCACCGGAGAGCTGCCACGGGTACGCGTCGG
>NZ_JAETXL010000080.1:0-457 GCF_016774385.1 Micromonospora fiedleri
GCAACGCTAACTGAAGGTGGAAAGGCATTGAAAGGTGCCTATGGCGGAACTCCTTTCCCGATTCCGCAATCGGGTGGTGAAGCAATGTGGAACCATTTTCTGGCATGGAAAGGCTCCGCAGCGGATACGGTCGCGGATTTATTTGTCGTTGACTCTAACGGTACCCGCTCACTCTCTGCACGTATCGAGGCGAGTCGTGTGTATCCCTACTATGTCCAAGACGGTGAAAGCAAATTCGATGGCACTCACTGGATGTTATCGCGCGCTCAGCTCAAAGCACCGGCTCGCAGGGTAGGCGCAGCAACAGTCGGGGTGTTCCCCATGGATTATCAAAACCAGCTTTTTGGGTCATGGCAATATATGCCTGGCCAGCGCCGCGTACGCAAATTGCCCAACGTCCAGTTTGACACACCAAACTTTTTCGTTTCGGGCGTCGCTAACTTTGATGAGGCTTACG
>NZ_JAETXL010000081.1:0-457 GCF_016774385.1 Micromonospora fiedleri
CCTCGTCGGCCAGGCGGTAGCCGACACCGTGGACGGTGGTCAGCAACGGCGTGTCGACGCCGAGCTTGGCGCGCAGCCTGCGGACGTGCACGTCGACGGTGCGCGCCAAGGCGTGGTCGTAACCCCAGACCTGGTTGAGCAGCTGGATCCGGGTGAAGACCCGCCGGGGCCGCTCGGCCATGAACAGCAGCAGGTCGTACTCGATCCGGGTCAGCGGGACGACCCGGTCGCCCTGCTGGACGCTGCGGGGTCCGGTGAGGATGCGGATGACGCTCGGGTCGGCAGCGGCCGGCGGGTGATCGGCGTCGCCGCGCGCCAGGCGTCCCTCGGCTGAGGCGGCCAGTGCGCCGAGCAGTTCCAGCAACCGGTTCAGGCGTGGGCTCGCCGCTGCGGCGGCAAGATCGACGGTGATGGTCAGGGTGGGATTGGCGCGCCGCCGGACGAGGCGGCTGCGGCT
>NZ_JAETXL010000082.1:0-457 GCF_016774385.1 Micromonospora fiedleri
GCTCTACGGCCACTCGACCACGTGGCGCGGCGCGCCGCGTGTCACGCGTACCTCCCGCCTTCCTCCGGCGGTCTCCCGGCACTACGGACCACCCCGACCGGTCTGCTCGTCCCGTCGTCGGCCCGGCTCAGCCTCACGCTGACGTCCCGACCTGACATCGAGACGGAGCAGACCGACCCGTCGCCGGCCGTCGGGTCCCCTGCTCCCCCACCAGTCGAGCCGTCACCGGACACCACGGCCACCCAACCGACCGACCGGCTCCCGCAGGCCGCCGAGCCGACGAATGCCGCCGAATCCGTGGACCAGGCAGCGGCGCTGCCTGACGAGCCGACGACGCAGGTGTCGGCGCAGGCCGACCAGCCGGTGCGGCCGATGCTTGCCGCGGTGGAGTCGGCGGGGGCGGCTGATCCGGCTGCTCCGCCGGCTCGTCCCCGTCTGACCGGTCAGGTACGTCCCG
>NZ_JAETXL010000083.1:0-456 GCF_016774385.1 Micromonospora fiedleri
CCCGCCGCCCCGCCCGCCCCCGCGCCGCGCCCCCCGCCCCGCCCCCGGGCCCGCCCCACGCCCGGACCGCCGGCCCGCGCCCGGCCGACCCGCCCACCGCCGGCCCGACGCCGAGTGACACACCGTCCACGCCTGCCGCCACGCCGACCGTGAGCACCAGCCCGGTCGCGGGCGGACCGGGACGCCTGCCGACCACCGGCGTGGCCATCGGCGGGTACGTGCTCACCGCGCTGCTGCTCGTCGGCGGCGGGGCGGTGCTGCTGGTGCTGGGCCGCCGGCGGGCCACATGAGGAGCCGGGCGGGCCGGTCGGCAGGGGTGCTCCCCGTGACCGCCCCGGGGACCGCCCGCGGGGCGGCCCCGGGCCCGGCCCCCGGCCCGCCCGGGCCATGTCCCGACGCCCGCGCGGCGACCCTGGGGGTGCGCTCTCAGGAACTCGGCGGTGGGGGGGTCGCGGG